>NZ_JAEKDA010000015.1:0-217158 GCF_016405635.1 Pseudomonas sp. MF6755
TTGCGGGTTTGCTTGCGCTTGCCAGCGTACTCGGCGTCGGCGAAGGTCATCTGCTTCATCGGGAAACTCGGTGGGTGGGGTCGCGGTATTTTGCCAAATCAGAAAGTCTTTTTCAGAGTTTCCCTAGAGCGGTATTTGCTTGATTCAAATCAGTTAAAAGATCCGTTCCAGCAACTAACGACAATCGCACAAGTAACGGCAACTTCCCCCGCTGCATGAGAAACAATCGCTTAAACCTCCACGCAAACAATATTCATTATCATTTAGACCCTAAAAACTTCGTTACAGGTCAAACAAAACTTAATTGTTCAAAAGCCCGCTAATCCCCGCCCCACAAGGGCTACAGCCTCATAAAGGTGCACTATGTGCTTATTCCACCGAATAATTTCACCCCAGGAATTTTACTTGCCCGGTGTTTAGCCATAAAATCACCGCGATTGATTGCGCTGCGACATATCGTCACTGCATCGTTACTTTTTCGAGCTCAGAGACCTTTGCTCTCTGTTAAGGATTTCCAGCATGACCGAAGCGACAGGACTCATGGCCCACAACTGGGGCTTTGCCATTTTCCTCCTCGGTGTTGTCGGCCTTTGCGCCTTCATGCTCGGCGTCTCCAGCCTCCTCGGGTCAAAAGCTTGGGGCCGCAGCAAAAACGAACCGTTCGAGTCCGGCATGCTACCTACAGGTGGCGCCCGCTTGCGGCTCTCAGCCAAATTCTATCTGGTCGCGATGCTGTTCGTGATCTTCGATATCGAAGCCCTCTTTCTCTTTGCCTGGTCTGTGTCTGTTCGCGAAAGCGGCTGGACCGGATTCGTCGAAGCTCTCGTTTTCATAGCAATTCTGTTGGCAGGCCTTGTCTACCTATTCCGAGTGGGCGCCCTTGACTGGGCTCCGGAAGCTCGTCGTAAGCGGCAAGCGAAGCTGAAACAATGAGGCTTTGGCGATGCAATACAATCTCACCAGGATCGACCCGGATGCTCCTAACGAGCAGTACCCCATCGGCGAACGGGAAACCGTTTCCGACCCGTTAGAAGACCAAGTCCACAAAAACATCTACATGGGCAAGCTCGAAGACGTGCTGAGTGGCGCGGTCAACTGGGGGCGTAAAAACTCCCTGTGGCCGTACAACTTCGGTCTTTCGTGCTGCTACGTGGAAATGACGACCGCCTTCACGGCGCCCCACGACATCGCGCGCTTTGGCGCCGAAGTTATTCGGGCATCGCCGCGCCAGGCGGATTTCATGGTTATCGCCGGAACCTGCTTTATCAAGATGGCGCCGATCATTCAGCGTCTCTACGAGCAAATGCTCGAGCCGAAGTGGGTTATCTCCATGGGTTCGTGCGCCAACTCCGGTGGCATGTACGACATCTACTCCGTCGTTCAAGGGGTGGACAAGTTCCTGCCCGTGGACGTCTACGTGCCTGGCTGCCCGCCCCGCCCTGAAGCTTTTCTGCAAGGCTTGATGCTGTTGCAGGAATCGATTGGCAAGGAGCGTCGCCCGCTTTCCTGGGTCGTAGGCGATCAAGGCGTGTACCGCGCCGAGATGCCTTCGCAAAAGGAACAGCGCCGCGAACAGCGAATCGCAGTCACCAATCTGCGCAGCCCTGACGAAGTCTGATCCAGACCGCTTCTTTTATAGAACGAACACCTGGCTTCATTCTTTACGTTGACCGAAAGCGATAAAAAAACCATGACTACAGGCAGTGCTCGACGCATCCCGCCTTATAAGGCAGACGACCAGGATGTGGTCGTCGAACTCAATAACCGTTTTGGCCCTGACGCCTTCACCGCCCAGGCCACACGCACCGGTATGCCGGTGCTGTGGGTGGCGCGCGCCAAGCTCGTCGAAGTCCTGACCTTCCTGCGCAACCTGCCCAAGCCGTACGTCATGCTCTATGACCTGCATGGCGTGGACGAGCGCCTGCGCACCAAGCGCCAGGGGCTGCCGAGCGGTGCCGATTTCACCGTGTTCTACCACCTGATGTCGCTGGAACGTAACAGCGACGTGATGATCAAGGTCGCCCTGAGCGAGAGCGACCTGAGCATCCCGACCGTGACCGGCATCTGGCCAAACGCCAGCTGGTACGAACGCGAAGTCTGGGACATGTTCGGCATCGACTTCCCGGGCCACCCGCACCTGACGCGCATCATGATGCCGCCGACCTGGGAAGGTCACCCGCTGCGCAAGGACTTCCCTGCGCGCGCCACCGAATTCGACCCGTTCAGCCTCAACCTGGCCAAGCAGCAGCTTGAAGAAGAAGCGGCGCGCTTCCGTCCGGAAGACTGGGGCATGAAGCGTTCCGGCACCAACGAGGACTACATGTTTCTCAACCTGGGCCCGAACCACCCTTCGGCTCACGGTGCCTTCCGTATCATCCTGCAACTGGACGGCGAAGAAATCGTCGACTGCGTGCCGGACATCGGCTACCACCACCGTGGTGCCGAGAAGATGGCCGAGCGCCAGTCGTGGCACAGCTTCATCCCGTACACCGACCGTATCGACTACCTCGGCGGCGTGATGAACAACCTGCCGTACGTGCTCTCGGTCGAGAAGCTGGCCGGTATCAAGGTGCCGGACCGCGTCGACACCATCCGCATCATGATGGCCGAGTTCTTCCGCATAACCAGCCACCTGCTGTTCCTGGGTACCTATATCCAGGACGTCGGCGCCATGACCCCGGTGTTCTTCACCTTCACCGACCGTCAGCGCGCCTACAAGGTCATCGAAGCCATCACCGGTTTCCGCCTGCACCCGGCCTGGTACCGTATCGGCGGTGTTGCCCACGACCTGCCGAATGGCTGGGAACGTCTGGTCAAGGAATTCATCGACTGGATGCCCAAGCGTCTGGACGAGTACCAGAAGGCTGCGCTGGATAACAGCATCCTCAAAGGTCGCACCATCGGCGTCGCCGCCTACAACACCAAAGAAGCCCTGGAATGGGGCGTCACCGGTGCTGGCTTGCGTTCGACCGGTTGCGATTTCGACTTGCGTAAAGCACGCCCGTACTCAGGCTACGAGAACTTCGAATTCGAAGTCCCGCTGTCGGCCAACGGCGATGCCTACGACCGTTGCATCGTGCGCGTCGAAGAAATGCGCCAGAGCCTGAAAATCATCGAGCAGTGCATGCGCAACATGCCGGCCGGCCCGTACAAGGCAGATCACCCGCTGACCACGCCGCCGCCCAAAGAGCGCACGCTGCAGCACATCGAAACCCTGATCACGCACTTCCTGCAAGTTTCGTGGGGCCCGGTCATGCCGGCCAACGAGTCCTTCCAGATGATCGAAGCGACCAAGGGTATCAACAGTTATTACCTGACGAGCGATGGCGGCACCATGAGCTACCGCACCCGGATTCGTACCCCAAGCTTTGCCCACTTGCAGCAGATCCCTTCGGTGATCAAAGGCGAGATGGTCGCGGACTTGATTGCGTACCTGGGTAGTATCGATTTCGTTATGGCCGACGTGGACCGCTAAGCATGAACAGCACGCTTATCCAGACAGACCGTTTCACCCTCAGTGAAACCGAGCGCTCGGCCATCGAGCACGAGCTGCATCACTACGAAGACCCGCGCGCGGCGTCGATCGAAGCCTTGAAGATCGTCCAGAAGGAACGTGGCTGGGTGCCGGACGGCGCCCTCTACGCCATCGGCGAGATCCTCGGCATCCCCGCCAGCGATGTTGAAGGCGTGGCGACGTTCTACAGCCAGATCTTCCGCCAGCCGGTCGGCCGCCACATCATTCGCGTGTGCGACAGCATGGTCTGCTACATCGGCGGCCATGAATCCGTGGTCAGCGAAATCCAGAACAAACTGGGCATCGGCCTGGGCCAGACTACCCCGGACGGCCGCTTCACGCTGCTGCCGGTGTGCTGCCTGGGCAACTGTGACAAGGCGCCGGCGTTGATGATCGACGACGACACATTCGGTGACGTGCAGCCTGCTGGCGTGACCCAATTGCTCGAGGGCTACCCATGACCCTGACTTCTTTCGGCCCGGCCAACCTGATCAAGCGTTCGCCTGAGACCCACCCGCTGACCTGGCGTCTGCGCGACGACGGCGAGCCTGTATGGCTTGACGAGTACCAGGCCAAGAACGGTTACGCCGCTGCGCGTAAAGCCTTCGCCGACATGGCTCAGGACGACATCGTCCAGACCGTCAAAGATGCCGGCCTCAAAGGCCGCGGCGGTGCGGGCTTCCCCACGGGCGTGAAGTGGGGCCTGATGCCCAAGGACGAATCCATCAACATCCGCTACCTGCTGTGCAACGCGGATGAAATGGAGCCCAACACCTGGAAAGACCGCATGCTGATGGAGCAACTGCCCCATCTGCTGATCGAAGGCATGCTGATCAGCGCCCGCGCGCTGAAAACCTACCGTGGCTACATCTTCCTGCGTGGCGAATACACCACCGCCGCCAAGCACCTGACCCGTGCCGTGGAAGAAGCCAAGGCCGCCGGCCTGCTGGGCAAGAACATCCTCGGTTCCGGTTTTGACTTCGAGCTGTTCGTACACACCGGCGCCGGGCGTTACATCTGCGGTGAAGAAACCGCACTGATCAACTCCCTCGAAGGCCGCCGCGCCAACCCGCGCTCCAAGCCGCCCTTCCCTGCCGCCGTGGGCGTGTGGGGCAAGCCGACTTGCGTGAACAACGTCGAGACCCTGTGCAACGTGCCGGCGATCATTGCCGACGGCGTGGACTGGTACAAATCCTTGGCTCGCGAAGGCAGTGAAGACATGGGCACCAAGCTCATGGGCTTCTCCGGCAAGGTCAAGAACCCTGGCCTGTGGGAGCTGCCGTTCGGCGTGACCGCACGCGAGCTGTTCGAGGACTACGCCGGCGGCATGCGCGACGGCTACACCTTGAAAGCCTGGCAGCCAGGCGGCGCCGGTACCGGTTTCCTGCTCCCTGAGCACCTCGACGCACAAATGTATGCCGGCGGCATCGGCAAGGTGGGCACCCGGATGGGTACCGGCCTGGCGATGGCGGTCGACAACACCGTGAACATGGTGTCATTGCTGCGCAACATGGAGCAGTTCTTTGCCCGCGAATCCTGCGGCTTCTGCACCCCATGCCGCGACGGCCTGCCATGGAGCGTCAAGCTGCTGATGGCCCTGGAAAACGGCGAGGGCCGCGAGGGTGATATCGAGACCCTGCTGGGTCTGGTCGGTTTCCTCGGCCCGGGCAAGACCTTCTGTGCTCACGCACCGGGCGCCGTGGAGCCATTGGGCAGCGCAATCAAATACTTCCGCTCGGAGTTCGAAGCCGGCATCGCGCCTACCAGCGCCGCCGTCCCGCCTCTGGCAAGGCCGATCGTAGTCGGCGCGTAACGCTTAAACAGGCGCAGGGTCCGTGCCCTTCGCCTGCTCATGGGCTGACGCCGTAAAGGCTGTGTTGATGCCCATGAATAACAAGATTCCATTAGCCACGCCCGCTGACAACGGGCCAACGAAGAACTTTGAACCATGGCCACTATCCACGTAGACGGCAAAGCGCTCGAAGTCGATGGGGCGGACAACCTGTTACAGGCGTGTCTGTCACTCGGCCTTGATATCCCGTATTTCTGCTGGCACCCCGCTCTCGGTAGCGTCGGTGCCTGTCGCCAGTGTGCGGTCAAGCAATACACCGACGAGAACGACACCCGTGGTCGTATCGTCATGTCCTGCATGACCCCAGCCACCGACAACACCTGGATCTCCATCGAAGATGAAGAATCCAAGGCGTTCCGCGCCAGTGTTGTCGAATGGCTGATGACCAACCACCCCCACGACTGCCCGGTCTGTGAGGAAGGCGGTCACTGCCACCTGCAAGACATGACGGTGATGACCGGCCACAACGAGCGCCGTTATCGCTTCACCAAGCGTACCCACCAGAACCAGGACCTCGGCCCGTTCATCTCCCACGAGATGAACCGCTGCATCGCCTGCTACCGTTGCGTGCGCTTCTATAAAGACTATGCCGGCGGCACCGACCTGGGCGTATTCGGCGCCCACGACAACGTGTACTTCGGTCGCGTTGAAGACGGCGTGCTCGAAAGCGAGTTCTCCGGCAACCTCACCGAGGTCTGCCCGACCGGTGTGTTCACCGACAAGACCCACTCCGAGCGCTACAACCGTAAGTGGGACATGCAGTTCTCGCCGAGCATCTGCCATGGCTGCTCCAGCGGTTGCAACATTTCCCCGGGCGAGCGCTACGGCGAACTGCGTCGGATCGAAAACCGCTTCAACGGTTCGGTCAACCAGTACTTCCTGTGCGACCGTGGCCGTTTCGGCTATGGCTACGTCAACCGCGAAGACCGCCCACGCCAGCCGCTGCTGGCCGATGGCGCCAAGCTGAGCCTGGACGCGGCGCTGGATAAAGCCGCTGACCTGCTGCGCGGGCGCAACATCGTCGGTATCGGTTCGCCGCGTGCCAGCCTCGAAAGCAACTACGCGTTGCGCGAGCTGGTGGGTGCCGAGCACTTCTACTCCGGCATCGAAGCCGGTGAACTGGAGCGCATCCGCCTGGTCCTGCAAGTGCTGAACGACAGCCCGCTGCCGGTGCCGAACATGCGCGACATCGAAGACCACGACGCCATCTTCGTACTCGGTGAAGACCTGACCCAGACCGCCGCACGCATCGCGCTGTCGCTGCGCCAGTCGGTCAAAGGCAAGGCCGAAGAGATGGCCGACGCCATGCGCGTGCAGCCGTGGCTCGACGCCGCGGTGAAAAACATCGGCCAGCACGCGCTGAACCCGCTGTTTATCGCAAGCCTGGCTGAAACCAAGCTCGACGATATCGCCGAAGAATGCGTACACGCAGCGCCGGATGACCTGGCCCGTATCGGTTTCGCCGTGGCCCACGCCCTCGACGCCAGCGCGCCTGCCGTCGAAGGCCTGGACGCTGAAGCCGTTGAACTGGCCCAGCGCATCGCCGACGCTCTGCTGGCGGCCAAGCGTCCCTTGATCATTGCCGGCACCTCGTTGGGTTCCAAGGCGCTGATCGAAGCCGCCGCCAACATCGCCAAGGCCCTGAAGCTGCGCGACAAGAACGGCTCCATCAGCCTGGTGGTGCCGGAAGCCAACAGCCTTGGCCTGGCGATGCTCGGTGGCGAGTCCCTGGACGCAGCCCTGCAAGCGGTGACCGACGGCAACGCCGACGCCATCGTGGTGCTGGAAAACGACCTGTACACCCGCACCGACGCCGCCAAGGTTGACGCTGCACTGAACGCCGCCAAGGTCCTGATCGTGGCCGACCACCAGAAGACCGCCACCAGCGACCGCGCCGACCTGGTACTGCCCGCCGCCAGCTTTGCCGAAGGCGACGGTACCCTGGTCAGCCAGGAAGGTCGCGCCCAGCGCTTCTTCCAGGTGTTCGATCCGAAGTACATGGACGCCAGCATCCTGGTTCACGAAGGCTGGCGCTGGCTGCATGCCCTGCGCGCCACCCTGCTGAACCAGCCGATCGACTGGACCCAGCTCGACCACGTCACCGCAGCCACCGCCGCGAGTGCGCCGCAGCTTGCCCGGATTGTCGACGCTGCACCGTCTGCCGCGTTCCGCATCAAGGGTATGAAACTGGCCCGTGAACCGCTGCGCTACTCCGGGCGTACCGCCATGCGTGCTGACATCAGCGTGCACGAACCGCGTACCCCGCAAGACATCGACACCGCGTTCGCCTTCTCCATGGAAGGTTACTCGGGCTCGGTCGAGCCGCGTCAGCAAGTGCCATTTGCCTGGTCGCCGGGCTGGAACTCGCCGCAGGCCTGGAACAAGTTCCAGGACGAAGTCGGTGGTCACATCCGTGCTGGCGACCCGGGCACACGCCTGATCGAAAGCACCGGTGACTCGCTGAACTGGTTCGCTGCGGTACCGCGGCCGTTCAACCCGGCCCCGGGCACCTGGCAGGTCGTGCCGTTCTTCCACTTGTTCGGCAGCGAAGAGACCTCTTCCAAGGCCGCGCCGGTTCAAGAGCGCATCCCGACCGCCTACGTGTCCGTGGCCAAGTCCGAAGCCGACCGCCTGGGCGTCAACGACGGTGCCTTGCTCAGCTTGAACGTAGCCGGCCAGACCCTGCGCCTGCCGCTGCGTATCAACGAAGAGTTGGGTGCCGGCCTGGTTGCACTGCCGAAAGGCCTCGCCGGTATCCCGCCTGCGATCTTTGGCCAAACCGTTGACGGTCTGCAGGAGGCAGCGCAATGACCTGGTTCACCCCTGAAGTGATCGACGTGATCATCTCGGTCGTCAAGGCCATCGTGATCCTGTTGGCCGTGGTCGTGGCGGGCGCCCTGCTCAGCTTCGTCGAACGTCGCCTGTTGGGTTGGTGGCAGGACCGTTACGGTCCGAACCGCGTTGGCCCATTCGGTATGTTCCAGATCGCGGCCGACATGCTGAAAATGTTCTTCAAGGAAGACTGGACTCCGCCGTTTGCCGACAAGGTGATCTTCACCCTGGCACCGGTCGTGGCCATGAGCGCCTTGCTGATCGCCTTCGCGATCATCCCGATCACCCCGACCTGGGGCGTGGCGGACCTGAACATCGGCTTGCTGTTCTTCTTCGCCATGGCCGGTTTGTCGGTCTACGCGGTGCTGTTCGCTGGCTGGGCCAGTAACAACAAGTTCGCCCTGCTGGGCAGCTTGCGGGCTTCGGCCCAGACCGTGTCTTACGAAGTGTTCATGGGCCTTGCCCTGATGGGCATCGTAGTGCAGGTCGGCTCGTTCAACATGCGCGACATCGTCGAGTACCAGGCGCAGAACCTGTGGTTCATCATTCCGCAGTTCTTCGGCTTCTGTACCTTCTTCATCGCTGGCGTGGCCGTGACTCACCGTC
Source organism: Pseudomonas sp. MF6755 (assembly GCF_016405635.1). NCBI lineage: Bacteria > Pseudomonadati > Pseudomonadota > Gammaproteobacteria > Pseudomonadales > Pseudomonadaceae > Pseudomonas > Pseudomonas sp. MF6755. The sequence continues at coordinate 8,805 of NZ_JAEKDA010000015.1, forward strand.
ACCCGTTCGACCAGCCGGAAGCGGAACAGGAACTGGCCGACGGTTACCACATTGAATATGCCGGCATGAAGTGGGGCATGTTCTTCGTTGGCGAATACATCGGGATCATCTTGATCTCGGCCCTGCTGGTCACGCTGTTCTTCGGCGGCTGGCACGGTCCGTTCGGCATCCTGCCGCAGTTGGCGTTCTTCTGGTTCTTCCTCAAGACCGCGTTCTTCATCATGTTGTTTATCCTGCTGCGCGCTTCCATTCCGCGTCCACGATACGACCAGGTGATGGATTTCAGCTGGCGCTTCTGCCTGCCGCTGACCCTGATCAATTTGCTGGTGACTGCTGCCGTTGTGTTGTTGAACACGCCAGCGGGCGCGGTTCAGTGAGGATTTGACCCATGTTCAAATATATTGGCGACATCGTTAAGGGTACCGGTACCCAGTTGCGAAGCCTGGTGATGGTTTTCGGCCATGGCTTTCGCAAACGCGACACCCTGCAATACCCGGAAGAAGCGGTATACCTGCCGCCGCGCTATCGCGGCCGCATCGTACTGACCCGCGACCCCGATGGCGAAGAGCGTTGCGTAGCCTGCAACCTGTGCGCCGTGGCGTGCCCGGTGGGTTGCATCTCCCTGCAGAAAGCTGAAACCGAAGACGGTCGCTGGTACCCGGACTTCTTCCGTATCAACTTCTCGCGCTGCATTTTTTGCGGCCTCTGCGAGGAAGCTTGCCCGACCACCGCGATCCAGCTGACACCGGATTTCGAGATGGCCGAGTTCAAACGTCAGGACCTGGTGTACGAGAAAGAAGATCTGCTGATCTCTGGTCCCGGTAAAAACCCTGATTACAACTTCTATCGTGTTGCAGGTATGGCCGTTGCCGGTAAGCCCAAAGGCGCCGCACAAAACGAAGCCGAGCCGATCAACGTGAAGAGCTTGCTGCCTTAAGGAAGAAAGATGGAATTCGCTTTCTATTTCGCATCGGGTATCGCTGTTGTGTCCACGCTTCGCGTGATCACCAACACCAACCCCGTGCATGCCCTGCTCTACCTGATCATTTCGCTGATCGCTGTGGCCATGACCTTTTTCAGTCTCGGCGCACCGTTCGCCGGTGTACTGGAAGTGATCGCCTACGCCGGCGCCATCATGGTGCTGTTCGTGTTTGTGGTGATGATGCTCAACCTCGGGCCGGCTTCGGTCGCCCAGGAACGCGTCTGGCTCAAGCCCGGCATCTGGCTCGGCCCGGTGATCCTGGCAGCCCTGCTGCTGGGTGAACTGCTGTATGTGCTGTTCGCTCACCAGAGCGGCCAGGCCATCGGCCACACCACCGTAGACGCGAAAGCCGTGGGCATCAGCCTGTTCGGCCCGTACCTGCTGGTGGTCGAACTGGCTTCGATGCTGCTGCTCGCCGCAGCCATCACCGCCTTCCACTTGGGCCGCAACGAAGCCAAGGAGCAATGACGATGCCTGCTATCCCTTTGGAGCATGGTCTGGCGGTCGCCGGCATCCTGTTCTGCCTTGGCCTGGTCGGCCTGATGGTGCGCCGTAACATTCTGTTCGTGTTGATGAGCCTGGAAATCATGATGAACGCTGCAGCGTTGGCGTTCATCGTTGCGGGTGCACGTTGGGGCCAGCCGGATGGACAAGTCATGTTCATCCTGGTGATCAGCCTGGCAGCCGCCGAGGCCAGTATCGGCCTGGCGATTCTGCTGCAACTGTATCGTCGCTTCCACACGCTTGATATCGACGCTGCCAGTGAGATGCGCGGATGAACATGATCTTTCTGACTTTCGTATTCCCCCTGATCGGTTTCCTGCTGCTGTCGTTCTCCCGTGGACGCTGGTCGGAAAACCTTTCTGCCCTGGTGGGTGTGGGTTCCATTGGCCTGTCGGCGATTGTTGCCGCCTACGTCATCTGGCAATTCAACGTGGCGCCGCCGGAAGGCGGTCACTACACCCTGGTGCTGTGGCAGTGGATGTCGGTGGAGGGCTTCAAGCCCAACTTCGCCCTCTACGTCGACGGCCTGTCGATCACCATGCTGGGCGTGGTTGTCGGCGTGGGCTTCCTGATCCACCTGTTCGCGTCCTGGTACATGCGCGGTGAAGCGGGCTACTCACGCTTCTTCTCGTACACCAACCTGTTTATCGCCAGCATGCTGTTCCTGGTGCTGGGCGATAACCTGTTGTTCCTGTACTTCGGCTGGGAAGGCGTGGGCCTGTGCTCGTACCTGTTGATCGGTTTCTACTACAGCAACCGCAACAACGGTAACGCGGCACTCAAGGCATTCATCGTTACCCGCATCGGCGACGTGTTCATGGCCATCGGCCTGTTCATCCTGTTCCAACAGGTGGGCACGCTGAATATCCAGGAACTGCTGGTGCTGGCACCGCAGAAATTCCAGGTCGGTGACTTCTGGATCACCCTGGCGACCCTGATGCTGCTGGGCGGCGCTGTGGGTAAATCTGCGCAACTGCCGCTGCAAACCTGGCTGGCGGACGCGATGGCCGGTCCTACCCCGGTGTCGGCACTGATCCACGCCGCCACCATGGTAACCGCCGGTGTTTACCTGATCGCCCGTACCCATGGCCTGTTCACCCTGGCGCCGGACATCCTGCACCTGGTTGGCATAGTGGGCGGCGTGACGCTGGTACTGGCCGGCTTCGCCGCGCTGGTGCAGACCGACATCAAGCGCATCCTCGCCTATTCGACCATGAGCCAGATCGGCTACATGTTCCTGGCCCTGGGCGTTGGTGCCTGGGACGCGGCGATCTTCCACCTGATGACCCACGCGTTCTTCAAGGCGCTGCTGTTCCTTGCTTCCGGTGCGGTGATCGTGGCCTGCCACCACGAGCAGAACATCTTCAAGATGGGCGGCCTGTGGAAGAAACTGCCACTGGCCTACGCCAGCTTCATCGTCGGTGGTGCCGCGCTCGCAGCCCTGCCGCTGGTGACCGCCGGTTTCTACTCCAAGGACGAGATTCTCTGGGAAGCCTTCGCCAGCGGAAACCAGAACCTGCTGTACGCAGGCCTGGTAGGTGCGTTCATGACCTCGCTGTACACCTTCCGCCTGATCTTCATCACCTTCCACGGTGAAGCCAAGACCGAAGCGCACGCAGGCCACGGCATCTCCCACTGGCTGCCACTGTCGGTGCTGATCATCCTGTCGACCTTCATCGGCGCCATGATCACCCCGCCTCTGCACGGTGTACTGCCACAAAGCGTCGGCCATGCCGGCGGCGCAGACAAGCACAGCCTGGAAATCGCCTCGGGTGCCATTGCCATCGCCGGTATCCTGCTGGCAGCCCTGCTGTTCCTCGGCAAGCGTCGCTTCGTGACCGCCGTGGCCAACAGTGGCATTGGCCGCTTCCTGTCGGCCTGGTGGTTCGCCGCCTGGGGCTTCGACTGGATCTACGACAAACTGTTCGTCAAGCCCTACCTGGCCATCAGCCATGTACTGCGCAAAGACCCGCTCGACCAGACCATCGGTTTGATCCCGCGCGCCGCCAAGGCTGGTCACACCGCCCTGAGCCGCAGCGAGACGGGCCAACTGCGTTGGTATGCAGCTTCCATGGCGGCCGGTGCGGTTCTGGTGATTGGCGCCATCGTTGTGGTAGCGGTCTGACCATGTCTATGCACATTGCGAACATTGCGATCTTTGCGAACTTGCGAAAGGAAACGAGCCTGTCATGATTCTGCCCTGGCTAATCCTGATCCCCTTCATCGGCGGCCTGCTCTGCTGGATGGGTGAACGCTTCGGCGCCACCCTCCCCCGCTGGATTGCGTTGCTGACCATGTCCCTGGAACTCGCGCTCGGCCTCTGGCTGTGGGCCCATGGCGACTATTCATTTGCTCCGGCACCGGGTGTCGACCCCACCTTCGCGCTTGAATTCAAGCACGTGTGGATCCAGCGCTTCGGCATCAACGTGCACCTGGCCCTCGACGGCCTGTCGCTGTTGATGATCCTGCTGACCGGCCTGCTGGGTATCCTCTCGGTACTCTGCTCCTGGAAAGAGATCCAGCGTCACGTGGGCTTCTTCCACCTGAACCTGATGTGGATCCTGGGCGGTGTCGTCGGCGTGTTCCTCGCCCTCGACCTGTTCATGTTCTTCTTCTTCTGGGAAATGATGCTGGTGCCGATGTACTTCCTCATCGCGCTCTGGGGTCACAGTTCTTCGGACGGCAAGAAAACCCGGATCTACGCGGCGACCAAGTTCTTCATCTTCACCCAGGCTTCCGGCCTGATCATGTTGGTGGCGATCCTGGGCCTGGTACTGGTCAACTTCAACAGCACGGGCGTGATTACCTTCAACTACGCCGACCTGTTGAAGACCAAGATGTCGCTGACCACCGAGTACATCCTGATGCTCGGTTTCTTCATCGCCTTCGCGGTGAAGCTGCCGGTGGTGCCGTTCCACTCCTGGTTGCCTGACGCTCACGCCCAGGCGCCGACTGCCGGTTCCGTGGACCTGGCCGGTATCCTGCTGAAGACGGCAGCCTACGGCCTGCTGCGTTTCGCCCTGCCGCTGTTCCCGAATGCCTCGGCCGAGTTCGCGCCGATTGCCATGACCCTGGGTCTGATCGGGATCTTCTACGGTGCGTTCCTGGCCTTTGCACAAACCGACATCAAGCGTCTGATTGCCTTCTCGTCCGTTTCCCACATGGGCTTCGTACTGATCGGCATCTACTCCGGCAGCCAGCTGGCGTTGCAAGGCGCGGTGATCCAGATGTTGGCCCACGGTGTTTCGGCTGCTGCACTCTTTATCCTGAGTGGCCAGTTGTACGAACGCCTGCACACCCGTGACATGCGGGAAATGGGTGGCGTGTGGTCGCGCATCGCGTACCTGCCGGCGATCAGCCTGTTCTTCGCCGCTGCGTCCCTGGGCTTGCCGGGTACCGGTAACTTCATCGGCGAGTTCCTGATCCTGATGGGTGCCTTCGTGCAGACGCCATGGATCAGCGCCATCGCCACTTCCGGCCTGGTGTTCGGTTCGGTCTACTCGCTGATCATGATCCACCGCGCGTATTTCGGCCCGGCCAAGTCGGACACCGTCCTGCACGGTATGGATGCTCGCGAACTGATCATGGTGCTCGGCCTTGCGGTATTGCTGATCTTCATCGGCGTGTACCCGCAACCGTTCCTGGACACTTCTACCGCAACGATGCATGGCGTGCAGCAGTGGTTCGGCACCGCCTTCTCCCAACTCGCTTCGGCCCGGTAAGAGCGCTATGGAATTCACGATCCAACACTTTATCGCGCTTGCGCCGCTGCTGATCACCAGCCTCACCATCGTGGTGGTGATGCTGGCGATCGCCTGGCGCCGCAATCACTCGCAAACGTTCCTGCTGTCCTGTGCCGGCTTGAACCTGGCCCTGTTGTCGATCATCCCGGCCCTCAAGGTCGCGCCACTGGCGGTCACGCCGCTGATGATGGTCGATGACTTCGCGCTGCTGTACATCGCCCTGATCCTGGTGGCGACCCTGGCATGCGTGACCCTCGCCCACGCCTACCTCGGCGAAGGCGGCACCGGCTACCCGGGTAACAAGGAAGAGCTGTACCTGCTGATCCTGCTGGCTGCGGCCGGTGGCATCGTGCTGGTCAGCGCACAGCACCTTGCCGGCTTGTTCATCGGCCTGGAACTGCTGTCGATTCCGACCTACGGTCTGGTGGCCTATGCCTTCTTCAGCAAGCGCTCCCTGGAAGCCGGCATCAAGTACATGGTGCTGTCGGCCGCGGGTTCCGCGTTCCTGTTGTTCGGTATGGCCCTGCTCTACGCCGAAGCCGGCAGCCTGAGCTTCAGCGGTATCGGCCACGCCCTGGCCGCCACCAACAGCCCTGCGCCGATTGCCCAACTGGGCCTGGCGATGATGCTGATCGGCCTGGCGTTCAAGTTGTCGCTGGTGCCGTTCCACCTGTGGACCCCGGACGTGTACGAAGGCGCCCCGGCGCCGGTGGCGGCGTTCCTGGCCACTGCGTCGAAAGTGGCGGTGTTTGCGGTGATGGTGCGTCTGTTCCAGATCTCCCCTGCCGCCAACACCGGCGTGCTGAGCAACGTGCTGACCGTGATCGCCATTGCGTCGATCCTGTTCGGTAACCTGCTGGCGCTGACCCAGAACAACCTCAAGCGTCTGCTGGGTTATTCGTCCATCGCCCACTTCGGCTACCTGCTGATCGCCCTGGTGGCGAGCAAAGGCCTGGCCGTGGAAGCCATCGGCGTGTACCTGGTCACCTACGTGATCACCAGCCTCGGCGCGTTCGGCGTGATCACCCTGATGTCCTCTCCTTATAAAGGCCGTGACGCCGACGCCCTGTACGAATACCGTGGCCTGTTCTGGCGCCGTCCATACCTGACCGCCGTACTTACCGTAATGATGCTGTCCCTTGCCGGTATCCCGCTGACCGCAGGCTTCATCGGCAAGTTCTACATCGTCGCTACCGGTGTCGAAGCTCATCAATGGTGGCTGGTTGCTTCCCTGGTACTGGGCAGCGCCATCGGCGTGTTCTACTACCTGCGCGTGATGGTCACCCTGTACCTGATCGAGCCAAACCTGCGCCGTGTGGATGCCGAGCTGCATTGGGAACAGAAGGCAGGCGGCGTGATGCTGCTGGCCATCGCCCTGCTCGCGTTCTTCCTGGGTGTGTACCCACAACCGTTGCTCACCCTGGTGCAGCACGCGGTGTTGGGCGTTTGATCGCTTAGATTGATGCAATAAGCAAAACGGCGCCTTTGGGCGCCGTTTTGCGTTTCAGGGGGAAGACATTAGAGATGCAGTGCAACCACTATCGCCTTCGCGAGCAAGCCCGCTCCCACATTTGGATCGAGGAGCGTCAGTGGGATACTCATGGGCTCAACACTGTCCTATGCCACGCAGACGAGGTGATCGCCGTGCGCCAGCAACTCAACCTCTCCCGGTCGGCCGGGCCAAACCCAACGCCCAGGCCGTCACCCTTATACGCCTGGTGGCGCGTTTTCCGGAAACCGTGGCACAACTTGCCGCACTGGGCTGACCTGCAAAAGCATCGAGCAGGAGGCGGATTTACATCCGCCGCCCTCTCACACCACCGTACGTACGGTTCCGCATACGACGGTTCAGGTTATGCGATTAAGCCGGTTTATCGTATCCAGTATCGAGACCAATCCCAAACGATCCCACAGTTTCTTCGGTAGCACCTGATTCATATGGCGGGCTCCCGAGTTCCACCATGGGCTACGACCATTAAAAGCCGACTTACAGGCACGTTCCTCACTGAGTTCCAAGCGCATCAGGTTGCGCGATGCTGATTCAAGAGGCGCTCGACGCCTGCCAACACTCGCTCGCCGGCCCGACGACTGCGCACACAAAATGTTCGCATTGTCGGCATAACGTACGAAGCGATGGCCCCGTCGCGCCAGCTCTTTGTCGAGTTCGTAGAGCAGGATATTCGACAGCAACCGCGAGAGCGGGCCGTCTTGCGGCGTCCCTCTTGCCGCCGGCTAGTAGCCTCGGGCTTCCTTCAAATTCGCAGTCACCCGCGGCACCCTTGCCTCTGGCTAACACTTCCCCTTGCCGGGTGTGTAGAGGACTTTCACCTCCAAGTCATTCGACTCACCACCACAGTGAGTCGAACAGCACCAGTCATGGCGCACTCGGCCGCAAGGGTAAACGCCAGATGCAGGTCAATATAAACGTAGGCATTCCATAAGCCGCGTTTGGTTTCCTCGACTAAACGCTTTTAGCATTGAGCACCTGCGAAGAAAAACATGTGAACCACAACGACAACGGAATCGTCGTCTTATATGCAACTGGATATTACAGTCTTGTATATGAATCAATACTTTTAGAAGTCAACGATGGAGCGAAATGTAGGAAATGCCAATCAGACCGATCCTATAAATGCCTGGAAAAATACACGAAGACTCAACTGAAAAAAATACAACTCAATAAATTAAAATTGACAATTACAATAGACCCTCATACGGTTTAAGCGCATCGTAAATCTGCGAAGGCAATAACCCTGAGGGACTCTATATGAAACGAGTAATTTAGCGGCGCCCTACCCTAGAGATAACCTCATTAGATTGAACAAAATCAAGAAGCGCGAAGGGTTTCGACCTATTGCGCCGATATGCTTAGAAGAATGTATGGCTGAATACTTCCGCCCGTCTACCCCCTCCCCCTTCATGCTGGAATTTCGCAAAGTTATTTCATCTAGAATCCCAGCGGTGACGCATGTTGATAACTCAGCGCGCCCTCAATCAGGCAATAAATCGCAGAATCTTCGTATGCATCAGCTACTGAGCGCCTATCGTGATATTTCAGGAGTCGGCGTACTTTGCAACACCTCCCTAAACTTCAATGGTCGCAGCTTTATAAATAGGTTGAGCGACCTGTATCAATTCGCCAATGAACATGAACTCGACGGCTTCGTATTTGAAGACAAATTTTTTCTCAATTCAGATCGGCATGATGAAAACGTCAAGTAAGCTTATTTACGTGCAAGCGCTATCCAGTCTCTCACTATGGCTTGATATTTTTTTGATCTTCACGGTTCCCGTTTATCTATGGCATGCCTCTCCTTCATCGATAGCGTTCCTGGCTTTTTGCCTGGGTGCCCCAATGTTGTTTCTTGGCCCTATCGTTGGAACGCTGATAGATCGACATGACGTAAGGAAAACACTATTATTTGGTGCCTTACTGCGTACACTATCTACTGTAGCACTAGCAGTGTCTCCAGACCTTCAGAGTTTTTTGTTTTTCATTTTATTCAAAGGCGTGTCAAACTTATTTTACTTCCCTTCGATAACCATCATGGTTCGACAACTGATACTTGCCGAAGAGCGCAAATCCTTTTTCAGTCACGTCAGTGTATTTGATCAATCCTCCAAAATTTTTGCGCCATTACTTGCAGGCGTATTAACGACAGTATTATCACCTAAGGATTTATTCTTTTTGTCGGCTGCCGCCATTGCATTAACCTTTCCACTCCTAAGGTCTATTTGCCTGGGATTCCGAACGCAAACTAATGACTCCTCTACGAAAACCCTTCCACTCTATCGCGACATAACAAGAGGACTTTCTATTTTCAATGCCTTGCCCTTTCAACTACGCATAGGCTTTTTATACTCCCTACTGACATCGCTGGCTTTAGGACTTTACGACCCGCATTTGGCGTCCTTTCTAGCCTACGAAGGTTTACCTCCAGTTAATTTTTCAGTAATCGTTTCCGCAACCGCCGGAGGCGCGATATGTGCCGCACTGTTGGTGAAGTTCAAATTGAGCAATATCGATGAGATCCTGCTTCGATCACATGCATTATTTATTTTTTCTGCAGCATTAATCCTGACCGCAATTTTAGTATTTTTCCAAATACCTGGAAGAGCCTATCTCTATCCGCTGGCTTGGTTTGTGAATGGTTTCAGTTATGAGATATTAATCATATCGTCCAATATAATACTTCAACAATTATGCCCTTCTGATAGTATCGGAAGAGTATCCATGTCCTTCAGAAGCATCCAAATGCTATGCGTTATAATTGGACCTTCTTTAGGGACAATGCTAATAATCGCAGGCGGTCGCCCGGCACCTTTTGTTGTGGCTGCATGCATGGCTTTTTTAACGGCATCAGTATCAATTGCGGTCTATCTATATTTGTACAAAAAACAAGCGCGCACACCTGTCAGTTAGTGCCAAATCAAACGATCATCCGGTGAATCTCCTACTACTTTAAGTTACCTAATCAAGTCCAAGATCGAGTAGGCTTGCGCGCAAAGCGCCATGCCTGGCGCACCCAAAAAACGCCCCGAGAATTCGGGGCGTTTTTTGCAGCACAACAGCGTCAGAACGCGATACCCACCTTGAAACCGTACTCGTCACGCTTGAGCTTGGTGTTGTCGGCTACATAGGAATCGCCGTCGAGCTTGTACTCGGTGCGGGTGTAGTACAGGCCCGCCATGACCGGTAGGTCGCCCTTCTGGTTCATCAGCAGGCTGACTTCAGCGTAAGGGTTGGTGCGGTCCTTGAGGTCCACGGTGTCGCTGCCAACACCGTCCACCTTGAGCTTGGCGCGGCCATCAATGGTGTGACGGGCACCGGCTTCAACACGCAGGGTCATGTCATCGAACTGGTGGTTGTAACCCAGGGCCGCTTTGGCGAACGGCGACTTGTTGGTGAGTTTCACGTCATAGCCATTGGTATCCGGCTCGTAGCGCGTCCAGCTGTAGCCACCGCCGACGATCACGTCGACAAAGTTGCGCGCATCCAGCGCGGCACGCCAGCCGAGGTCGAGGTCAGCCTGGCCTTCCTTGAGTTTGTTATCACTCTTTTCGCCGTACTTGGCTTCGATACCGGCCTGGTAGATAAAGCCAGACTCAGCGGTGAGCTTGTTACCGAAGTTATAGAACAGGCCTGCTTCAGGCATGTGGTCCTTGTCGCTGGAGCTGCCGCCTTCAAGCTTGAAGTCGTTATAGCTGCCGAGGATCCCGAAGGTGGAAATCGGGTCGGTGGACGGCGCTGCGAATACCACGCCAGGCGCAGTCACCAGGGCCAGCAGCGAGGAATGCTTGAGGAATTTTCCGAATAGTTTGGACATCGTTTTACATCTCCATTTTCAGGTGGGCAAAGTATTCAGGAATCGGTTCGAACCCCGGCTTGCGCCAAAGGTTCGAATTAATTTGCCCCGATCTGGAGAAAAAACGGTTCAGCGAAGGCTCTAAATCAATATTCTTCAGGATTGGCCCGTACCAGGCGCTCAACGGCCTCATAAAATTGCGGCTGCTCGGGCAGGCGAATACCGAACGTGTCGCGCAATAACGCAAGCAATTGCTCGGCACTCTCTAGCGTGCGTTTTTCACTGGGCCGATCCAGGCAATGGAGCGCATAGTGGGCGTTGGCCAAGGTATGGCGTTTACCGGGTGCCAGCAGTGCAGCTTTCAATTGCCCCACGAACGGCGAACCCGGGTGCGTGGAGACGTACCAGTTGCCGATTTCGTAGTCGATGTCTGCCTGGGTTTGCAAGTCGAACACATACAAGCCACGCCACTCTTCACCGACCTGAGCCCATAGCGTGTAGCTGCCTTGATTGAAGCTCAGGCGATAGGGCTCGTGGGCAGTGGCTTGTGGGGCGTCGGTGTCCAGTTGCAACGGGCTGCTAGGCACCATGCCGCCAAAGCCGACGTCGGTGATGTAGCGCACACCGTCCAGGGTCACCAGGCTCAGGCGGTGGGTGCGCCCGGTGTGTGCGTCGGGTGGCCCGCCGATCACCACGCGCCCAGTGATGCCGCGGGCGTCGAAACCCAGTTCCTGCAACAGAGCCAGGAACAACTGGTTCAACTCGTAGCAGTACCCGCCGCGCCCTTCGTGCAGCACCTTTCGCTCGACGCTGGGCAAGTCGATCGGCACCGGTGCATGCATCAGGGTCGACAGGCTTTCAAAGGCAAAGGTGCAGACATGGCGCAACTGCAAGTCGCGCAGGGTTTGCAGGGTCGGCGCCGGTGGCGAGTCGTACCCCAGACGTTGCAGGTACAGGCGGCGGTCGGTAAGTGTGGGCATGGCGCGATCCTCGGGCGCAGGGCAAGCGCGTCACTATGCCGCGCCCCTGCGTAAGTTGTCATTTTGAATGAACCTTTTTCAACGTCAGCCTATCCATCTATAACAAGACAGGGAGGCAACATGAGTACCGCAAAAATCTACACCATCCACTACCAGCTACACGGTAAACCCAAGTCTTTCGTGGTGCGCGCCGAAGTGATGAACAACGCCGAGGCCTGGCATTGGGCGGCCGTTGATGCCGACATTGCCCATGTCAGCCGAATCGGTCGTGTGGGTCACGAGCAGGTGAAAAAAACCACCCGGCCCTGGGCGGAAAAATATGGCATCACCGATGTCAGTTGGACCCCGCCCAAATAAACAAAGCCCCGCACATGGCGGGGCTCGGTTCACTTTTTCAAGTCGCCCAACGGATCGTAGGGCGGCTTTTTTTTCGCCTCATTCTTATTCTCTTTGTCCAACGGCGCGATAGCGGGACCTGTCGGATCGACCTGCGGGTCTGCCACATCCGGCGAGTCCGGGTCGAAGCCCAGCTCATCCTTGCCGCTGGCATGTTCGTTGGAATGAGGGCCATCGGTACGCTTGTTCATTGCATTCTCCTGTTAAAGCGGGCGCGCTTTGTCGTGGAGGTTTTCCAGGTCTTCTTCGACGCGCTCGACATCGTGCTCCGAACTACGCTCTTTCGGGTCATTGGGGCGCGACGCATCGTTGTCGCGCTCTTCTTCACCGGGTGTGCGGTTCGGATCAGGTGTACCAGGTGGTGGCTGCTTGTGTTCAGACATGACGGCTTACCTCATGGGGGCTTCACAGGTTTAGAGAAACCGCCCGCAGCCATCGTTCAACTTGATTGCTGCAACCATGAGAAGATGGGCTCCCTTTCTGGAGACCTGCCCCGGATGTTCGAGCTCAAACCCTGCGACCCCGTCACCTACCGTCAACAGACCCGCCGCAGCACGCTGATCGTCGCCGTGCTGTTCCTGGCCCTGGCCATGCTGCTGTCGAGCCTGGCGGTGATGCTGTTCGGTGAACCCGGCGGTGACAACTTTCGCTTCAATGTCGGCGGTGTATTTGCCGGGGTGTTGATCACTGTCGCACTGGTGCGTGGCCCCTTCTGGACCCAGCCCTGGCTTGCGCCGGCAGTGTACGGCTGGCGGCTCAAGCGCAGCCTGATGAGCGTGACCAATGTGATGCACAAGGTCCGGGAGCGGGTACAGGCCAACGACCCGGTCGCCATCAAGCTGTTGCGCTTCTACCACCTGGGGCTGACGCAAATGCATGAGCTGGACGCCAACTCCAGCGCCCAGGCGCAACTGGTCGGCGAGATCGAGGCCCACAAGGCAAAGATGGAGGCTTTGGGCATCGACACGGACCAACCCCGACTCGATCCCGCTTGGCTGGAAAGCCTGAAAGGCGCGTAAGACAGCAGGCCTGCGTCAGTGGGCAACCTTGGCTCGCCAGCAGAATATCGCGCTCACGGCGATCGCCGCGCCCGCCAGGCCGAACACCCACGGCGCCGCCGCCACTGGCAGCAACAGGCCCGCCAGCAGCGGCCCAAGGCCGGCGCCGATATCGCGCCATACAGCGTTGGACGCCAATGCCGACACGCGCATGGCGCCCGGGTTGCGCTCGGCCACCAGCGTGGTCACTAGGGGCAATTGCAGGGCCCGCAGTACCAGTACGGCCGCCGCGCCGGCGATCACCCAATGACTGCCGAACGCCACCAGAGCCAAGGCGCTCAGGAACGAAAACAGCAGCAACATCGACGTGGCGCCAAAACGCTGGGCCGCGCGCCCGCCCAACGGGCTCAGCAGCAATTCCGACAGGTAACGCAGGCCCATCAAGCCACCGGCGATCAGCACCGCATCACCGCCCATGATCTTCTGCGCCTGAATTGACAGGCCAAAGATAAACAAGCCGTCCAGTGCAACGCCTTCGATAAACGACCATAGCGCCACGCTGTCCGGCCACTTGAAGCGGCGCCCCGGAGTGCTGTGCAAATCATGGCCGCTGGTGGGCAAGCCGCGGGCGAGCCACAGCCCCACCAGGCAGCAAGCGGCGAGAATCAGGAAGATCGGGCGCGGCCCCGCCCATAAGGTCAGCAGCCCGCCCAACGGCAAGGCCAGCATCGGCCCGAAGGCGATCAACGCCCGCGAACGCCCTGCCCTGCGGGCGGCGCCTTGCGGCTCGGACGTCGCCAGTACCTGGGTCGAGAGGTTCAACGCGGCAAAACACAGGCCCCAGACCAACCGCAAACCCAGCAGCGCGGCAAAACCGGACAGCATCGAGTTACCCAACGCGCACACCGCTGCGGCACCGGCGGCGAGCATGCAGGTCAGGCGGTCGCCGTTGCGCGCATAGAAGTTCAGTACGTGCCGGTAGCCGAAGATCCGTACCAGGCGGTTGGCGGCCAATAACACACCGGCCTGGGCCAGGGTGATACCAAACGCCGCGGACTCCATCGGCAGCAGCAGGTAAAGCAATACGTCGCTGGGCAGGCAAAAACCAAGGGTCAAAGCAGCGCGGCGGGAATTGATATCGGCAGTGCGTTGGGCCAGGCTGGGCATAAAGCTGAAACATTCAGAAATATTCAGACCGCCACACTAGCCTTCTCGCTGCGAGTTTTACAAGGCCTAAGCCTCGTGTTGATAAGGCAATAGACGCAGGCCGCTGGCCACCGCGCCCACCAAGGCAAAGCCACACCCCAGCCACAGCGCATATTGCGGACCGCTGCCCAGGGACAGGTGAAAACACAAAGCCACCAACGACGCCCCCAGCGTCTGCCCCAGCAAGCGCGAAATCGCCACGATGCCACTGGCACCACCGCTGCGCGCAAGGGGCGCGCTGGTCATCAAGGCCTTGAGGTTGGGCGACTGGAAGAACCCGAACCCGGCACCGCATAACGCCATGCGCCAGCCGATATCAAAGGCTGAGGCGCCACTGCCCAAGCTCGCCAATGTGGCCATGCCCACACTGAGCATCAACAAGCCGATGCCGCACAGCAGGCCCAGGGACACGCGGTCGGCCAAGCGCCCCGCCACCAGCGCCATCACCGCCACCACCGCAGGCCAGGGCGTCATCAAAAAACCGGTTTCCACCTGGCTATGGCCGAGCACCGCCTGTAACAGAAACGGCAGCGACACAAAGGCCAGGCCCTGGGCGCTGAACGCACAGATCGCCGTCAGGGATGACAAGGCAAACACCGGGCGCTTGAACAAATCCACCGCCAGCATCGGCGCCGGGTGCCCCGCCTCATGCCGCAGCAGCAACACGCCACATACCAACGCCACCGCCACCAGCCCCATCGTCAGTGCCCCTTGCGCCTCATGCACGGCAGCGCCCAGCCCCAACACCAGCAAGGCGAACAAGCCGGCACACAGCAGCGCCGCCAGGCGGTCGAAGGCGTGACCGGTGATCGGCAAGGTCGGTAACGAACGCAGGCCCAGGCCCAGGGCCAACAGCCCCAGCGGTACGTTGATCAGGTACAGCCAATGCCAGGTCGCCACCGACAAAATCGCCGAGGCGACGGTGGGCCCCAGGGTGAACGCCAGCCCCACCACCAGCGAGTTATAGCCCAGGCCACGCCCAAGCATCTTCACCGGGTAGATATGCCGCAGCAGCGCGGTGTTGACACTCATCACCGCCGCCGCCCCCAGGCCCTGCGCCACCCGTGCGGCGGTGAGGGTCAATAGCGAACCGGCCAACCCGCAGAACAGTGACGAGACGATAAACAGCAGCAACCCGCCAAGGTAGACCCGCCGATGCCCCCACACATCGCTCAACGACGCGAATGGCAGCACCGTGGCGATAATCGCCAGTTGATAGGCATTGACCACCCAGATCACCGAAGCCGAATCGGTGCCAATGCCTTCGGCCAACGTCGGCAACGCGGTGTTGACGATGGCAGTGTCCAGGGTCGCCATGCCGATCCCCAGGGACAGCGCGACCACGGCCGGCAGGCGTTTATTGAGGGGCAACCCATCGGCAACAGAAGACATGGATAATCCACACAGGCAGTAAAGACGCTTAGATTACGGGCAGGCGCCGTTTTTTTCAGTGCCAGGTTGACTGGCTGTCGAATCTTTCATGTTCGCCCTGCAAGCGCCCTATCCACAGTTTTAAAGCTGTGGAGTTTTAAACACCTGGCCCAGATCCAGATGCCCATCTTTGACCGGCGGGCACCAGTAGTAACCACCAGTCAACGGCGTGCTGATGCGGTACAAGCCATCGACAATGCCATCCTCCAACCCGCTCATACGGCGCAACTGCGCTTCAAATGCATCGAAGGAATGGCCAAACGCGAGGAACATCAACCCCGCCTGGCCATTCTCGGCCCAGGGCATGGAGCGGCGCACCACGAAGGCCTCCGGGGTGAAGCTTTCCTGGGCTGTGCGCTTGGTATGCGCGGACTCGGGGGCGTCGTCGAGTTCTTCGTTGTCGCCATGGCGGCGGCCGATGATGTGGTCACGCTCCTGGGCAGGCAGCGCGGCGAAGCCGTCAAGGTCGTGCTGCCATTGCTGGATCGCGGCAAAGCTGGCGCCGCTGTCGGTCAAGGCGGCTTCCACGGCGGCATCGTCGTGGGGGTTTTCGGTGCCGTCTTCGTAATCGGTCAGGTCAAAACCGGTCTTGTAGCGGAAGCCTTCGGTCGATTGCACCAGGCGAAAACCCGGGGCCAGGACTTTTTCAAGCGCGCGGCTGCGCAGCAGTAACTCGCCACGGTCCACCCCGTGTAGCCAGACCCACAGCGCCTGTTGAGTCGACGGATTGTGCGCACCCGGGCCGCTGACAGCGGGAAATGCCCGCAACCCTTCAATCTCAGCACCCAGCGCCTTTACCAGCGGCTCACCGAAACCGACCACGGCCGTCGCGTCCGTCGACTGCACCAGCGCATCGAGCGCAGCCGGCACAGCTTGCAGGGATTCAATGGCGAAAAACAGATGGCGGGCCTGCAAAGGCACCGGTGCGGCAAGGATGCCCGGCTGGTACTGACTCATGTGAACTCCTTCTGAAAAGCCGCGCAGTTTACCCGGCGCACGCGATACTGCGAACAAGAATGCGCGCAAGCCTTGCCTTAGCGCCGCTAGTTGGGTGACTCTCTAGTCATGTTTTGCAACTATTCCAGGGGTAGCGACATGACCACCAGCAACCTGCTCGCCGAGCTGTTTCCCACCTCCGTCGCCCAGATTCCTGAGCAATTTCGCCTGACGGCACCCATTGAACAGCGTGATTACCTGGTCGACGGCCAGTTGCAGGTGTGGAACGGGGCGCTCGCCCGGGTGCAAAGCCCCGTGCAACTGGGGGATGAACGTGTGCATATCGGCAGCACACCGCTGCTGGATGCCGACACCGCCCTCACCGCCCTCGATGCTGCCGTACGCGCTTATGACCGTGGCCAGGGTGAATGGCCGACGATGCGCGTGGCCGAGCGTATCCAGCATGTCGAAGCATTCTTGCGGCGTATGCGCGAACAGCGCGACGCGGTGGTGAAGCTGCTGATGTGGGAAATCGGTAAAAACCTCAAGGACTCGCAGAAAGAATTCGACCGCACCTGTGACTACATCACCGACACCATCAATGCCCTCAAGGAACTCGATCGCCGCAGCAGCCGCTTCGAGCTGGAACAGGACACACTCGGGCAAATCCGCCGCGTGCCCCTGGGCGTGGCATTGTGTATGGGGCCTTACAACTACCCATTGAACGAGACCTTCACCACGCTGATCCCGGCATTGATCATGGGCAATACCGTGGTGTTCAAGCCGGCCAAGCTCGGTGTGCTGTTGATCCGCCCATTGCTGGAGGCATTCCGCGACAGCTTCCCGGCCGGGGTGATCAACGTGATCTATGGCAGCGGCCGCGAAACCGTGAGCGCGCTGATGGCCAGCGGCAAGATCGATATCTTTGCGTTTATCGGCACCAACAAGGCCGCCAGTGATTTGAAAAAGCTGCACCCCAAGCCACACCGTTTGCGCGCAGCGCTGGGGCTGGATGCAAAAAACCCAGGGATCGTGCTGCCCGAAGTGGACCTGGATAATGCCGTGAGCGAAGCGGTCACCGGCTCGCTGTCGTTCAACGGCCAGCGTTGCACCGCGTTGAAAATCCTGTTTGTGCATGAAGACGTGGTCGAGCGCTTTATCGAGAAATTCAACGCCAAGCTGGCCACGCTCAAGCCCGGTATGCCTTGGGACGACGGCGTAGCACTGACGCCACTGCCGGAAGTGGGCAAAGTGGATTACCTCAACGAACTGGTGGCCGATGCGGCCCGACATGGCGCCAAGGTTGTGAATGCCGAAGGTGGCAGTAGCCGTGGTTCATTCTTCTACCCGGCGGTGCTGTACCCGGTGAACCCACAGATGCGCGTGTACCACGAAGAGCAATTCGGCCCGGTGGTGCCGATCGTGCCCTACCGCGACCTGGAGACCGTGATCGACTACGTGCTGGACTCGGACTTCGGCCAGCAGTTGAGCATTTTCGGTACCAACCCCGTCGAGGTCGGGCGCCTGGTAGACACCTTCGCCAACCAGGTCGGCCGCATCAATATCAACGCGCAGTGCCAGCGCGGGCCGGACACCTTTCCGTTCAACGGCCGCAAGAACTCGGCCGAGGGCACGTTGTCGGTGCATGACGCCTTGCGTGTGTTTTCGATCCGCACCTTGGTCGCGACCAAGTTCCAGGAGAGCAACAAGGCGTTGGTCAGCGATATCCTGCGCAACCGTGACTCGAGCTTCCTGACCACCGACTACATTTTCTAAGTCCACCTCGGTTCAAACTGTGGGAGGGGAAAACCCCTCCCACATTCGACCCGGTTTGCCCTGATGAACGAGGCCCCTTTAGTACCGATGAATCTGCCCTTTTTTGCCCGGCGCCTGCTGCGCCCCCTGCTCGACCCGTACCGCCGCTTTCGCCACGCCAAGCTGATCCACGCCGCGCGCGTGTCTGTGGGTTTGCTGGCGACTATCCTGCTCACCACCGGCCTCAATCTGCCACACGGGGAATGGGCGTCAGTGACCATGCTGATCGTGATCGGCGGGTTGCAGCACCATGGCAATATCGGCAAGAAAGCCGTGGAGCGCGCCTACGGCACCTTGATCGGTGCCAGCGTCGGTTTGCTGCTGGTGGTGCAACAGGCTTACTTTGGCCTGCCGCTGTTGACCTACCTGTTGATGTCGGTGGTGTGCGGGTTCTTTTCCTATCACGCCATCGGCAAAGGCGGTTACATCGCGCTGCTGTCGGCCATCACGGTATTCATCGTCGCCGGCCACGGGGACAACCCGATCTCGGATGGCCTGTGGCGCACCGTCGACATCCTGATCGGCATCGTGCTGGCCTTGGCGTTTTCCTTCGCCCTGCCGCTGTACGCCGTGTACTCGTGGCGCTACAACCTGGCCAGCGCGTTACGCGATTGCGCGCAAATTTACAGCCGGATCATCAATGGCCAATCGGTGACCGACGATGAACACCTCAAGCTGCTCAACCGCTTGAACGCGGCGATGGTGCAACTGCGTTCATTGATGCCGTCGGTGTCCAAGGAAGTGCGTATTTCCATGACCGAACTGGACGCGATCCAGCGTCATTTGCGCATGTGCATCAGCACCCTGGAGATTCTCGGCAATACACGGCCAGACCCACGCGATGAACAGGCGACGGCACGCATGCAAGTGATGTTGAAGGCCGAGCATCGGCAGATTCGGGTGCAGTTGGTGGGGATGGCGCGGGCGTTGAAGTCGGGGGTGACGGAGCGGTTGGAGCGATCGGGTAGTGTCACACCGAACGTCACGTTGCTGGAGGCCCCGGTACACAACGGGCTGGACGGCTACCGGCTGTTGACGCTGCAACTGGCCGCGAATATTGATGGGATGCGCGAGCGGCTCTTCAGAAGTTCGGCGCGCTGGAAGATTTGATATCACAGCAAAAACGGAACAGATCTATCTTGAATAGATCTGTTCCGCTTTTAGTTAGGACTGACCCATAAATAAAATAGATCCACCCCTTTTCATTGCGCGTTACTTCTTACTCTCATTTTTCATTTAATCGAGGCGATATACGCCTATGTAGTAGACGTGAAAGTCATTGCCCCCTTGAGAGCCTGAACCGCCCCCTAGATCTTGATAGTTATGAAGCACAACGGAAGCCGGCCCGTTAGCCGCCGGTATGAAGGACAAATTTTGTTGGCCTTCAATATAGCCGGAATTTGGAACTGTAAATTTCGGTATAGCAACCTGCGAGCCCACGAGAACAGCCGTGATGGGCGGGACACCACCGGGCGGACTAACGCTCCCGATGTAATAACTGATGCTATAGCGATGCACTCTATTAAAGTTAAATGTCCTTGAGATCACTGCGCCAGCATTAGAGGGATGGGGAGTATCCACAAACAAACCAAGGACACCAAACGTAGCGCCCAGACCGCCTCTTCCTAAAGTCCATCCGCCTAAATTTCCAGTGTTAAAGTAATGGCCGGCATCTGTCCAAGGGTCTGTCTTGATATATTGAGCACTTTTAAAAATAACAGCTTTTAACTTATCATTACTGCCGTCAAACGTTACCTCACAGGTTATCGTTATTTGTCTGCCATTAGTTATGCGCTTCAGCCAACTACGCAGTACTGCCTTGTTTGCAAGCCCATTAAGAGACTCTGTTGCGGTGATTGCCACACCATTGAGAACAGTTAGCGGGGTTACGCCTGCACTGCTGCAAATCAGCCAGACCCTTTGCCCTGGGTGACTCAACGACCATTTGGGCACTGCAGCCGTGGCGTTACCCGCGAAATTGTTGACATCCAGCGTACCGCCAGAAGCAATGTTGTTGATCCGTGGCTGCGGCAAACTGGCAGCAGGAATCGTATTGACCCTCACCGTCTGCACCTGCGACGGAATAGGGTCTCCCGCGCCATCGCGCACTACCGAATACTTCAAGCACACCGTGCTGTTCACGCTGCGATGCAAGACTTTATCCGCAGTGAGGTTGAACACCACCTCACCGCCATCCAATCCATCCAGGGTGACTGAATGATGGGTGCCGTCTGCAAAAAACCATTCAAGCGTGATCTTATCTCGACCACTCATACCGGCATAGCGAGCGGTCACCGTCGTATTGTGCTCAATCCCTAGCGGGTCCACCGTCACATTCGGCCCGGTATCGGTGGTGCCATTGATAAACGGATGCGGCAAAACTCCTGGCAGGGCCTGGATGGTGTAATGACGCACACCAAACAGCACGGAGTCTCTCTGGTCCGGCGTTTCCGCCAGGCTGGCCCAGAACTTGATCGTCAAGTCTGCGCCGTCCTCAAGCAGCTTGATCTTATCCACGGGCGTGGGTGGGTTGATCCCATTGCGCTCGCCCTCGGCCGTGACCTCGTTGGCGGTGTAGGTTTCTTCGATAACCACGCCGCCACTTTCGTACGTCATCCATATCAACTGGGCGGCATGGATAAAGCTCTACACCGGGATATAGGTACGCGCGAGCGGGCTGAGTCGCGACACCTCCAGAATCGGTCCGCTGAAGCCTTCGATGGTCGGCGTCGGCAACCCCGTCAGCGGCAGCAGCCGCAGGGGGACTATCAGGGACTCATACGGGAACGTGCCACGATGGAAGTGATATTGCACATTAATGGTATTGCCGCCGTCACGAATCCCTTGAGCGATGGTGCGAGGGTCGATCAACACACTGACTTCGTTGGTCGTTGGGTCGCCGTAGACTCTTTTCTCGACGCTACCGTGACCATCGACAGTGAGCCAATCGACGGTAATCCAATCGGTGGCCAGCATCGGCCGAAACTTCACTCTCACGCGTGTGCCATTCACGGCCGCCAACGGGTTGAGTTCATCGGGAGAGATCGAGGCCCCC
The DNA here is from genome assembly GCF_016405635.1 of Pseudomonas sp. MF6755. Taxonomy (NCBI): domain Bacteria; kingdom Pseudomonadati; phylum Pseudomonadota; class Gammaproteobacteria; order Pseudomonadales; family Pseudomonadaceae; genus Pseudomonas; species Pseudomonas sp. MF6755. The sequence continues at coordinate 30,157 of NZ_JAEKDA010000015.1, forward strand.
TCGATGATCGGCCGGTCCAACTGCACGCCCTTGCCCACGGTGAGCGCCAGCACTTCCGAGCGCAGCACCACCCGCGGTGGGCCCGCTCGTTCCAGGCTATAGGAGATGCGCAGGCTGCCGTTGTTGTTTTTATCCAGAATATCGCGGGTGACCGGATAGGGCAGTTCCTTGCCTGCGGTCACGCCGTTGATGTCGATCGTGCCGCTGATGGAACCGCCAAGGCCCGAGCCGATGCACGTCCAGTGAAGCTTGTCACCGTTCTGAGTCAACAGGTAGGGAAAGGTGATCAATACGTCGCTGCCCGGCACGTCGGCAGGGTCGACGTTGTTACCGATAGCACCCTGCAACCGTGGCGCCGGCATGTCAGCCTCGCGCTCACCGACTTGCGCGCCCAGCATCGCCGATTGACGAATCGCCAATGCACCGCCTCCCAGGATATGGACGGCACCATCGTTGGTTTCGTAGTAAATCTGGATATCACCCCGCCCGTTGAACTGTTCCATCTCGGCAGCGCTAACGGTGTAGGTGCCGCCTTGTGAGCCCGCCAGTTGTGACTGGCTATGGATGATCGCGCTCCCCCCGCCCGGCGGAATGTGGATGATATACAGCGTTTCCCACACGCCTGGATTGTGGGGTTCGTAATGAGGAATGGTGCCCGTGATGGGCTCGCCGGCCGGAATCAAACCCAATTCGATAGGGCTGACGCTGGGGGCCGGCATTGACACCTTGGTACCGACGACCGTGATCGTGATGCTGCCAGATTCCCCCAGGTACTCACCGCCAGCAGTTTCCCAAAGGAATTCAACCCGAAAAGAGCCACCGATCACTTGCTCAATAATCTCAGCGTCGACAGGAATAAGAGTAAAACCCAAGTTATTGTCGGTCACAGGCCCTAACTCGATAGGCAGGATGGTCCCGTCGTCCAGCATGCAGAGCAATAGAGCGGTGACCTGATGCCGGGGGTTAGGCGTGGGAAACTGGCGGTCGGTCAGGATGAGGATTTCGAAGGTCGAGTCACTTTGGGTGTCGAAGTCGATCTGTCGAGGATGAAGAAGCTCGTCGCCGTCCACGAGGAAAATCGGCGCTCCCAGCAGGCTGGGATCCAGCTCGGCTTCGAGAAAATAGGGTTTGGAATACTGATACTTTTCGCCGGAAAAATTCTCGACCACATCCCGCACGCGAAAGCGCAGGGTCAAGGTGCCCAGTTGCCCGCCCTGATCAATGATCGACTTACTTACAAAGACCCGGATCGGCGCCCCTCCCGCCGCTTCAGCGGGGCTCACTGTATGCAGGACAAAAATACCGTCCCAGGACAGCTCGATCACATCGTTCTGGCGGATGTCTTCATACGATTCAACGATGCACCACAAGCCGCTTACGACATCACCCGCGCCGATGCTCGCGCCTTCGGGGAACCCGTCGACATGCATGACCAACCCGGTATGCCACGGGCTGCCCGGGTCGGTATCGGTGCCACCCGGGCGAGTGATCTTGATCAGAATGGGTTGAGGGGGGGAGGTGCTTTCGGTAAGGGTCCCTGCCCGCAGTACTCGGCCATAGCTTTGCACTATCTCTTTAGGATTTTCAGGATCTCCATGCAAAAGCTCTGCAAAAAACTCTTCGGGAATCGCCAGGGTCTGGCGATCAAGGCTGGGGTCCTCGACAAGATCGTCGGCTGCCGAGTACACGAGGTCGTTAAGGTAAAAGGCAAAATAATCGTAGCTGTTTATATTCAGCCATCGTTCAAACACGAACAGCGCATAGGGGCGCACATGCCGGATGCCCAGGCCGTAGACCGCAGCTTCAGGGTAGACGGTAAGCAGAAGAATCGCAGGATATGCGGAGTAAGGATGATCCAGGTCCTCAGCGCGTGGCGTAACCGCAAGGGAAGACCGCCCTCGCTTTGGTGTGCAGGCGACGGGAAATGCAGCGTTATCAGAAGCGGGGACCCGATCACTGTCGGGATTAAGAGGATAGTCAGACATGGAGTACTCTCCTGGCGGAAGAAACGCAGGGTGGCTGGGTGCGTGGGGGGCCAGGTAGGTCAAACAGCTGTCTGAGAGGGTGCGTCTAGCTGTGAAAATTGACAGTGGCGACGAGTGGTAACGCATCAAGCAAAATTGCCGTGAATACAACCGCCGCACATTCACACTTCTTCTTACATATTTTTCACGTTTTATTCACATCCTGGGACGTAGGGTGAAGCCTCATCCGTTACAAACGTTGCACATCAAGCCCGCCGCCCCAGCGGGCTTTTTTTTGTGTGCGTTTTGACAAAGGCAAAGCCCCGCCTTTGTAGGAGCGAGCTTGCTCGCGAAGAACGCAATCACACCGCGGTGAACCAAAATGCCCGCGTTATCGTTGACGTTTTGTGCGAGCAAGCTCGCTCCTACAAGGGCTTGGCTTCAGCGCGTGGCCTGTTCGCGAATCGCCCGTTGGGTATCCAACACCCTGGCCAACGCGGTTTCCGCTTCCGGGCTTTGCTGCGGCACGCGAATCGCCGCCGACACCAACGTGATCAACTTGGCCATCACCTCGGCGTCCGTGGCCGGGCGGCCCAGGCTCATGGAGTTCATCAGCAGGCGCAGTTCGGTGCCGGCCATCACCCCGGAAATCGCCTTGAGGGCAAATTGCAGGCGCACGCCCAGTTCATTGCGCGGTAGATCCGGCAAGGCCAGGGCGAAGGCTTCAAAGAAACGCTGGAACACCGGCTGGTAATGCACCTTGAGGTATTCCTGGATAAACGGCGAGGTGTCGCTGTAGACCCGGCCGAGGAAGCGAATGAACGAGCGCCCTTCCCCACTGGCCGGGTCGCTGCGTTCCAGGCCCATGGCCGGGGCAAACAGCACGCCGAGCAAGGTATCGCAATCCAGCGGGCCGTCGGATTCGGCCTCACAACGGGCGAGCAACTCCAGGCGCTGCTCGTTGAGCGGCTCCAGGCGTTGCATCAGCAGGGTTTTCATCAGGGAATCCTTGTCCCCGAAGTGATAGTTCACCGCCGCCAGGTTGACCTGGGCACGTTCGGTAATCTGCCGTAGCAATACGGCGTCATAGCCGTACTTGATGAAGAGAGCCTCTGTCGCATCCAGCAGTCGAGTCTTGGTAACGTTTGGAGCGCTGAGTTTCTTCGCGACCATATGGGTTCCACGGCGGAAATAATGTTTTAAAAAATAATTTGATTTTTTATACCGGTGCGGCCCGTCGAAAGCAAGTGGTGACACTCCTCCATATCACTAAAAGCCTGTATAACCGGGCCATCGACGTCTATCGAAAGCATTTTTACCCGTCCGAAACCTGCGTTCGGAAAATCGTTTCAAAGGGTAAAACCGCTCTAAATCCATGGCTGGCGAAGCAGATTGAACGCAGGTACTATTCAAACAATATTTTAAAAACAAGAAATAAAACCAGTCCGTGACGCGTACAGGCAGCTCCCGAACTTGTTACAAAGATTTTCAGGGGCATGGCGGTACCGTCGAGACTGCAGGCGTAGTCATGATGACAGACACCCCCACGCACCCAGGCTTGATCTCCCTGCAAGGCATCGGCAAGCGTTATCAGCTCGCCGGGCAAGAGCTGAGCATTCTCAATGACGTGTGCCTGTCCATCGCCCGCGGTGACAGCTGCGGCATTCTCGGCGCTTCCGGCTCCGGCAAAAGCACCCTGTTGAATATCCTCGGCCTGCTGGATTTGCCCAACTGCGGCCAGTACCACTTTGCCGGCCACGATATTTTCAGTGCAACCCCCGATGAACTGGCAGCGATTCGCAACCAGCAGATCGGTTTCGTATTCCAGAGCTTCAACCTGCTGCCACGCCTGAGTGCCCAGGACAATGTCGCGCTGCCCTTGAGTTATCGCGGTATGTCGCGGCATGAATCGGTGGAACACGCACAATGCATGCTCGAGCAAGTCGGCCTGGCCGATCGCGCCCACCATCGCCCTGCTGACCTCTCCGGCGGTCAGCGCCAGCGCGTCGCCATTGCCCGCGCCTTGGTCGGCAAGCCTTCGGTAATCCTGGCCGACGAACCCACCGGCAACCTTGACAGCACCACCGCCCAGGAGATCATGGACCTGCTGCTGGCCCTCAACCGCGAGCAGCAGGTCACGCTGATCATCGTCACCCACGATGCCCACATTGCCGAGCGCCTGAAGCGCAAGATCCTGGTGCGCAATGGCGTGGTGCATGAGGCCGGGCGCCTATGAGCCTGCGGGTCGAGCAGAGCCTCAGCCAACTGCTGCATGAAGCGTTTATCAGCCTGCGCACCCTGGGCAAACGTTCGATCCTGGCACTGCTGGGCATCGTGATCGGCAGCTCCTCGGTGGTCGCGCTGATCAATATCGGCCACAACGCGGCGGTAGATGCGGCGATGATTTTCAAGGACATGGGCACCGATACCCTCATCGCCCAGTTCCCGCCCAAGGGCAGCAGCAGCGTGCCCATGCACGCCCGGCTCGACCTTGACGCCGTGCGCCTGGCGGTGCCGGGCATCGCCGATATCGGCGCGCTCAGCCTGTTCAGCGGGCCCATCGTGTTCCATGGGCGTACCACCAATGCCAACTTTGTCGGCAGCACGCCGCAGATCCACGCGGCCATGCGCCTGATCGTGCGCGAGGGACGTTTCCTGTCAACGTTCGACGCCAACGAAACCTACGGGGTAATTGGTGACCAACTCGCCCAGGCCCTCGGCGCACCGGGCGACCCGCTGAAACTGGGCGACCGTGTGCGCATCAACGACTACCTGTTTCTGATCGTGGGCATCCTGCATGACCAACCCCGGGCCATGCTGATGCCGGTGCAGGCCAACGAATCGTTGTTTATCCCGGCCGAGGGCATGCGCCGCATCTATGCCAGCCCGCAGATCAGCAACGTGATCATCCGCGCAGCACCGGGGCAGGACATGGAGCGTATCGCCCGCGACGCCGCCGCCGCGCTGCAACCGCAACTCAGCGACCACGACGTCAACATCACCGTGCCCCAGCAAATGATCGATGGCATGACCCGCCAGAGTCGTACCTTCGCCTACCTGCTGCTGGCGCTCGGCGCGATCTCCCTGGTCGGCGGCGGCGTCGGGGTGATGAACGTGATGTTGATGAACGTCTCGGAACGCCGTCGCGAGATCGGCATCCGCATGGCCTTGGGCGCGCGCCAGCGGGATATCCGCAACCTGTTCCTGCTCGAAGCCGTCACGCTCACCGCCGTGGGTGCGCTGTGCGGCGCAGTACTGGGCATGACCGCCGCATGGCTGTATGCATGGCTGTCAGGCTGGGCATTTGCCCTGGCGGTCGCCGCCCTGCCCTTGGGGGTTGGCAGTACGTTGCTGGTCGGTTTGTTCTTTGGCATTTACCCGGCAGTGTCGGCCTCGCGGTTGCAGCCGGTTGAGGCCCTGCGCGATGAATAAATGCCTGCTGCTCCTTATGCTGATCTGCCTGCCGTGCATGGCCGCAGACGTGGTGGTCAACCCGCAAGCGCCGAGTACCACCCGCAGCGGCTACGAGCGCGGCGTGTCACTGAATGCCCAGGCAACTACCATGACCCTGGGCGACGCCGTGTACCTGGGCCTGCGCAACAACCCGGCGATCCGCAGCGCTTACCTGCAACGGGTGGCGCAGAAGTTCGACCTGCGCGTTGCCGAAGATGTGTTCAACCCCAAGCTCACCCTCAACAGTTATTACCGCACCACCCGGGGTTCCCAGGACAATGCGCGCAACGCCAACGTGGCGCCGACCAGCAGCCTGCTCGGCGAATACGGCACGCGCTTGAGCATGGCCTGGACCCAGCAATTGAACACTGCCAACCGGGCCGGCCGCTACCGCAGCGACGGCCTTGACCTGGCGATCATCCAACCGCTGATGCGCGGGGCCGGCTGGGACGCCACCACCGCACCGCTACGCCTGTCGCGCCTGGCCGAGCAGGCCAATCGCTTGAACCTCAAGGCCACCGTGGCACAGACCATCAGCCAGATCATCGCCACCTACCGCCAATTGCTGCGCGCCCAGGAGCAACTGGTGATCGTGCAGGAAGCGCTCAAGCGCTCCAATACACTGCTGGACGTGAACAAGGCGCTGATCAGCGCCGGGCGCATGGCTGAGTTCGAGATCGTGCAGACCGAAGCCGACATCGCTACCCAGCAACTGGGCGTGGAAGAAGCCCAGAACCAACTGGACACCAGCCGCCTGGCCTTGCTGCGCCTGCTGGCCCTGGACCTGTCGACGCCGGTGCGCGCCACCGAGGCCCTGGAAGCCAACCCCATGGAGATCGACAAACGCCAAGCCTTCAACCTGGCGCAGAACCAGCAACCGGAATACCTCGCCGCGCTGCTGGGCAGCCAGCAGGCCGACCTCAACCTGGTGATCGCCAAGGACTCCGGGCGCTGGCAGGTGGACTTGGTCGCCGGCGCCAATCAGGTGCGCGCTGCCACCGACAACGACAACGGCCACAACAACAACCGCACCTGGGACAGCTACGCTGGCGTGCAGGTGCAGATCCCCATCGGCGATATCAGCACTCGCCAGGCCGAAGTGCGTGCGCGGGTGAATGTGGAGGACCAGGAAATCCGCATTACCGACGCTCGCCAGGAGCTGGAACGTAACGTCAACAATGTGGTGCGTGACCTTGGCACGCGTTGGCGCCAATATGAAATTTCCAAGCGCGCCGTGGAGTTGTCGCGGCGCAAGATCGAGATCGAGCGGGAAAAACTCAGTGCCGGGCGTTCCACCAACTTCCAGGTCTTGAGCTTCGAGACCGACCTGCGCAACGCCGAAAATGCCCAGCTCAATGCGCTGATCGCTTATTTGAACGCCCAGACCCAGCTCGATCTGACCCTGGGCATGACGCTGGAAAGTTGGGAAATCGCCCTCAATGACTACTAATAAAAAACGCCTGCTCGCCGTTGCCTTGATCCTGCTGTTGGCCGGTGCGGCCATCGGCCTGCTCAGCCAACGCAGCGGCGCCGAACAGGCGGGCACGGCCGAGCAGTGGCTGGCGGTGAAGCCTGACCCGCTGGTGCACCAGATCGGCCTGGTGGGCAAGATCGAGCCCGACACCACTGTCACGCTGACCGCACCGTTTGACGGCAACGTGCTGGCCAACCTGGTCGAACAAGGCCAGCGAGTCGAGGCCGGCCAGGTGCTGTTGCGCATGGACCCGGCCACTCTTGAAGTGCAACTGCGCGATGCCCTCTCTGCCCAACTCAAGGCCCGGCGCACCGTGCAGGAAATGCAGGACTGGGACAGCAGCCCCGCCGTCAGCCGCGCCCGCCGCAGCTTGCGCACTGCTGAAATGACCGCTGGCAACACCCAGCGCAAACTCACAGAAAGCGAAAACCTGTTCAAACGCGGCATCATTCCGCGCAACGAACTGGACGATCTCAAGCAGCAAACCCAGCAGCAGCAACTGGACCTGGTGGCGGCACGCAGTGAGCTGCAACAGGCCCAGGACCAAGGCAAGGGCGAATACCGACAGATCGCCGAGATGGAATTGACCAATGCCACGGTGAAGTACGAAGCCTTGCAAAAACTGCTCGAAGGCAAAGAGGTCAAGGCACCCTTCTCAGGCATCGTGGTGCCTGCACCCGGCAGCACCAGCTCCGCCCAAAGTGGCGGCAACAGCAATGCGCCGGTACAGGCCGGCAGCAAGGTCAGCCAGGGCCAGGTGCTGTTCGGGCTGGCCAATATCGAACGGCTGAAAATCGTCGCCAAGGTCTCAGAGTTGGATATCAACCAGTTACATCAGGGCCAGGCGGTAGAAGTGATGGGCGATGGGTTTGATGGCGAACGGCTGACGGGCTCGGTCAGTGTGGTCAGTGGCTTGGCCATCGCCAGCGACAGCCAGGGCAGCGCGCAGTTTCCGGTGACCTTGTCGATCCCCAGGCTGACGCCGCAGCAGTTGCAGCGGGTGCGCCTGGGCATGAGCGCGCGATTGACCATCGTCACCTATAACAATGACCAGGCGATCGTGATTCCCAGCCAGGCGATCCAGCCGGATATGACGGTGGAGTATCGGGCGGCGATGGACAAGCCGGTGGAGCGAGTAAAGGTCACTACCGGGCAATCGACGCCCCAGGGCGTTGAGGTATTCGGACTCGAGCCAGGCTTTGTGAAAACCTCCAGCTAACCGCAGATCAACATGTGGGAGGGGGCTTGCTCCCGATAGCGGTGCATCAGCCACGAATGTATCTACTGACACGCCCTCATCGGGAGCAAGCCCCCTCCCACATTCAGTTCTGTGTCAGCTTGGCGGCCAGCGCCTTGGCCTGGAGCGCCACATCTGTCACCGCCGTGCTCTCCCACCACATCCCGCGCAACGGCGGCCCCATGGCAAACAGTCGCGGGCTGACCTGGCCGTGGGCATTCAGCACCGCACCGCACGCATCCGCCGCAATCCCCAACGCCAACGGCCCGGGCTGGATCAACCCACGCTTGAGCAGTTGCTGCGGCAACGGCCGGGCCACGCGGCGCCAGTCGTATTCGATGCCGCTGGAGTTGATCAGCGCCGCGCCCGAAATATGGGTGAGCCCTTGCTCGCCACGAAGGCGCACCGCAATGGCAACTCCATCATCCGACGGCACCAAGCCTTTGAACGACGCTGCGCGAATCCGCAACCGCCCTTCTCTCTGCAACCGCGCCACCAACTGCGCGCTCAACGGCGGTGAACGGTGGTGATGGCTTTCCCACCACGGCCGTACATGCCGCACGAATTGGCGTTTGTGTGCCTCACTGGCCTGGCTCCATAAACGCGCGATATGACTGCGCACCGTGTCCAGCGGCGCTTGCCAGTCGATGCCCTGCTCAAGCGCTAGCCGGCATTGGCGCCGCACCTCACGCAGCAATTGCCGTGGGCTACGCAGGCGGTGGTTTGCGGCCAGGAAGTCTTCCCAACTCGGCGGTTGCCGGCGCACATGGGGCAACAGGCCGTGGCGCGAAAAAACCTCGATGGGCCCGCGATGCCCGACCTGTTCCAGGGAGACTACGGCATCGACCATGGTCAGCCCGGAGCCGATGATCAGCACCGTTGAATGCGCGTCGAGCTGGGTCATCGCTTGCACGTCCCACGGGTCCAGCGCTGCGGCGTTCAAGCCGGTGGATTCGGTTTGCGGTGTGCGCGCTGCCGGGAACATGCCGGTGGCCAATACCGCGCAGGTGCCACGCAGTTGCTCACCCTTATCAAGGGTCAACAGCGCGGAGGTGGCATCGACTTGCAGGTCGACTGCTTCGGCGCGGATATGCTCGACGGTCGACGTGGACAGCGCCTTGGCCTGCGCCAAGCGCTGCTGGGCATACAAACCAAAAATCCCCCGTGGCGGGAATAGTTCACTGATGGGCACATGCTGTTGGTCCGACTCTGGCCAACCACCGGCGCCGATGTAGTCGGTGAGCCATTGGGTCAGGTCGTCGGCATTGTCAGGGTCGACACTCATGCGCGCCGCGTTGCCGTTCAAGGTGTGGCCCAGCTCGACGGCGCTATAAGCCTCACCCCGCCCCAGTTCAGCACGCGGCTCGATCACCAGGATGCGCCGTGCGCCTGGCAAACGCAGCAGTTGAACCGCCAGCATCGTGCCGCTCAGGCCGCCGCCGATGATCAGGACATCGGCGTTGCGCGTGGATTCACTCATGCAGGTTGGCCCTCACTGTCTAGATCACCACCGTACGCACGAAGCACACCGCCACGTCGCCATCATTGCGATAGCCGTGGGATTGGCGGCTGGCGAACATATAGAACTCACCGGCGGCGACGGTTTTCTCTTCGCCGTCCAGAACCAGGGTCAGTGCACCTTCATACACAAACAGTTGCACGCTCCAACCGTCCGGATCCGGCTCGGGGCTGTAGCGATCACCGGGTTCCAGGCGCATCTCCCACAGTTCCACTTCGCGCCGGGCGTTGGCTTTGGCCAGCAACACCGCCTTACTACCGGGAACATCACCGGCCCAGGCCAGCTCATTGATGCGGCTGTGGTCAGGCGCATCTGGCGCCTGGATCAGGTCGCTGAACGCCACCTCCAACGCTTCGGCCACACGGTCTAGAGTGGACAAACTGACGTTCTTCTCCCCCGCCTCAATCGCCACCAGCATGCGCCGGCTGACCCCGGACTTTTCCGAGAGCGCGGTCTGGCTCAGGTCGGCGGCGTGACGCAGGCGACGGACGTTCTGGCTGACGTGCTGCAGGACCGAAGCCCGTTGCGGATTTTCTTTGTGCACTATATTGCTCAATAGGTGGGTGTGCGCAGTATACTGCCCAGCAGTGCGGCGCATTGTGCGGTCCGTGCTTTCCCCTTGCAAGACCGAGCCGCCATGACCGCCCCGAACTCCCCTTCGCGTTTCAACCGTTTCAGTAAAGCCGAATGCATCCTGGTGGTGATCACCATGATCTGGGGGGGCACCTTTTTGCTGGTGCAACACGCCATGACTGTCAGCGGGCCGATGTTTTTTGTCGGCCTGCGGTTTGCGGCGGCAACCCTTGTGGTGGGTTTCTTTACCTTGCGTACCCTGCGCGACCTGACTGTGCTGGAACTGAAGGCCGGCGTCTTCATTGGTGTGTCGATCATGTTTGGCTACGGGTTGCAGACCATTGGGCTGCAGAGCATCCCGAGCAGCCAATCGGCCTTTATCACCGCCTTGTATGTGCCATTCGTGCCGTTGTTGCAGTGGCTGGTCCTGGGACGGCGTCCGGCACTGATGCCAAGCATTGGCATTATGTTGGCGTTTACCGGGTTGATGCTGTTGACCGGGCCGGCGGGGGCCTCGTTTAACTTCAGCCCCGGTGAAATAGCCACGTTGATCTGTGCGATGGCGGTCGCGGCCGAGATCATTCTGATCAGCGCCTATGCGGGCCAGGTGGATGTACGCCGGGTAACCGTGGTGCAACTGGCCACGGCGTCGTTGTTGTCTTTCCTGATGGTAGTACCGATGGGTGAGGCATTGCCGGGGTTTTCCTGGTTGCTGCTGTTCAGTGCGGTAGGCCTGGGCTTGACCAGTGCGGTGATCCAGGTAGCGATGAACTGGGCGCAACGCAGCGTATCGCCAACGCGGGCTACCTTGATTTACGCGGGTGAGCCGGTGTGGGCCGGTGTGATCGGGCGGATAGCTGGCGAGCGTTTTGCACCCATCGCGATGGTGGGGGCGGCTTTGATTGTGGTGGCCGTGATTGTGAGTGAGTGGAAGAGGAGCAGCTCGACAGCTGTCGATACTCAACGCGCTGTAGAGCCTGAAAATCAAGGTTGATACTGTGAGCGGCAAGCTACAAGCTGCAAGAAATACACACGGCTATTCTCTTGTAGCTTGCCGCTTGTAACTGTTTTCTACTGCTCCTGTAGGATCCTGCCACATCTTGCCGTTTGGTGATCGTGAAAGCGGCACGTATGATGCATCCCAAACTTCCGCAGATTAGAAGCCTATGTCCCTGATAGTTCTACTGCTTCTGCCTTTTATCGGCAGCTGTCTGGCGGCCTTGCTGCCGCACAATGCACGTAACACCGAATCCCTGTTGGCCGGCCTTGTGGCCCTGGTCGGCACTATTCAAGTCGCCCTGCTCTACCCCCAGATCGCCCATGGTGGCGTGATCCGCGAAGAATTCATGTGGTTGCCCAGCCTCGGGCTGAACTTCGTGCTGCGCATGGATGGGTTTGCCTGGCTGTTCTCGATGCTGGTGCTGGGCATCGGCTCACTGGTGGCGTTGTATGCGCGTTATTACATGTCGCCGGACGATCCGGTGCCGCGTTTTTTCGCGTTCTTCCTCGCGTTCATGGGCGCCATGCTTGGCCTCGTGATCTCCGGCAACCTGATCCAGATCGTATTCTTCTGGGAACTGACCAGCCTGTTCTCGTTCCTGTTGATCGGCTATTGGCATCACCGCGCCGATGCGCGACGCGGTGCCTATATGGCGCTGATGGTCACCGGCGCCGGCGGCCTGTGCCTGCTGGCGGGGGTGATGTTGCTGGGGCATATCGTCGGCAGCTACGACCTGGACCTGGTACTGGCGGCGGGCGATCAGATTCGCGCGCACTCCCTCTACCCAGTCATGCTGGCCCTGGTGCTGATCGGTGCCTTGAGCAAAAGCGCGCAGTTCCCGTTCCACTTCTGGCTGCCCCACGCCATGGCGGCGCCGACTCCGGTCTCAGCCTACCTGCACTCGGCGACGATGGTGAAGGCCGGCGTGTTCCTGCTGGCCCGCCTGTGGCCGTCGCTGTCCGGCAGCGAAGAATGGTTCTGGATCGTCGGCGGTGCCGGCGCCCTCACCCTCCTCCTCGGCGCTTACTGCGCCATGTTTCAAAACGATCTCAAGGGCCTGCTGGCCTACTCCACCATCAGCCACCTCGGGCTGATCACCCTGCTGCTGGGCCTCAACAGCCCGTTGGCCGCCGTCGCTGCGGTGTTCCATATTCTCAACCACGCCACCTTCAAGGCTTCGCTGTTCATGGCGGCGGGCATCATCGACCACGAAAGCGGCACGCGGGATATCCGCAAGCTCAGTGGCCTGGTGCGCCTGATCCCGTTTACCGCGACCCTGGCGATGGTAGCCAGTGCGTCCATGGCCGGGGTGCCGTTGCTCAACGGTTTCCTGTCCAAAGAGATGTTCTTCGCTGAAACCGTGTTTATCTCGTCGACCCAATGGGTAGAAATCGCCCTGCCGGTGATCGCGACCATCGCCGGTACCTTCAGCGTCGCCTATGCCCTGCGCTTTACCGTGGATGTGTTCTTCGGCCCGCCTGCCACCGACTTGCCGCACACACCCCACGAGCCACCGCGCTGGATGCGCGCGCCGGTCGAGTTGCTGGTGTTTACCTGCCTGCTGGTGGGGATCTTCCCGGCCCAGGTGGTCGGCTCGATCCTCGCCGCCGCGGCGCTGCCGGTGGTCGGTGGCGTGCTACCGGAATATAGCCTGGCGATCTGGCATGGCTGGAACGCGCCGATGATCATGAGCCTGGTGGCCATGTCCGGCGGTGTGGTGCTGTACCTGTTGCTGCGCAAGCAGCTCAAGCGCGGGCGCTTCAAGTACCCGCCGCTGATCAGCTACTTCAACGGCAAGCGCGGCTTCGAGCGCTGCCTGGTGGTGATGATGCGCGGCGTGCGCCGAATCGAGAAACGCATCAGCACCAAGCGCCTGCAAACCCAGTTGTTCCTGCTGGTGCTGCTGGCGGTGGTCGGCGCCATGATCCCCATGATCAACAGTGGCCTCAGTTGGGGCGACCGACCGAAGATCCCTGGCTCCATCGTGTTTGTCACCCTGTGGCTGCTGGCGATTGCCTGCGCCCTCGGCGCCGCCTGGCAAGCCAAGTATCACCGGCTCGCGGCCCTGACCATGGTCAGCGTGTGCGGCCTGATGACCTGCGTGACCTTCGTGTGGTTCTCGGCGCCGGACCTGGCCCTGACCCAATTGGTAGTGGAAGTGGTGACTACCGTGCTGATCCTGCTCGGCCTGCGCTGGCTGCCGCGGCGGATCGAAGAAGTTTGGCCACTGCCCAACACCCTGCGCAAGGCGCGGATTCGCCGGGTGCGCGACTTCCTGCTGTCCACCGTGGTGGGTGGCGGAATGGCGTTGTTGTCCTACGCGATGCTGACCCGCCAGACGCCCAACGATATCTCCTCGTTCTACCTGAGCCGCGCCCTGCCCGAAGGCGGCGGCAGCAATGTGGTGAACGTGATGCTCGTGGACTTCCGGGGCTTCGACACCCTGGGCGAGATCACCGTGCTCGGCGCCGTGGCATTGACCGTGTACGCCCTGCTGCGACGCTTCCGTCCGTCTAAAGAAAGCATGGAGTTGCCGCCACAACAGCGCCAATTGGCACCCGACGTGGCCACCGACCTGGTCAACCCACGCCAGGCCAGCGATACCGCCCTGGGTTTCATGATGGTGCCGGCGGTGCTGGTGCGCCTGCTGCTGCCGATTGCGCTGGTGGTGTCGTTCTACCTGTTCATGCGCGGCCACAACCAACCGGGCGGCGGCTTCGTTGCCGGCTTGGTGATGTCGGTGGCGTTTATCCTGCAATACATGGTGGCTGGCACGCAGTGGGTCGAGGCGCAGATGAGCCTGCGGCCAATGCGCTGGATGGGCTTCGGCCTGCTTTCGGCGACTTTGACCGGGCTCGGCGCGCTGTTCGTCGGCTACCCGTTCCTCACCACTCATACCTGGCATTTCAGCGTGCCGCTGCTGGGTGACATCCATATTGCCAGTGCATTGTTCTTCGACGTCGGCGTGTACGCCACGGTCGTAGGTTCCACACTGCTGATATTGACCGCTCTCGGCCACCAATCCGTGCGAGCGCATAAACCGAGCAACCAGCCCAAAGTGGTTGCCGCAACTGAAGGAGCCGCCTGATGGAAGAAGTCATCGCAATCGCCATTGGGGTCCTGGCGGCCTCCGGCGTCTGGTTGATCCTGCGGCCACGGACGTTCCAGGTGGTGATGGGTTTGTGCCTGCTGTCCTACGGGGTCAACCTGTTCATTTTCAGCATGGGCAGCCTGTTTATTGGCAAGGAACCGATCATCAAGGACGGCGTGCCCCAAGACCTGCTCAACTACACCGACCCGTTGCCCCAGGCCCTGGTGCTGACGGCGATCGTGATCAGCTTCGCCATGACCGCTTTGTTCCTGGTGGTGCTGCTGGCGTCCCGGGGCCTGACCGGCACTGACCATGTGGACGGCCGGGAGCCCAAGGAATGACGTGGATGAATCAACTGATCGTCGCGCCGATCCTGCTGCCGCTGCTCACCGCCGGGTTGATGCTGATGCTGGGCGAGAAACGCCGCCCGCTGAAGGCCCGGATCAATCTGTGCTCCAGTGTGATCGGCCTGGGCATCGCTATCCTGCTGCTGTACTGGACGCAACAAGGCGGCCCCGGCTCGATTGGTGTGTATCTGCCGGGCAACTGGCAGGTGCCGTTTGGCATCGTCTTGGTGGTCGACCAACTGTCGGCGATGATGCTGGTGCTGACCGGCATTATCGGCGTGAGCGCGCTGCTGTTTGCCATGGCCCGTTGGGACCGTGCGGGCACCAGTTTCCACGCACTGTTCCAGATCCAGCTGATGGGTTTGTATGGCGCGTTCCTCACCGCAGACCTATTCAACCTGTTCGTGTTCTTCGAGGTGCTGCTGGCGGCGTCCTACGGCCTGATGCTGCACGGTTCCGGCCGCGCGCGGGTGTCGTCGGGGCTGCATTACATTGCAATCAACCTGCTGGCGTCGTCGCTGTTCCTGATTGGCGCGGCGATGATCTACGGTGTTACCGGCACACTGAACTTCGCTGACCTGGCGTTGAAAATCCCGTTGGTGCCGGAGGCTGATCGTGGCCTGTTGCATGCCGGTGCGGCGATCCTCGCCACGGCGTTCCTGGCCAAGGCCGGGATGTGGCCATTGAACTTCTGGCTGGCGCCCGCCTACTCTTCGGCCAGCGCGCCGGTGGCGGCGATGTTTGCGATCATGACCAAGGTCGGCGTGTACACCGTGCTGCGCCTGTGGACCTTGCTGTTCTCCGGCCAGGCCGGCGCTTCGGCGCTGTTTGGCGGCGACTGGCTGGTGTACGGCGGCATGGCGACGATCATCTGCGCGGCGCTGGCGATGGTAGCGGCGCAGCGCCTGGAGCGCATGGCTAGCCTGAGCATTCTGGTCTCGGCCGGGATCCTGCTGTCGGCAGTGGGGTTTGCCCAGCCGAGCCTGACCGCTGGGGCGTTGTTCTATCTGGTCAGCTCCACCCTGGCGTTGAGTGCGTTGTTCCTGCTGGCGGAGTTGATCGAGCGTTCGCGTTCAGCCAACGACCTGCCGCTGGATGAAGAGATCGATGCGCTGCCCAAGGCCATGGAATCGCTGCATCCGCGCCCTGGCGTGAACCTGGACGATGAGCAGAAAGCCGTGGTCGGCCAGGTCATCCCCTGGACCATGGCCTTTCTCGGCTTGAGCTTTATCGCCTGCGCGCTGCTGATTATCGGCATGCCACCCTTGTCCGGGTTCATCGGCAAGCTCAGCCTGTTGAGTGCGCTGATCAACCCACTGGGCCTGGGCAACGCCGTGGACGAATCGATCCGCCCTGCGGCCTGGGGCCTGGTGGCGCTGCTGATTCTGTCTGGCCTGGCCTCGCTGATCGCCTTCGCCCGCCTCGGCATCCAGCGCTTCTGGACCCCGGAAGAGCGCCCCTCGCCGTTGCTGCGTCGCTACGAATGTGTGCCAATCTTCTTCCTGCTCGGTCTCAGCATCCTGCTGACCTTCAAGGCCGAGCCGCTGATGCGCTACACCCAGGCCGCCGCCGAAAGCCTGAACAACCCGGAACACTACGTGATGGCGGTGCTGGCCACGCGTCCGGTGCCAAGCCCCGAAGCCAAGGCCGCCGCGCTGGGGGTGCAGCCATGAAGCGCCTGTTCCCTGCCCCGTGGCTATCAGTGGCGTTATGGGTCTTGTGGCTGGTGCTGAACCTGTCGATCAGCCCCGGCAACCTGCTGCTGGGCGCATTGCTGGGCGTTCTTGCACCCTTGTTGATGGCGCCACTGCGCCCGTTGCCGATCCGTATCCGCCGCCCTGGCGTAATAGTCCGCCTGTTTTTCCGGGTTGGCCGCGACGTGATCATCTCCAACCTGCAGGTGGCCTGGGGTGTACTCACCTGCGGCTCACGCCCACCGCGCTCGCGCTTTATCAAGATCCCCCTGGACCTGCGCGACGCCAATGGCCTGGCCGTGCTGGCGATGATCACCAGCGTGACGCCCGGCACCGTCTGGTCGGAGCTGGCGCTAGACCGCAGCATCCTGCTGTTGCACGTCTTCGACCTGGATGACGACGCGCTATTCATCCAGCACTTCAAACACGACTACGAACGGCCCCTGATGGAGATCTTCGAATGAGCGCCCTGCTCGCCAATGCGATCCTGTTCAGCCTGTTCCTGTTCTCCCTGGCGATGGTGCTGACCCTGGTGCGCCTGTTCAAAGGCCCGTCGGCCCAGGACCGGGTACTGGCGCTGGACTACCTGTACATCCTGGCGATGCTGATGATGCTGACCCTGGGTATTCGCTATGCCAGTGACACTTACTTTGAAGCGGCGCTGTTGATTGCGTTGTTCGGCTTCGTCGGCTCGTTTGCCCTGGCGAAATTCCTGCTGCGTGGGGAGGTGATTGAATGATGCCGTTATGGGTTGAAATCATAGTGGCGGCGCTGCTGGTATTGAGCGGCCTGTTTGCGTTAATCGGAGCGGTGGGATTGCTGCGGATGAAGGACTTCTTCCAGCGCATGCATCCGCCGGCGCTGGCCTCGACGTTGGGCGCCTGGAGTGTGGCGTTGGCGTCGATCATCTACTTTTCGGTGCTCAAATCCGGGCCGGTGTTGCACGGGTGGTTGATTCCGATTTTGTTGTCGATCACGGTGCCGGTGACTACCTTGCTGCTGGCGCGTACCGCGTTGTTCCGCAAGCGCATGGCTGGTGATGACGTCCCTGCCGAGGTCAGCAGCCGCCGCTGATTACTTGAATGAACACGGTCAAAAATGTGGGAGCGGGCTTGCTCGCGAAAGCGATGTATCAGTCGCCACTATCATCAACTGACAGACCGCATTCGCGAGCAAGCCCGCTCCCACATTTGAATCGGTGCCAGGTGCAAGATCGGATGTGTGCCGGGGACGTCTTTCGGACATCAGGAAAAGGAATTCCCATCATGGATATCAAGTCTTCCGTTTTTATCGCCGCAAGCATTGACGGTTTCATCGCCCGGCCAGATGGCGATATCGAGTGGCTGCATCGGCCGGAATATGAGCTGGCAGAACTGAACGGTGTGACATATGAAAGCTTCATTGCGACAGTTGATGCGCTGGTAATGGGCCGCAAAACCCTGGAGAAAGTCCTGTCGTTTCCGGCGTGGCCCTATGACGGTATGCCGCTCATCGCCCTTTCTCACCAAGCCGTAGGAATCCCGACGTATTTGCAGGGCAAGGTCGAGGTGATGTCCCTGGAGCCAATCGCGCTGGTGGCACAGTTAGCCGAGCGCGGCATGAAGCATCTCTATATCGACGGTGGCCAAACGATCCAGGCGTTTCTTGAAGCGGGCCTGATCGATGAGCTGATCATTACGCGGATCCCGGTTTTACTCGGGCAAGGGATCCCACTCTTCAGCCAGATCGGTCGAGAACTTGAGCTTCGCCATGTCGGCACGCATGAGTCGGACAATGGTTTTGTTCAGAGTCGGTATCAAGTGATGCAATCTTCATAGCGGCGGCAGGCACTCATATCGCGCAAGACGGACAGGAGGTCAGGATGACTAAGCACATTATTGTGATTGGCGGCGAGGCCACCGAAGACATGCAGCGTATGACGCGTATCGATAAACACATCGTCGCGTCATCAGGCAAAACGCACCCTACTGTGCTCTATATCTCCACCGCCAATGGCGATGACCGAATCAAGATTTCCGATTTCACCGCCAAATATGAAAGCGCTGGCTGCCGCGTAACCACGCTGGCATTTTTCATTTCACCCTTCCCCAACGCCAACCATGTTTCATCACTCTTTGAGCAAGCCGACATCATTTACGTGCCAGGCGGAAATACCCGCGCCATGTTGGCGGTCTGGCGCGAATTTGCTGTAGTGGACCGTCTGAAGAGGGCCTGGGAAAACGGCAAAGTCCTGTGTGGTGTCAGTGCAGGCGCCATTTGCTGGTTTGAGCATGGGCATTCCGATTCAGGGGGAGCGTTTGCGCTGGTTCACGGCCTGGGATTGCTGCCAGGAGCACTGTGTCCGCATTTCAGCTCAGAAGCAGGAAGGGAAACCTCGTTTGTCGAGCTTGTTCAGCGTGAGGGGATACAACCCGCCTACGCGGTCGATGATGGCGTCGCTTTGCATTTCAAGGACGGCAAGTACCACGAGACGATCTATAACGACGCCGCTAGTAACGCCTATAAAGTCAGTACAAGGCCCCCCTACCTAGCACAGGTATTGCAAACTTCAGGCGGGTAAACGCCGCAAGGAAATTTCCGACAGCGTTTTAGGGTTGTCGCTCGGAAGATGGCTGCCTAATCTTCGGTGGTCGCTGAAAACTCAGCGACCGGGTTTCGCAGCCCGGTTAAACTCTAGACGCACAGCGTCCACCTCAGATAGCGGGCGCTTTTTAATGCCTGATGTTATGGCGGCTGTGCGCGGGATACCTTCGGGTATGCCGGGTGCTAGAGTCCCGGTCTGCGAACCTGCGTACAGCTGCCACCCAAATATCGTTTCGCAGCGATGGGTGGTGACTCCAATACTCTAGGAGCTACGCCATGATTAAAGACAGTCCGAATCCACCGTCAGATTCAACCGCATTTCACACTGCCGCTCATCGAGCGATAAATCACTACCTGAACCCGTCTGAAAAACCAGAGCCATCTGCTGAGGATCATGGTTTGTTTACCGTACGTGAAGGATTAGACGTCGAGACGCTGCTGGCCAACGCCTCGGAGGATCTTGCGTCGGTTCAAGCGCTGGCAAGCCATTTGGCTTTTGAGATCGAAGGCACCCCGCGTAGCGTAGCTCTGGGAATTTGCCGGATGCTGGAGGGGATTCAGCTGATGGTGGATAAAACGCTAAAACTCAAAGACAAACCAATTCACGGATAGATCTGATCCGAAGACCGAGCAAAGTGAGCACGGTCAAAAGTGGGAGGGGGCTTGCTCCCGATGGCGGTGGGTCAGTTGCAGACGAACTGACTGACCTACCGCCATCGGGAGCAAGCCCCCTCCCACATCTGGATCAGGCTACCGATCAGGCCTGATCAGCCAACCGCCACGTCGTCCCGCCCTTCCCATCTTCCAACACCACACCCATCGCGGTCAGTTGGTCACGGATACGGTCGGATTCCGCCCAGTCTTTACCAACCCGAGCAGCCAGACGCGCCTGGATCAGTGCATCTACCTCTGCGGCATCCACACGCCCTTCAGCACCGGCTTGCAGGAACTCATCGGCTTCCATCTGCAACACGCCGAGCACGCTGGCCAGCTCTTTCAGGCGCGCCGCCAGACCCGCCGCCGCGTCAAGATCGCTCTCACGCAGGCGGTTGATCTCACGCACCATTTCAAACAGCACCGCGCAGGCTTCCGGAGTACCAAAGTCATCGTTCATGACTTCGGTAAACCGCGCCACGAAGGCTTCACCGCCAGCCGGAGCAACGGCGGGCAAGCCTTTCAACGCGTGGTAGAACCGTTCCAGAGCGCCTTTGGCGTCTTTGAGGTTGTCTTCCGAGTAGTTGATGGCGCTGCGGTAGTGGCTGGACACCAGCAGGTAACGCACCACTTCCGGATGGTACTTTTCCAGCACGTCGCGGATGGTGAAGAAGTTGTTCAAGGACTTGGACATCTTCTCGCCATTGATGCGGATCATGCCGCAGTGCATCCAGGCGTTGGCGTAGGTCTTGCCGGTGGCGGCTTCGCTTTGCGCGATTTCGTTTTCGTGGTGCGGGAACTCCAGGTCGCTGCCGCCGCCATGAATGTCGAAAGTCTCGCCCAGGCAGCAGGTGGACATCACCGAGCATTCGATGTGCCAACCCGGACGCCCGGCGCCCCATGGCGATTCCCAGCTCGGCTCGCCGGGCTTGGTGCCTTTCCATAGCACGAAGTCGAGCGGGTCTTGCTTGGCCTCGTCGACTTCGATGCGGGCGCCGATGCGCAGGTCTTCGATTTTCTTGCGCGACAGCTTGCCGTAGCCCATGAACTTGGCGACGCGGTAGTACACGTCACCATTGCCTGGGGCGTAGGCGTAACCCTTGTCGATCAGGGTCTGGATCATCGCGTGCATGCCGGGGATGTGGTCCGTGGCACGCGGTTCCATGTCCGGCTTGAGGATGTTGAGGCGCGCCTCGTCCTCGTGCATGGCGGCGATCATGCGCTCGGTCAGCGCGTCGAACGACTCGCCGTTTTCATTGGCGCGGTTGATGATCTTGTCGTCGATGTCGGTGATGTTGCGCACGTACGTCAAGTCATAGCCACTGAAACGCAGCCAGCGGGTCACCAGGTCGAAGGCAACCATACTGCGGCCGTGGCCGATGTGGCAGTAGTCGTACACGGTCATGCCGCACACGTACATGCGCACCTTGTTGCCATCCAGCGGCTTGAAGACTTCTTTGGTCTTGCTGAGCGTGTTGTAGATCGTTAGCACGATGAATCCCTTAAGACTTGATCACTGGCCCCACGAATCTCGCAAGGTCACGGTACGGTTGAATACCGGAGCACCGGGTTTCGAGTCCTTGATATCCGCGCAGAAGTAACCTTCGCGCTCGAACTGGAAACGGTCTTCCGGCTGTGCGTCGCCAAGTGATGGCTCGGCACGACAACCCGTGAGTACTTGCAGGGAATCAGGATTGATGTTGTCCAGGAAGCTCGCGCTGTCTTCGGCCTTCTCAGGGTTCGGCGAACGGAACAGGCGATCGTACAGACGCACTTCACACTCGATGCTGGCGGCAGCCGGAACCCAGTGGACCACGCCCTTGACCTTGCGGCCTTCAGGGTTCTTGCCCAGGGTATCCGGATCGTACGAGCAACGCAGTTCGACGATGTTGCCATCGGCGTCCTTGATCGCTTCGTCAGCGCGGATCACGTAGCTGCCGCGCAGGCGCACTTCGCCGTTCGGCTCCAGGCGCTTGTAGCCCTTGGGCGGCTCTTCCATGAAGTCGTCACGGTCGATGTAGATTTCGCGGGCAAACGGCAATTTGCGCACGCCCAGCTCTTCTTTCTGCGGATGACGCGGCAGTTCGAGGTTCTCGACCTGGCCTTCCGGGTAGTTGGTGATCACGACTTTCAACGGTCGCAGCACGCACATGGCGCGCGGGGCGTTCGCGTCGAGGTCCTGGCGGATGCTGAACTCGAGCATGCCGTAGTCGACCACGCCGTCGGAACGGTTGGTGCCGACCATCTCGCAGAAATTACGGATCGATGCCGGAGTGTAGCCACGGCGGCGGAAACCCGACAGCGTCGACATGCGTGGGTCGTCCCAGCCATGCACGTGCTTTTCATCCACCAGTTGCTTGAGTTTGCGCTTGCTGGTGATGGTGTAGTTCAGGTTCAGGCGGCTGAACTCGTACTGACGCGGGTGCGCCGGTACTGGCAGGCTGTCCAGAAACCACTCGTACAGCGGGCGATGGCTTTCGAACTCCAGGGTGCAGATGGAGTGGGTGATGCCTTCGATGGCGTCCGACTGGCCGTGGGTAAAGTCGTAGTTGGGGTAGATGCACCACTTGTCACCGGTCTGGTGATGGTGGGCATGGCGGATGCGGTACATGATCGGGTCGCGCAGGTTCATGTTCGGCGAGGCCATGTCGATCTTGGCGCGCAGTACGCGGGCGCCGTCCGGGAACTCACCGGCGCGCATGCGGGCGAACCAGTCGAGGTTCTCTTCCACCGAACGGTCGCGGAACGGGCTGTTCTTGCCGGGTTCGGTCAGGGTGCCACGGTATTCCTTGGCCTGCTCCGGGGTCAGGTCGTCGACGTAGGCCTTGCCGGCCTTGATCAGCTCGACGGCCCAGTCGAACAACTGGTCGAAATACTTGGAGGCATAGCGCACTTCACCGGACCATTCGAAGCCCAGCCACTTGATGTCGCTTTCGATGGCGTCGATGTATTCCTGGTCTTCCTTGGCCGGGTTGGTGTCGTCGAAACGCAGGTGCGTGACGCCACCGAACTCCTGGGCCAGGCCGAAGTTCACACAGATCGACTTGGCGTGACCGATGTGCAGGTAGCCGTTGGGCTCTGGCGGGAAGCGGGTAACGATCTGCGTATGCTTGCCCGAATCCAGGTCCGCCTGGATGATCGGGCGCAGGAAATTGACCGGGACGGCAGGTCCGGCCTTGGAATTCGAGGTAGGGTCGACAGTGGGCTTGCTCATAGGATCCTTGAACAGACAGGTTCGTGGCCAGGTGGGGCCAGATAAAACAAAGGGCTTATCATAGCCGATGCTGTCAACCACCTGACAGGGCACGGTCAAAAACTGCTGCTTTAATTGCTGCTTTAATGACAGGCGCGGTAAAAAACCACCTCGAAATTCCTGCAAGGCACGCTAAACTGCGCACCTTGGCCGCTGATAGGCCAAACCGGTCGAGGCGCCCAGGCGTCCACACCCACGAATTCCCTGAAAAGAGTAGTGAACATGACTCAAGTCAAACTGACCACCAACCACGGTGACATCGTCATCGAGCTGAACGCCGAGAAAGCGCCGATCACCGTCAAGAACTTCATCGAATACGTTGAAGCCGGCCACTACGAAAACACCGTTTTCCACCGTGTCATCGGCAACTTCATGATCCAGGGCGGCGGTTTCGAGCCTGGCATGAAAGAAAAGAAAGACAAGCGCCCAAGCATCCAGAACGAAGCGGACAACGGCCTTTCCAACGACAAGTACACCGTCGCCATGGCCCGTACCATGGAGCCGCATTCGGCCTCCGCGCAGTTCTTCATCAACGTCGCCGAAAACACCTTCCTCAACCACAGCGGCAAGAACGTGCAAGGCTGGGGCTACGCGGTATTCGGTAAAGTCACCGCCGGCACTGACGTTGTCGACAAGATCAAAGGCGTGTCCACCACGTCCAAGGCCGGTCACCAGGACGTTCCAGCAGAAGACGTGATCGTCGAGAAAGCCGAGATCATCGAAGCGTGATATTGCTGATTTCAGATTTGCATCTGGAAGAGGAGCGCCCGGATATTACCCGGGCGTTTCTGGATTTACTCCACGGTCGCGCCCGTGGTGCCCAGGCGTTGTACATTCTGGGGGACTTCTTTGAAGCCTGGATCGGCGACGATGGGATGACGCCCTTCCAGCGTTCCATCTGTGAAGCGCTGCGTGAACTGAGCGACAGCGGCACCCCGATTTTCATCATGCATGGCAACCGCGATTTCCTGATCGGCAAGGCGTTCTGCAAAGCGGCAGGCGCAACCTTGCTCAAGGACCCGAGTGTCGTGCAATTCTATGGCGAGCCTGTGCTGTTGATGCACGGCGACAGCCTCTGCACCCGCGACCTTGGCTATATGAAGCTGCGGCGTATCCTGCGTAACCCGATTGTGTTGTTTATCCTGCGCCACCTGCCGTTGAGCACGCGCCATAAACTGGCGCGCAAGTTGCGCAGTGAAAGTTCTGCCCAAGTGCGCATGAAAGCCAACGACATTGTCGATGTAACCCCCGAAGAAGTCCCGCGGGTGATGCAGCAGTTCGGCGTGCACACCCTGGTGCACGGCCATACGCACCGCCCGGCCATCCATAAGTTGCAGATTGGTGACCAAGCGGCCAAACGGATTGTGCTGGGGGATTGGGACAAACAAGGCTGGGCGTTGCAGGTGGATGAGCAAGGGTTTCAATTGGCGGCGTTTGACTTCGTCAATCCGCAATTGGCACTGCCAGGGGCATGATCCTCAAACACCACAGCTACCTTGTGAATGAAGCTCCAAATGTGGGAGCGGGCTTGCTCGCGAAGGCGGTGTGTCAGTCAACTTATATATCGACTGAACCACCGCATTCGCGAGCAAGCCCGCTCCCACATTTTGGGCCGCGTACAGCCTCGGGTTAGTGGCCTGAGGCCGCAGGCCCCGCCTTTGCGGTGAATGGCGGCTTGGCCAGCCACACCAGCAACATCAAGCCCATGAACATCCACCCCAGCAACGTGAAGTAATCCACGGTGGACATCATGTATGCCTGGCTGGTGAGCACCTGGTCCAGCTGCGTATAGGCCTTCTGCCCCGCTCCACCGAGCGCCTGCAAGGCGTCACGGGTGGCCGAGTCATAGGGCGTCATGCTCTCGCTCATATAGGCATGGTGCTGGTCGGCCCGGCGGATCCAGATCCAGGTGGTCAGCGAAGCCGCGAAGCTGCCGCCCAATGTGCGCAGGAAGGTCGCAAGCCCGGCGCCGTCGGCAATCTGGTGCGGCGGCAGGTCGGACATCAGGATGCTCAGGGTCGGCATGAAGAACAGCGCCACGCCGATGCCCATGAACAGCTGCACCAGGGCGATGTGGGTGAAGTCCACTTCGTTGGTGAAACCGGCGCGCATAAAGCAGCTCAAGCCAATCGCCAGGAACGCCAGGCCCGCCAGCAGGCGCAAGTCGAACTTGTGCGCGTACTTGCCCACGAACGGCGACATCAGCACCGGCAGGATACCGATCGGTGCCACCGCCAGCCCGGCCCAGGTGGCGGTATAGCCCATCTGGGTCTGCAGCCATTGCGGCAGGATCAGGTTGATGCCGAAGAAGCCCGCATAACCGAGGATCAACACGATAGTGCCGATCCGGAAGTTACGGTGAGCGAACAGCCGCAGGTTCACCACCGGATGCTTGTCGGTCATTTCCCAGATGATGAACACCGCCAGCGCCACCACCGAGATCGCCGCACCGATGATGATGAAGTTGGATTCGAACCAGTCCAGGTCATTGCCCTTGTCGAGGATGATCTGCAAGGCGCCGACACCGACGATCAGGCTCAGCAGCCCGACGTAGTCCATCGGCTGGTAGCTGGTGACCACCGGGCGTTTCTTTAACTGCGAACGCACCACCATCACCGCAAAGATACCGATGGGTACGTTGATGAAGAAGATCCACGGCCAACTGTAGCTGTCAGTGATCCAGCCGCCGAGGATCGGCCCCGCAATGGGCGCCACCACGGTGACCATCGCCAGTAACGCCAGGGCCATGCCGCGCCTGGCGGGTGGGTAGACCGCGATCAATAGCGTCTGCGTCATCGGGTACAACGGCCCGGCGACCAAGCCTTGCAGCACCCGAAAGCCGATCAGCTCGGGCATTGAGGTGGAAATCCCACAGAGGAACGACGCCAGCACAAACAGGATGGTCGCCCACAAAAACAGCTTCACCTCGCCAAAGCGCCGGCTCAACCAGCCGGTAAGCGGCAAGGCGATGGCGTTGCTCACCGCAAACGAGGTGATCACCCAGGTGCCCTGCTCGGAACTCACCCCGAGGTTGCCAGAGATAGTCGGCAACGCCACGTTGGCGATGGTGGTATCGAGCACCTGCATAAAAGTCGCCAGCGACAGGCCAATAGTGGCCATCAGCAGGCTGGGTGGCGTGAACGAGGCGTTATTGCTCATCAGCGTTGCGCAGCCTTGGGAGCGGCGACGCTGTTGTCATGGATCAACTGGTTGATCATGGCATCGGCCTCGGCCAATTGGCGGTCATACACATTGGTGCTGAACGACGCCTTCTGCGGCGCCTGTTGCGCCAGCACCGGGCCGCTCTGGTCGTGCAGGTTCACGTTGACCACCGTACTCAGGCCCACGCGCAGCGGGTGCTTGGCCAACTCTTCGGCGTTGATATGGATGCGCACCGGCACCCGTTGCACGATCTTGATCCAGTTACCGGTGGCGTTCTGGGCCGGCAGCAAGGCGAACGCACTGCCGGTACCAGCGCCGAGGCTGTCGACGGTGCCGCTGTACTTCACGTCGCTGCCGTAGATGTCCGATTCGATATCCACTGGCTGGCCGATGCGCATATCACGCAGCTGGGTTTCCTTGAAGTTGGCGTCGATCCACAGCTGGTCCAGCGGAATCACCGCCATCAACGCGGTGCCAGGCTGTACGCGCTGGCCCAATTGCACGGTGCGCTTGGCCACGTAACCTGTGACCGGCGCGATCAAGGTGCTGCGCGCATTGGCCAGGTAGGCCTGGCGCAACTGCGCGGCGGCAGCTTGCACGTCGGGGTGGGACGAAATCACCGTGTCATCCACCAAGGCATTGCTGGTTTTCAGTTGCTGCTCGAGGTTGGTCAAGGCGTTCTTGGCGGCGGTCAGGCTGTCGCGGGCGTGGGACAGTTCTTCCTGGGAAATCGCGCCGCCCTGGGCCAGGGTCTTACGACGGTTGTAGTTGTCCTGGGCGGTTTGCACATCGGCTTTCTGCGCATTGACCTGGGCTTTCATGCCATCGACGTTGCTGTACAAGCCGCGCACCTGGCGCACGGTGCGGGCCAGGTTGGCCTGGGCACTCTGCAGGCCGACGGCAGCGTCGTTGGGGTCGAAGTTGATCAGCACCTGGCCTTCGTGGACCAGGTCGCCATCGTCGGCGCCGATGCTGACCACGGTGCCGGTGACCAGCGGGGTGATTTCCACCACGTTGCCGTTCACATAGGCGTCGTCGGTACTTTCATTGAAGCGGCCGTAGAACTCATACCAGCCCCACACGCCGACCACACCGAGAATAACGATCAGCGCCAGGCCGATCAGCATCACTTTGCGTTTGCGTGGGTTGTTGTCTTTGGGTTGTTCAGTTGCAGTGGTGTTTTCGGCAGTGGTCATGACAAATACCTCAAATTATTCCGTGCGTGTAGCGGGGGTGGTCGCGGTCACGCTGTTGGCGTTGTACCCGCCACCCAGGGCCTGCATCAGTTGAATCGACAGATCGATCTGCGCGGCATTCAGGGTTGCCAACTGACGCTGGGCCTGCAGCAATTGCTGCTCGATGCTGAGCACATCCAGATAGTTACCGATGCCTGAGCTGTAGCGCTGCAACCCGGTGTCGTAGGACTGTTGCGCGATGTCCGCGGCATGTTGCTGGGCCTGGATCTGCCGCCCGGTGTCGCGCAGCTGCGAAAGGGTGGTGCCGATATCGCCCAAGGCTTGCACCAGAGTTTTGTTGTACTGGGCTACCGCCAGGTCGTAATCGGCGTCGCGGGCATCGAGGTCGGCGCGCAGGCGACCGCCGTCAAAGATCGGCAGCGAAAGGGTCGGTGCGATATTGAAGAAGCGGCTGGCCGAACCGAACATCGCGTCCCCCAGCAACGACTCCGCCCCAGCGCTCGCGCTCAGGTTGAGGTTGGGGTAGAAGCGGGTTTTGCTGGCGTCGATGTTCTTGCTCGCCGCCTCTACCCGCCAGCGTGCGGCGACCAGGTCGGGGCGTCGGCCGAGCAGCTCGGCAGGCAGTACCGAAGGCACCGCGACGGCGCTGGGCTTGAGCACTGCCGGGCGCGCCAGCTCGCTGCCACGGTCCGGGCCTTTGCCGAGCAACACCGCCAGGGCGATCTTGGCGCTTTGCAGTTGTTTTTCCGCATCGATCAACTGCGACTGGGAGCTGGCTTCCAGGCTCTCGGTCTGCTGGTACTGGTACTCGCTGTCGATGCCGGAACTCAAGCGGCGCTTGCTCAGGTCGAGCATCTGCCGCGTGCGCTTGAGGTCGTCGGTGGCCAGGTCACGCACGATATGCGCTTGGCCCAGGTCGCTGTAGGCCTTGGCCACGTTGGCGGCCAGGGTCAGGCGCGCGGCCTGTTGATCGACTTCGGCGGCGCGGGCCTCGCCCAGGGCGGCCTCCCAGGCGGCGCGCTGGCCGCCCCACAAGTCGAAGTTGTAGTTGAAGCTGGCGCCGACATTGCGCACCGTCGAGTACGCATCGCCCTGCCCCCGCGGGTCCTGGTCTTTGGCCAGGCGCGAACGACTGACGCCGGCGCTGGCATCTAGGGTAGGCATGCGTGCAGCGTTGGCGGCATAGGCGGCGGCTTCGGCCTGATGGGCACGGGCATCGGCGACTTGCATGTCGGGGCTGTTTTGCAGGGCTTCGGCGATCAGGCCGTCGAGCTGAGGGTCGCCGAGGCTTTTCCACCAGTCGGCGGCCGGCCACGCGGCGCTGGACAGGGTCACGCCGCTCAGGGATTTACCGGTTTGCAGGGTGTTGGCGTCGAGGCGTTGGCCCTGGGTGTCGAGGCCGCTGTAGTTGGCACAACCGGCCAGCGTCATCGCCGCTAGCACGAGGCTGAATGCGCGTGTGTTCATTGTTTACCTACCCGCTGGATAGTGATGGGGTCACCCGCAGCGATCAAAATCTTCTTCAGAATCCGTTCCAGGCTTTCCAGCTCGCCCGGTTCGAGGGCGCCAGCCAGTTGATTGAGGGCCTGGGCGCCGATATGCGGCAACATGTCCGCCAGGCGCTGGCCTTCGGCGGTCAGCACCAACTGCACCTGACGGCGGTCCAGCTCGGACCGCTTGCGGCTTAGCAGGTCTTTTTGCTCCAGCCGGTCGAGCATGCGCGTCATCGAGCCGCTGTCCAGAGACAGGTTGCGGCACAGCTCGGCCGGGGTGTCGACGCCGAACTGGGCCATGATGATCAACACCTTGAACTGCGCGGCGGTGATGCCGTGGGGTTCCATATGCGTGTCGATGATCCGGTCCTTGAGAATCGCGGCGCGGCCCAGCAACAAGCCAAGATGGCAGTTGTGGAAGTTGTCAGGGGTGAAGTGAGGCATCGAAAGTCACCTTATTACTGCCTAGGCAGCGAATGTGTGACGAGATGTTACTGCTTAGGCAGCGAATGTCAAATGGAATAATTAGCTTGCTTGGTAGTTGCCCGATCTAAAGGCTTGGCACGCAATTAAAATGTGGGAGGGGGCTTGCTCCCGATAGCGGTGGGTCAGCTAAAGATAAGCTGACTGATCAACCGCTATCGGGAGCAAGCCCCCTCCCACATTTTGACCCAGTAAGGCTTAGAAATCGCGCTTGTAGAAGATATCCAGGGAGCTGGCCACGCCCGTGGCCACTTCCAGGTACACCTTCTTGCTCAGCAAGTAGCGCAACGCAATGGTATTGGCCGGCTCGAACACCCCTACCCCGTAACGCAGGCTGAGCTTCTCGTTGATCTTGCCGCTGGCCACCACGGCGGTGCTGTTACCGCTGCCCTGGGTGTCGAGGTCGAAATCCTGGATGCCCAGCTTGTTGGCGATATCCGAGGTCAAACCGGCGCTGCCCATCAAGCCCAGGCCCAAAGCGGCTTCTGCAAGCATGTTGTTGTCTTCGCCGGTGTTGGTGCGCGAGCGGCCCAGCACCAGGTAGGACAGCGCATCTTCCTGGGCCATGGCCGGCTCGGAGAAGATTTGCGTGGTCGGCTGTTCGGCACTGCCGCTCAGGCGAATACCCGCGGTGACCGTGCGGCTGGATTCGGTGACGATGCGTACCGCTTCGATATCCAGGAACGGTTGGTCCAGCGGCCCGGCGAACAGCAGGCGCGCACGGCGCACGTTGAGGCGCTGGCCGTAGGCGCGGTAGCGGCCGTCGTTGAGCCACAGTTCGCCGCGGGTGTCCATGTTGTCGCCGATATGCACATGGCCCTGGACCTTGGCAGTGAGGCCGAAGCCGGCGAAGTTAAGTTGGTCTTCGCCCACCTCCACGTCGATATCCATGGCCATGGCCATTGGCGGTTTGCCCTCTTCGGTCTGGCTGCCAATGATCACCGTGTCATCGGAGACCTTGACCGTCGACGGTGGCAGTTCGCGCACGGTGATATCGCCACGGGGGATGTGAACCTTGCCGGCAATTGCCAGCTTGTCATCCTTGAGGCTGATTTTCAGGTCGGGCGCCACTTCCAGCTTGGCATAGGGTTCCACCGTGACCGGCAGTTGCGAGCCCTTGAGGCTGAGGTCGACCACCAAGGCGCGGCCCCAGTCGATCTGGCCCTTGAGGCTACCTTGCCCGGCCTTGCCGCTGTGCCAGCCACCATTGAGCTGCACGCTTTCGCCGGCAATCAGCGCCTGCAGGTTCAGGCCCTCAAGGCTGATGGGCAATTCCGGCCCGGAGACTTCACCGTCCACCAGGCTCAGGTTGCCGTTGACCAGTGGTGCGAGCAAACCGCCGGAGATGCGGCCATTGCCGTTGAGCTTGCCGTTGAGTTTTTCCACCATTGGCACAAAGGGCCGCGCCACGGCGAGGTCCAGGCCGGTAAGGCTGAAATTGCCGGTGATCGGCTTGTTGTTCGGCAACGGGTTGATTTGCGCCTGTAACACCAACTCGCCGAGCTTGCCGCCACGGAAATTCAGCTGGGTGTCGATGCGCTTGGGGTTGAGGGTGGTTTCCAGCTTCAGCGTGTCGTAAGGGAAATCCAGCCACTGGCCCTTGTCCCGTACGCGCAAGGTGCCGCCACTGGCGTCCACCGCCACCACGCCTTTGGGCCCGCTCTGCGGCAAATCCAGTTGGACGTCGGCGTTGAGTTTGCCCTGCCAGGCGAAGTCCTTGGGCAAAAAGGCCGCCAGGCTATCGATGGGGAATTGCTTGAGGTGGTAACGCAGCTTCGGTTCGGGCATCAGGCGCTGGTCTTCGCCACACAGGCTGGCCGGCCCGGAGACCCAGCAGTGCGCGCCGAAGGTGAGCTTGCCATCGGCCAGCCGCTCGATTTTCGCCGGAGCTTGCAGACGCCAGTCCTGGCCACCGGCTTGCACATCGCCGCTGGCCAGGCGCCCGCGCCAGTTGCCTTTGTCGAGGTTGCCATCCAAGGCCAGGGCCAGCTTGACCAACGGGCCGGCCAGGTCCAACTGGACTTTCTGGCTGTTGATATCGCCCTGGGCGCTGGCGGTGAGGTTACCCACCTGGGTTTCGCCGGCCTGGATGCCGCTGGCCTTGAGGTCGAGCTTGGCGCGCTGGGCGCTATCGAGGCTGGCGTCCAGGTTGAGGGTTTGCAGGCGGTTGTCGGCAAATGCCAGTTGCTGGCCCTTGAGATCGAGCTTGCCTTGGGGCGCTTTCAGGGTGCCTGCCACATCGACACGGCCATTGATTTGCCCACGCAGTTGCGGCCATAGCTGGGCCAGGCGCGTCAGCTTGATGTCGATCTGCCCGGCCAGGCGTTGTTGCAGGCTGCCGCTGCCGTTGATGCGGTTGTCGCCCAGGCGGATATCCAGGTTGGCCAGGGTCCATTGCTCCCCGGCGCCTTCGGCCTTGGCCGCCAGCACCGCCGTCTGCCCACGCAGGCGGCCCTTGAGGTCTAAATCGGCGTTGAGCTTGAGCTGTTCATTCTTGAACTCGCCTTTGCTACGCAGCGGCCCGGCCAGGGTGCCGGGCAACTCCGCGACCCAGTACGCCGGGTTCAGCGCCGACAGATCCAGCGCGGTATCCCAGGCAATGCCGTCGGCAAATTGCACGTTCAGGTGACCTTCGGCCTTGCCCTGGCCGGCGGTCAGTTTCAGTTCGGGCAAAAAGATTTGCTTGAGGTCGCCGCTGAAGGGCGTGACCACATTGAATTTACCCGCTGGGCCGTCGAGGTCGGCCTTGAGATTGCCGAGGTAATTGCCGTCCTTATAAGAGACTTCACCGTTGAAGGTGCGCAATGCCACTTGCGGCTCGTCGATCACGGGATAGAGGCGATGCCAGGGGAAGTCCAACCAGTCGATCTTGGCGTCAGCGCGCAAGCCTTGTTGCCAGTCCAGGTTGGCGCTGAGCTTGAGGCTTTGCTTGTCACCGGCATTCAAGTCCAGGCCGGCGATCTGCGCGCCCTTGGCGTCGACCTTGCCTTGCAAGAGCAAATCCACCGGGCCTTTTTCCGCCGGCAGCACGGCCTTGCCCAGCAACTGGTAGCCGCTTTTCAGGTCGCCCTTGGCACTCAGGTCCAGTTGGTTGAGTTGCAGGGTGTCAGGCAGGTCGGCGCTGGGCTTGAAAGCCTCGGAGGTGATGTGCAACTGGGCCGGCAGGTTTTCCACCAGGGGTTGTAACTCGCCGCTGAGCTTGGCCGGCAGGTAGCCGCTGCTGTCGGCGTCGAGTTTGAGGGTCTTGAGCAGGTCGCCGTCGATCTTGAGCGCGACAGCCCAGGGTGCACCGCCTGGGGCGTAGGGCAAACTCAGGTTGCCCGTGGCATTGAGCGGCCAATCGCCAGTGGGTTGCAGCAGGCCGGCAAGGTCCAGCACCAGGTCGTCCCGCTGCACATGCACCGAGTCAATCTGCAGGCCGGCGGCAGTCCAATGCGCCGCCAATTGCAGGCCCTTGAGCTCTTCACTGCCGTTGAACAACAGGCTACCTATGCGAACGTCGCCCAACTGGAGGGCAAGCGGCAGTTTCAGTTCGGGCAGTTGAATCGGCCCGCTGCTGCTCTCTTCGGCACTGGGTGGAAATTCCAGGCTGACCTGCTCCACATCCAGCTGGTTGATACACAGGGTCATGCGCAGCAGGCAGCCGGGCGACCAATCAAACTTCGGCGCATTCAGCTCGACGCGGCTGCTGTCCTGCTGCCACAGCAGATGCTCGGCGCTCCACTGCCCGCCCAGGCGGCCCTGGAAATTCTCTACGCTCAAACCCGGCACCTGGCCCAAGGCCCAACGACTGCCGGCCTGAGTGCCGAGTACCGACCACAGCGCCAACAACAGCAAAGCGAGGATGCCGACCAGCGCCAGCCCCGCTATTTTCAAACCACGCATCACAGCTCAGGCCCCATGGAAAAGTGCAATCGAACGCCGCCCGGATCTTCGAGGGCATGCGCCAGGTCGAGACGAATCGGCCCCACTGGCGAGACCCAGCGTACGCCAACGCCCACACCGGTTTTCAGGCTGGGGAAGTCCAGGTTGTTGAAGGAGTTGCCCTGGTCGACAAAGGTCGCGATGCGCCATTTGTCGGTGATGGAGTATTGATACTCGGCGCTCAAGGCCACCATGTAGCGGCCACCGATGCGATCGCCGCGATCGTTCTCTGGCGACAGGGTCTGGTACTCATAGCCGCGCACGCTCTGGTCGCCGCCGGCAAAGAAGCGCAGTGACGGTGGCACGGACTTATAGCCGTTGGTGGCACTGCCGCCAAATTGCGCGCGGCCCAGGAAACGGTGGTTGTCCCACAAGGTGGTCAGGCCCTTGATCGTGGCGGTGCCGTAAAGCAGGTTGGTGTCGGACCCCAGGCCCTCCTTGGCGACCTTGGTATCGAACATCAGCCGGTAGCCATGGTGCGGGTCGATGCGGTTGTCACTGCGCAGGTAGGAATAACTGACCCCCGGCATCACCAGGTTACTCAGGCCCGAGTCATTGCCCAGGCGGTACTCTTCCCGCTGGTACTTGAGGGAAATCACCCGCGTCCAGCCGCTGGGCAACTTGCTGTGCCATTCGGGGCCAATGGTGAGCAGCTTGCTCAAGGTATCGGTGTTGGCGATCTCTTCATTCTGATAGCCGCCGGCAAAGCGCAATTTGTCGGTGAGCGGTGGGTCAAGCGGGATGTCGTACCACAGCCCGACGTTCTGCCGTGGCGCCGACAGTTCGGCTTCCCAGCCATAACTGTGGCCCTGGGGGTTGACCCAATGGCGCGTCCAGTTGGCTTTGCCCCGTGGGCCGACGTCGGTGGAGTAACCCAGGCCCAGGCCCATGGTGCGCGGCTTGCGGGTTTCCAGCTGCACGGCGACCGGGATCACGTCATTGGTCGCAGCGGTGGGGCTGGCGTCCACGCGCACGCCTTCAAAGAAGCCGCTGGCTTGCAGGTTTTGATTGAGTTCGGCGACCAGTTCGGAGTCGTACGGCGTGCCGCTGTTGAACGGCACCATGCGTTGCAACAGCTCTTCATCAAACGGCGTGTCGCCGCTGAAGCTGACCTTGCCCATGCTGTAGCGCGGGCCGCTGTCGTAAATGAGTTCGATATCGGCCACGCCCGCCTTGGGGTCCACCGCCAGTTTCTGGCTGGTAAACCGCCCGCTGAAAAAGCCGTAGCGCGACGCCTGGTTCTGGATCAGGCGCTTGGCGTCTTCGTAATGGCCGTGGTTGAGCACGGCGCCGGACTTGAGGTCGTCGCTGGCGGGCACGCGAAAGGCCTTGAGGCTCGCGGCCTGGCCATCGACCCGAATGGTCACGTTGCGCAAATGCACCGGTTCGCCGGGGTCGATGGTCAGGGTCAAGCGCGGGTTCTTGCCGCCCTTCACATCGCTGGCGATCTGTGGCTGATAGTAGCCCAAGGCCTGAGCGGCTTTACGCGCCTGCTCCTCGGCGCCGCGGCTGAACCGCAGCAAGGCTTCTTCATCACGATCGCCCACCCCGCCGATATAGCCTTCGATGTTGGCCTTCAGCGCGTCGTTTGAGGGTTTGATCCGCACGTCCAGTTCGCTTTGCGCAAATGCGCCGCAGCTCGTGAACAGCAGAATCAAGCCGCTGGTATATCTTCCTGGAAACTTCATAGGCGCGGATGCTACACGAGCTAGGGAGGCTCTTTGAACCTGGAATTGTCTGAATAATTCTGTCCTAAGCCGTTACAGCATGTAACGCCTGCGGATTGGGATGGAAAAACACATGCTCCAGCACCGGGCCTACAGCGACTTCGCCGATCTCCTCATAACCTTGGCGCTTGTAGAAATCCAGGTAGCGGGAATTGCCCGTATCCAGCACAACGCCGGAGGAATGCGGGTCGTCGGCACACCAATTGTGCACCGCCTCCAGCAGTTGCTCACCATAGTGCTTGCCCTGGAACTGCGGGTGAATGCCCAGCAATGGCAACACATGCACCGACTCGCTGGGCAGGCACGCCAGCACGGCCTGATGGTATTCCAGGTAACGCCGCGTACCGCGCACACCGGTGCTCAGCCACATGCGGATTTGCCAGGCCCAGCTCTCGGTGATGCCCAGACGCCGCTGCGGCGGTGCGATGAGGGCGATACCGATCAGCCGGTCGTTGACGAACAGGCCGATGGCGGGAAGCTTCTGGAAGAAATGCTGCTTGACCAGTTCGCGCACGGTGGCGCGTACCCGCTGTTCATAGCCTGACCGTTCGGCTTCGAAGATGTAGGCGAAGGTCGGCTCATGGCGATACGCCTGGTAAAGCAGGGATCGCGCTTCGCGGGAGTAGCCGCTATTGAGCAGGCGGATTTCGGCAATGGCCGTCGAAGTGTCTGGCATAACAGTCAATCTCCTGGGCGCCACTCAAACATGGCGTTCTTATGGGTACGAACCTGTGCAGCTCCAGTCGTTCCCAGACATTAGCAGTGCATCTGCCCTACCGCCACGCTGGCCCCCGCCGGACTTGTCGGCTAGCATCGCGCTTTTGCCAGACTGGACTGCCGACCATGAAAATCGTCTCCTTCAATATCAACGGGCTGCGCGCCCGCCCTCACCAGCTGGCGGCGCTGATTGAAAAACATCAACCGGATGTGATCGGCCTGCAGGAAACCAAGGTCCACGATGACCAGTTCCCGTTGTCCGAGGTGCAGGCCCTGGGTTATCACGTGTACTACCACGGGCAGAAAGGCCACTACGGTGTGGCCCTGCTCTCGCGCAAAGAGGCGCTGAGCGTAAACAAAGGTTTTGCCAGCGATGAAGAGGACGCCCAGCGTCGTTTTATCTGGGGCACCTTCGCCGATGAAAACGGCCACCCGGTGACCATCATGAATGGCTACTTCCCCCAAGGCGAAAGCCGCGACCACCCCACCAAGTTCCCGGCCAAGCAACGCTTCTATGAAGACTTGCAGCAACTGCTGGAAAGCCAGTTCAGCAGTGACCAGGCGCTGGTGGTGATGGGCGATGTGAACATTTCTCCGGAAGATTGCGACATCGGCATCGGCGCCGACAACGCCAAGCGTTGGTTGAAAACCGGCAAGTGCAGCTTTCTGCCGGAAGAGCGCGAGTGGATGGCACGCCTGAAGAACTGGGGCCTGGTCGACAGCTTCCGTCACCTCAACCCGGACGTGGCCGACCGCTTCAGTTGGTTCGATTACCGCAGCCGTGGGTTTGAAGATGAGCCCAAGCGTGGGCTGCGTATTGACGTGATCATGGCATCCACTGGCTTGGTGCCGCGGGTCAAGGATGCCGGGGTGGATTACGACCTGCGTGGGTTGGAGAAACCCTCGGATCATGCGCCGATCTGGCTGGAATTGAGCTGATATCAAGCCAGGTAAAGATCAATATGTGGGAGAGGGCTTGCCCTAACAGGCCGTTGAAAATTCGGCCCTACTTCCCCCAACCCGCCAAGTTTGAAGTTTTTCAGCCGCTCAGGCTTGGCGCTGCCCTTTATCCCGCCTCAATCAGCGGGTGTTTTCCCAGTTCCAGCGCAAATATTCTCCTGTGGGCAATTTCTAGGCGCACCTCGCCCAAACATGCGACCCACGCCACAAGCCTGACAAAACCCCTAAACAGATCAAGTTGTACACCGAAAAGCCCAGCAGCAACTGAGCACTGAGCTTTTCACGGCCGATCAGCTTGGTCTTGCGCAGACCTCGCACGGCCTTTAACCAGCCAAATCCTTCCTCGATTCTTTTTCGTATTTTCATGTTGATGCCATAACCCGGATGACGGGTCGTACGCCCATCGATTGCGCTCTTGATGGCCTTCCTCGAGACATGCGGTGTCACCTTCAAATCACGCGCCATCTGGACAAAAAATTTCTGGCCGTAGCTTTTGTCCGCACCCACTGTGCTGCCAGGTTTGGCCGTGCGTTCAAGCATCTTCAAAGCGGCACCCACTTCGGCATGTCCATTGAACTCGGTGCATTCAACATCCACGATCAACCCATTGCGGTTTTCCATCAGGGTGTGGGCCATATGGGCCAGGCGGCTGCCATCGGACGGGCTCTTACGAGCCAACCGTGCCTGGGGATCGGTAGTCGATTGGTGAGTCTTCTTGCCGCGTTTCTCACCCTTGAAGTCGAGATAGTTGTTGCGAGGTCCACCCTCTGGAGGCTCATCGTCCGACTTCTCGCCATCGTC
This sequence comes from Pseudomonas sp. MF6755, assembly GCF_016405635.1. Taxonomy (NCBI): domain Bacteria; kingdom Pseudomonadati; phylum Pseudomonadota; class Gammaproteobacteria; order Pseudomonadales; family Pseudomonadaceae; genus Pseudomonas; species Pseudomonas sp. MF6755. The sequence continues at coordinate 67,462 of NZ_JAEKDA010000015.1, forward strand.
CTTTTTAACGAAGGATTTATGCGAAGCCCAAGCATCGATCAGTGTGCCGTCCACACTGAAATGCTCATCGCTGGCGTACTGCGACCATTGGGTAAGCGACTTGATGCGCTGGAAAAAGAGGCGCGCAACATCCTGGTTAAACAGGCGGTCTCGGTTCTGACTGAAGGTCGAGTGATCCCACACCCGTTCGTCCATCGACAGGCCGCTGAACCAGCGAAAAAGCAGATTAAAATCGATCTGCTCGACCAATTGCCGCTCGGAGCGCAGGGTATATTGACCTGTAGCAACGAAGCCCGCAGTAGACGCTCTGGTGGAATAGAGGCGCGTCCCAGCGAGGAATACAAAGCCTCGAAATCAGAATCCATCGAGACCAAAATCGTATCAACCAGCGGGCGTAGCGGATGATCCTTGGGGATACGCTGTTCAAGCGTATAACTGAACAGGTCATTTTGCTTGAGATCGGGTCCACGCATTGGCTCGGTCTTCCGCTGACAGAGAGGGATATGACTGGGGGTTTGCCAGAATCCAATTCGGTCTGGTCTTTTTCAACGGCCTGCTATGGTGGCCTTTTCTATTAACTTGAGATGTCGGGAAAAATCTGAGCTTTCACATGGCTCAGCCCCAAACGATACGAAAAAACGTATCCGGCACCACCATAAAACAATATAAATTTTGACTTTCCGCGTTATTACTCCTGCAGGATCAACCATCCTGAAAAAACACAGCAAGAGTCACCAATAGAAATAAAAATCTCTTTTAAAATTTCATTTAATTATAAAAAACTGTCATTTATAACAGTTATAAAATGTCTTGTTTACACGCACAATTCTAAGAATTCGCTAGCAAGAATAAATCGCAGCAATTATTTATTATTTAGATAAAACCAACGTCACGGAGGATGTTATGTACAGCTCAAAAGGAATTGACAACTTACACAAAAGTATCAAAGGCGAAGTCTACCTTAGAGAAGATAACGACTACGAAAACTCTATATCTAAAGCCATTTGGAACGGAAGAATACCAGACAGACAACCTGCAGCACTGGTCGTTGCCAAGTGCCAGAAAGATGTAATAACTTCAATAAATTTTGCTCGAAAAAATAGCTTCTCCATAAGCTGCAAAACAGGTGGACATTCTCATTCCGTGTGTTTCCTGCAAGAAAACTGCATCTTACTTGACCTATCAAGGCTAAATGAGCTCAAAGTAGATCCAAAACGACGAGTCGCTTACGTCCAACCTGGAGTTACGAGTGCGCAACTGGATAGTTCATTGAGTGGCTTTTCATTAGCTTTTTCTACCGGTCATGATGGAGATGTAACTATGGCCGGTTTTTTACTAGGTGGAGGGCTCGGGATAAATTGCTCCGCCTGGGGCGGCATGAGCACATTTAATATAGAAGCCGTAGATGTGATTATGCCGTCTGGTGAGCATCTTCACGCAAATTACATTGAACATCCAGAGATACTCTGGGCTGCACAAGGGGGGGCATCAGGCATATTTTTTTGTGTAGTGGGCCTTTATCTTAAATGTTACGAAAGACCAAACGTCATTACAACTAACAACTACATATTTGGCTTTTCAAGCCTACCAAAACTAGTAGAGAAATTAAATAACATCTCAAACAAGATAGCTCCATCTTTGCAAGTCATGATAACAATGCCTACAACTCCAACCTCGTTAGCAGACGCTTGTCGCCCTGAAGATCATGGACGACTAACTATGGTCAGCGCCATAGCATTTGCTAGTTATAAAGCAAATGAACAGAATCTACATGCATTGCTAGATGAATCACTTTCAATCATGCCAGAAGTGTTATCAATTGATCGAGGACTCATCACTGACTTTGACTGCTTTTACAAAAATAGCAAATTGATGCACATGTGCAGCCGATGGATTTCGGATAATATCTTGACTAACGATATTACTCCAGCTGCAAAAATCATCCTCAAGCATCTTCCGCTGTCGCCTTCTCCAAGCAGTCAACCACTGATCGTTCTGCAAAAAACAAGACATTTACCTGAAGCTGCATATTCCGCAGTTGGCGACTTCTATCTTTCCACTTATGCGCAGTGGGACGAGAAAGAAAATGACGACGATAACACAAATTGGCTCTATCAATTTTATGCAGACTTGCAAAAGTACGCGAGCGGTTTCTATATAAATGAGCTAGATCGGGAGCACAGGAAGAAAAATATACCCCTATGCTATTCAAGTGGCAGCTGGACAAAACTAAAATCACTAAAAACCAAATACGATCCAGACAACGTATTCTTAGGATTTAACTTAGAAGACTGAGTATCAAAAAACACATCAAGATTGTATTTTTTATACGACATCAACCCAAGGCCTCAACCGCGGTCAACGCCACTTGCATTAGAGCGCGCCCATTACCTTAGGAGCTAGAAACATGACAACGAATACTGTCGCTTCATTATTCAGCAAGCAACTATCTATCAACCCTGACAACCTGGCTATCGTTAGCTCTGAAGAGAGTGTAACGTATGCCGACCTCGACCATAGAAGTTCAAAGGTGTCCGCTTATCTACAATCGCGCAACATTGGTCGGGGAGACTATGTTTTAGTACAAGCAGAACGTTCAATTGAATTAATCATTGCATTAATTGCCATTGTCAAACGTGGAGCTGCGCTTGTTCCCGTGGATCGACGACTGCCGCAAAAACGAAAGGAATACATTGCTAAACAATGCGCCGCCTCAATTATCCTATCAACCAACAGCAATGACAAATCACCATTATTATCTTGCGAAGTTAAATCAATAAAGGAACTATTGCACGCCAGAGATGAACTGCCTTACCAGCCAGTTAACATCCTCCCTGAAGACGCTATGTACGTTATTTTCACCTCAGGTACAACGGGCAATCCGAAAGGTGTTGTAATCGAACACCACTCCGTCGCGAAACTAATTCTACAGCACAATATAAATCTAGAAATCACCGATTCCAGTCGCTCCACATTGATGGCCTCCGTAGGTTTTGACCTTAGTCAATCAGAAATCTGGTCAGCACTGACTGCTGGGGGGTGTATACATCTACTGGATGATGAGTCAATTCTCAACAGTACTTCTTTTTTAAAATTTTGCGTTGCAAACAAAATTACTCATGCTTTTATCCCCACATTAAAAATATATGACATATTAAATACTCCACACCCAGAAGGATTAAAACTAAAGTACATATATACTTGTGGAGAGAAACTACATCCCGTTGAGGTTACGCATCTACCCTATTCTCTAATAGATTGCTACGGCCCCACGGAAGCCACTATCTTTGTTACTTCAAAAGTTGTGGAAAGCAAGCGACTGAAGCGACCAGAATCCATCGGGCACCCAATTGGAGATAGCAAAATTTATATTCTAGATGAGAACTTAATCGAACGTCCCGCAGGCGAAGTCGGAGAGTTGTGCATAGCAGGTAGTTGTCTGGCCCGTGGATATTTAGGTGCGCCAGAACTGACCGCCGAACGTTTCGTATACTCTGAAATTCTTAAGTGTCGAATTTACCGGAGTGGAGACCAAGGGCGTTTGTTAGAAGATGGGAGCATTCAGTTCTTAGGTCGAATGGACGGTCAGGTCAAAGTCCGAGGATACAGAGTTGAATTAGGTGAAATCGAAGCGCGACTACTTAAAGAACCAGAAGTCAATTCTGTAGCCGTGGTGGTAGAAGAAACGGACTCACAGGCGACCAAACGTCTTGTCGCATTCATCGTAAAACGAAATAAAGATTCACACTCAGAGCGACTTATTTCCAGTTTACGCCGTAGCCTTGAGGCTGATTTGCCGGACTATATGCTTCCCGAAAAGTACCATTGTCTCGAAGCATTACCCAGTAATTCAAATGGAAAAACCGACAAGCCGGCTTTGCTTGAAATACTGAAAAACATACCTTCCGCCTCATTGAATGTTGAACACTTTGAAAATGAGCTTCAGAAGGAGATAGCATACATCTGGTTTGAGCTACTTAAACATGGGGATTTCGGGCTGAACGATAGTTTTTTTGATATAGGCGGGCATTCTTTACGGGCGGCAGAGCTTGCAAAAACTCTCTCTTTCCGCCTCAACATAAAGGTAACTGTTAGTGATATTTATGAGCATCTTATCTTTAAAGATCTTGCCACTGAATTACTCAGTCGCACTAACTACTCGGAAACTGGCTCATACACCAAGCCGGTCGCTAAATTTGAAAATGATGTGACACTGCTCCCTGACACCGTTTTTTTTGGAGACTTCGATCCAAATCAAATAACCGAACCAAAAAACATTTTGTTAACCGGAGTAACAGGCTTCGTTGGAATACATTTACTCGCGCAACTTCTAGCTACGAGTGCTGCCGCCGTCCACTGTCCTGTAAGGTGCGATAGCTCAGCTTCTGGCTTAACTCGGATCCAGCAAATCAGTGAGCGCTATCAGGTTATTATCGATGAGCGTGATTGGGATCGCATTCATGTATATACTGCCGACTTACCAGAAACCAATATGGGAATCGAGGACGAGCAGTATTTTTTACTTGTCAAAGCAATTGACCTGGTTTATCACGCCGCAAGTGCCGTCAACTTTATCATGCCCTATTCCTACATGAAAAAGGACAACGTCGATGGCTTAAAACAAATCATAAAATTTTGCGCATTCCAAAAAACCAAACCCTTAATGCTTATGTCGACCATTTCTATTTATAGCTGGGGACACAGGTACACGAAAAAAACCAGAGTCTATGAAGAAGATAGCATTGATGAAAACTTACCTGCAATTCGTGATGACTTAGGTTATGTACAAAGCAAATGGGTCATGGAAAAAATTACAGATCTTGCTGCTTCGAAGGGTCTTCCCGTGATGACCTTTCGTCTTGGGTATGCCACTTGTCACAGCCGCACAGGTGTTTGTGCTCACTATCAATGGTGGGGGCGTTTCATACAGACGTGTCTTACTTATAATGCTATTCCGGCCCTGCAGAATATGCGTGAAGGGCTGACGACTGTCGACTACATGGTAGAGACTGTTGCACACATTTCGAGAGACCCTAAAGCTCTAGGGAAAAAATTTAATCTATGTCAGGATGATCGTACAAACCTTGACCTCCAGGAATTCTGTAATCGTGTAGGAGATCATTATGGACGCAAATTTGAAGTATTGCCTTTTAGAGATTGGGTAAAGCTTTGGAGCGACAACCAAGACTCAATACTTTACCCCCTGCTCGGGCTATTTAAGGACGACATGCATAATGGCGAGTCGATCCTCGAACTCTATCAAAATAATTATTCCTGGGACTGCAGTAATGTAAAAAACTTTTTGAAAGGGAGCAATATTCATCATTCTGAATTTACATATGATGTTCTGCATAGATATCTTGAGCATTTGTCAAAATAAACAGGCATTCATAAATATAAAGCAGTATGGATTTGCAGCGGAAAAACGATTTCAGTTCAAAACGGCCTGCTAATGCCAGTCAGTTAAGCGCAGATCCCCTGTGGGAGCGGGCTTGCTCGCGAAAGCGGTGGGTCAGTCAACCTCAATGTTTGCTGGTCCGACGCATTCGCGAGCAAGCCCGCTCCCACATTTGATCTTCGCTACTTTGAGCACTTCGCTCGCTTGACTGACCGGCATTATGGCTTGCCCCCTCCCACATTTAGCCTTGCGATGCATCAGTCATATTTATGCAACCAGCCTGACTTAATCTCGCGGCACTCCCTTTGGCTTGAGAAGGTGCCAGCATGAAGCTGCGCGTTCTGTTCCTGTGCTTTGCGATCTCCCTGCCCGCCGTGGCCACTCCCCTGCCCATTCCCGACCAAGGCCCTGCGCTACGCATCCAGGGCTCCAACACCATCGGCGCGGCGCTCGGCCCCGCGTTGGTCAAGGGGTTAATGGAGCATCAAGGCTTGCAGGGCGTACACAGCGAGCCAGGTGCCGGGGCGAACGAGCAGCGCGTGGTCGGCAAGACGCGCCAAGGCAAGACGGTGACCGTCGAGGTCGCTGCCCATGGTTCCAGCACCGGCTTTGCCGCGCTGAAAAACGCTCGCGCCGACCTCGCCGCATCGTCCCGCCCGATCAAGGACAGTGAGCTGGTGGACCTCGAACCCCTGGGCGATCTGAAAAGCCCTGACGCTGAACAGGTAATCGCCATCGATGGTCTGGCGATCATCCTCAACCCTCGCAACCCCCTCAATACCCTGAACACCGAGCAGTTGGCGCAAATATTCAATGGCGAGGTCAGCACCTGGGAAGCACTGGGTGGCATTGGCGGTGCCATTCATCTATATGCCCGGGATGATCAGTCCGGCACCTACGACACGTTCAAGGAACTGGTGTTGAGCCGACGGGGCAAACCGCTTGCCGGGACCGCCCAGCGCTTCGAGTCCAGTGAGGCGTTGTCCGATGCGGTCAGCCATGACCCGCAAGGCATCGGTTTTATCGGCCTGCCCTATGTGCGCCAGGCCAAGGCGGTGGCGATTGTCGACGGCGACTCACAACCGATGCTGCCCTTGACCAGCTTGATTGCCACCGAGGATTACCCGCTGTCACGGCGGCTGTTCTTTTACGTGCCGCCCTCTTCCCGCAACCCGTGGGCCAAGGCGCTGGTGGACTTCAGCCAAGGCAGCAAGGGCCAAGCGATTGTGGCCGCCAATGGCTTTATCGCCCAGCAGGTACAAGCGATAGGCGTGACGCCACGCCCGTCAATGCCCGACGACTACCAGGCCATCGCCCGTGACGCCCAGCGCCTGACGGTGAATTTCCGTTTCGAGGAAGGCAGCGCCAGCCTGGACAACAAGGCGCGCCAGGATCTGCAGCGAGTGGTGGCTTATATAGGAAGCCACGGCAAGCTGGATAAACGGGTGACGCTGGTGGGGTTTGGCGATGCCAAGAATGATCCGCAGCGTGCGGCGTTGTTGTCGAAGTTACGGGCGATGGCGGTGCGCCGGGAACTGGTCAAGAGCGGCGTGGTGCTCAGGGATATTCGCGGGTTTGGCGCGCAGATGCCGGTGGCGGCGAATACGGCGGATGAGGGGCGGATCAAGAATCGGCGGGTGGAAGTTTGGGTGTATTGAACCTTGGGTTGTGTGTTGTTTGGGCCGGCCTCTTCGCGAGCAAGCCCGCTCCCACACTTGACCGATTTCTAACATGGGAATGCGGTCAAGTGTGGGAGCGGGCTTGCTCGCGAATACAGGCGACGCGGTATTACTGCCCGCTGCGCATCAGCTCTTTAGGCACATACTTGCCAATCTCAAACTTGCCGATTGCCGCGCGGTGTACTTCATCCGGGCCGTCGGCCAGGCGCAGGGTACGTTGCATGGCGTACATGTAGGCCAGCGGAAAATCATTGGAAACCCCGGCGCCGCCGTGGATCTGGATCGCACGGTCGATCACCTTCAAGGCCACATTCGGCGCTACCACCTTGATCTGGGCGATTTCGCTTTTCGCCACTTTGTTGCCCACGGTGTCCATCATGTACGCCGCTTTCAAGGTCAGCAGGCGCGCCATGTCGATTTCCATGCGCGAGTCGGCAATCTTGTCGATATTGCCGCCCAAACGCGCCAGGGGCTTGCCGAATGCAGTGCGGCTGACCGAGCGTTTGCACATCAACTCCAACGCACGCTCGGCCATCCCGATGGAACGCATGCAGTGGTGGATACGGCCCGGGCCAAGGCGGCCCTGGGCGATCTCGAAACCACGGCCCTCACCGAGCAAGACGTTTTCGTAGGGTACGCGCACGTTGTCGAAGAGCACTTCGGCGTGGCCGTGGGGCGCGTCGTCGTAGCCGAATACCGGCAGCGGCCGTACGATTTTTACGCCGGGTGCATCCACCGGCACCAGGATCATCGAGTGCTGCTGGTGACGCGGCGCATCCGGGTTGCTCAGGCCCATGAAGATCAGGATCTTGCAGCGCGGGTCGCAGGCACCTGAGGTCCACCATTTCTTGCCGTTGATCACCCACTCGTCGCCCTGGCGTTCGGCGCGGGCGGCCATGTTGGTGGCGTCCGAAGAAGCCACGTCCGGTTCGGTCATGGCAAAGGCGGAGCGAATTTCGCCGCGCAGCAACGGTTCGAGCCAGCGGCGTTTCTGCGCTTCGTTGGCATAGCGCACCAGCACTTCCATATTGCCGGTGTCGGGGGCGGAGCAGTTGAAGGGCTCCGGGCCCAGCAGGGAGCGGCCCATGATTTCGGCCAGCGGCGCGTACTCAAGGTTGGTCAGGCCGGCGCCCAGTTCGGACTCAGGCAGGAACAGGTTCCACAGGCCTTCGGCTTTAGCCTTGAGCTTCAACTCCTCCATGATTGCGGTGGGCTGCCAGCGATCACCTTCATTAACCTGGCGCTCAAACACTGGCTCGGCCGGGTAGACATAAGCGTCCATGAACGCAGTGACGCGTTCACGCAGTTCCTGAACCTTGGGCGAATAGGCGAAATCCATGAGCAGCTCCCTTCTTTGAGAGGTTGTTTAGGTCATGCATTCGATGCTAGAACAGCGTTGATAATTTACCTAGCCTATTCTCGGCGTGTATTAACATTCATCACCGATATATGATCGGCGTATGGACATCTAACAAGAAGAGCGCAACGAAATGAATCTGAGCAAGGTCGACCTCAACCTCTTCATCGTCTTTGATGCGATCTACACCGAAGCCAACCTGACCCGCGCCGGGCAGATCGTCGGCATCACCCAGCCGGCGGTGTCCAACGCCCTGGCGCGTTTGCGCGAGACCTTCAATGACCCGCTGTTCGTGCGCACCGCCCAGGGCATGGTGCCCACGCCCATGGCGCAGAACATCATCGGCCCGGTGCGCAATGCGCTGTCGTTGCTGCGAGTGTCGGTGCAGGAAAGCCGCATCTTCAATCCGCAGCAGGCGGCCAAGACCTACCGCATCAGCATGACCGACCTCACCGAGGCGGTGATCCTGCCGCAGCTGTTCCAGCGCCTGCGTCGCCTGGCGCCGACCGTGGTGATCGAGAGCTTCCTGTCCAAGCGCCGTGAGACCACCAAGGAGCTGGCGGCCGGGCGCCTGGATTTTGCCGTGGACGCGCCCCTCAACACCGACCCGCAGGTGCGCCATGTCAAGCTGATGGAGGACCGCTACGTGTGCGCCATGCGCAAAGGCCACCCGATGGCGGGCAAGGACAAATTCAGCCTGGATGACTACCTGTCGCTGACCCATATCCATATCTCCAGCCGCCGCAACGGCTTGGGCCATGTGGACCTGGCCCTGGGCAAAATGGGCATCCAGCGCAAGATCGCCCTGCGCTCACAGCATTACCTGATGGCCTCCCAGGTGTTGCAACAGACCGACATGGTGATGACCGTGCCCGAGCGCTTCGCCCGCCGCCATGAACTGCACTGGTTCAATTTGCCGGTCAACGATGTGCCGCCAGTGGAAACCCATTTGTACTGGCATGAAAGCACCGACCAGGATCCGGCCAACCGCTGGATGCGCGAGCAGATGATCGAGCTGTGCCAGCAAGTCACGGCCCACGAAAAGAAACTGGATAAACAACAGGCGGGAGGCTGAAGTACTGACCCTGTGGGAGGGGGCTTGCCCCCGATGGGCGGCGCAGCGCCCCTTGACGTTTACGTCAACCTGCCATTAGCTTAACGCCAAGACTTTCTTGAGCGCCCCCATGAGCACGACCTACAGCATCTCCGACCTCGCCCGCGAGCTCGACATCACCACCCGCGCCATTCGTTTCTATGAAGAACAAGGCCTGCTGGCCCCTGAACGCCGGGGCCAGGAGCGCATCTACTCGGCGCGGGACAAGGTCAGCCTCAAGCTGATCCTGCGCGGCAAGCGCATCGGCTTTTCCCTGGCCGAATGCCGCGAGCTGATCGAACTCTACGACCCTACCGGCGGCAACCAGATTCAACTCCACAGCATGTTGGCCAAGATCGCCGAGCGCCGTGAACAGCTTGAGCAACAGTTGCTGGATATCGAACAGATGAAGCTGGAACTGGACACCGCCGAAGAGCGCTGCACCCAGGCACTGGCGCACACCATGAGCCAAGCCGGCCAATAATCAGAAGGTAACTGCCATGTCCCTCCCCTCACACGTACGCCTGGTGGAAGTCGGCCCGCGCGACGGCTTGCAGAACGAAGCCCAGCCCATCAGCGTGGCGGATAAAGTCCAGTTGGTGGACGCCTTGAGCGCCGCCGGGTTGAGCTATATCGAAGTCGGCAGTTTTGTCTCGCCCAAATGGGTGCCGCAAATGGCCGGTTCAGCCGAGGTGTTTGCACAGATCCAGCGCAAGCCCGGTGTGACCTATGGCGCGTTGGCGCCAAACCTGCGCGGGTTTGAGGATGCGCTGGCGGCCGGGGTCAAGGAGGTCGCGGTGTTTGCCGCCGCGTCCGAGGCGTTTTCCCAACGCAATATCAACTGCTCGATCAGCGAAAGCCTGGAGCGTTTCGCGCCGATCATGGCCGCGGCCAAGCAGCACGGCATCAGCGTGCGCGGGTACGTTTCATGTGTGTTGGGTTGCCCTTACGAAGGCGATATCGCGCCGCAGCAAGTGGCGGCCGTCGCCCGCGAGCTGTATGCCATGGGCTGCTATGAAGTGTCCCTGGGCGACACCATCGGCGCCGGCACGGCCGGCGCTACCCGACGCCTGTTCGAAGTCGTCGGCGCCCAGGTGCCACGGGACAAGCTGGCCGGGCATTTCCATGACACCTACGGCCAGGCCATCGCCAACGTCTACGCCAGCCTGCTGGAAGGCATCCATGTGTTCGACAGCTCTATCGCGGGGCTCGGCGGTTGCCCTTATGCCAAGGGCGCCAGCGGTAACGTCGCCACCGAGGATGTGCTCTACCTGCTCAACGGCCTGGGCATCGACACGGGCATTGACCTGGAGCGCTTGATTGGCGCCGGCCAGCAGATCAGCCGGGTGCTGGGGCGGCCCAGTGGATCCCGTGTGGCGAAGGCACGTAACGCAGGGTAGGTAGCACGGCTGTGACAATGTGTTACCGCACACCTACACAACGGGTAACGCGGGAACAAAATATGTCGCCCTTACTGAAAGATATTTCTCACAAAAAAGATAACCGATTGATTTTCAACAACTTTTAAAAGTTGGCACGCCTCCTGCTATCTCTATGGCATAACAAGAATAAAAAGCGCCAAACCTAATAAAAATAAGACGAAACGACTCTGACATAACAAAAACAACACGGCAGAGACGCAGCTAACAGATTTTTTTGGAGAAGATGTGCTTCGCAGGGTACGGCGTGCCGCAACCCGCAACCGGATAGAGAAAAATAAAACTACCTCAGGTAGCTACCCACTGGTTGGATCGTTTACGAAGAAGCAGGTCAGCGTTCAAAAAAATACGTTTGCTCTTGACCCCGGATGGGGGTCGCCAAAAATAGCGGTACGGGCCACGGCTACCAAAAACAACAACAGGCCGCCCCTCAATAATAAGAAAAGAGCACGCAACGACAAATTAAAGGGGACCTTCGGGTCCCCTTTGTGCTTCCTGGCCTATGGTCATTCGCTGACTCATCGCATCCAAAATGTGCGAGCGGCGCACCGCCACTCCCAAATGGAGTGTGCGCTGCTAGGTAGATTGCTCGCGCAATTCCTCGATCGAAATCTCACGCATGCGAAACTTCTGGATCTTGCCCGTTACCGTCATCGGAAACTCATCCACAAACTTGAAGTGCCTGGGCGTCTTGAAGTGGGCGATACGGTCCTTGCACCAGCTCAGCAGTTCCAGCTCGTTAGCGACATGGCCGGGATGGAATCTGATCCAGGCGACGATTTCTTCGCCATAGCGCTCATCGGGGATGCCGATGATCTGCACGTCGGCCACCGCCGGATGGGTGAAGAAGAACTCTTCCAACTCCCGTGGGTACACGTTTTCGCCGCCGCGAATGATCATGTCCTTGTTGCGCCCGGCGATGCACACGTAACCCTGTTCATCCATGGTCGCCAGGTCGCCGGTGTGCATCCAGCCGGCGTCGTCGATAGCCTCGCGGGTGCCTTCGGGGTTGTTCCAGTAACCGAGCATCACGCTGTAGCCACGGGTGCACAGTTCACCTATCACGCCGCGCGCTACGGTGTTGCCGGCGGCGTCGATAATCTTGGTTTCCAGTTGCGGTTGGGTACGGCCCACCGTGGTGACGCGCCGCTCGATATCGTCATCGGCTCCGGTCTGCAGTGACACCGGGCTGGTTTCGGTCATGCCGTAGGCGATCTGCACTTCACCCATGTGCAGTTCATGGATGACTCGGCGCATCACTTCGATAGGGCATGTCGCCCCGGCCATGATGCCGGTGCGCAGGCTGGACAATTGGAACTCGGCCCGGCGCGGGTGATCGAGCATGGCGATAAACATGGTCGGCACACCATATAAGCCGGTGGCTTTTTCTTCGGCGACGGCGCTCAACGTCAACAGCGGGTCGAAACCGTCGTTGGGATAGATCATGGTGGTGCCGTGGGTGATGCAACCGAGGTTGCCCATTACCATGCCGAAGCAGTGGTACAGCGGCACCGGGATGACCAAACGATCCTGCGCAGTCAGGCCCAGGCTTTCGCCGACCATATAGCCGTTATTGAGGATGTTGTGGTGGCTGAGGGTGGCGCCCTTGGGGAAGCCCGTGGTGCCGGAGGTGTACTGGATATTCACGGGTTGGTCGACGTGCAGGCTGGCCTGGCGGCTGTGCAGTTGCTCGGCCGGGACCCCGGCGCCCAGGGCTGACAGCTGCGACCAGGGCACGAATTCCGGTGGCGGGCTGGAGTCGAGGCTGATCAGGCCGCGCAGGTCCGGCTTGAGCGCCTGGACCATCGCGTGGTAATCGGAGGTCTTGAACGAACCGGCGCATACCAGCCATTGGCAGCCGGATTGCTTGAGCACGTAGTCCAACTCACTGCTGCGATAGGCCGGGTTGATATTGACCAGGATCACCCCGAGCTTGGCGCTTGCTATCTGGCAGATCAGCCATTCGGCGCAATTAGGCGCCCAGATACCCAGGCGGTCGCCGGTTTGCATGCCCAGGGCCAGAAATGCCCGCGCATGCAGATCGACCGTCTCGGCCAGCTGCCGCCAGGTGTAGCGTCGCTGTTGGTGGCGGACCACCAGGGCTTCGCCCTCAGCATACTGCGCGGCAGTACGGTCGAAGGCCTGGCCAATGGTCATGGCCAGCAAGGTCTTGTCCTGGGAGCCACGGCAGTAGCTCTGATTCGGTTGCTCCATAACGACCCCTGTTGTCTTTTTTGTAGGTTGACGTATACGTAAACTACGATTGACAGCGCCGCAACGCAAGCTTACGTTAACGTAAAGGTGAGCGCCCTCCTCTGGCGCCCAACCCACACAACAACAAAGCTCACATTAAGGTGCCTGTCCATGAGTTACCCGTCCCTGAACTTCGCCCTCGGCGAGACCATCGACATGCTGCGCGACCAGGTGCAGTCCTTCGTGGCCAAGGAGATCGCACCGCGCGCGGCCCAGATCGACATCGACAACCTGTTCCCCGCCGACCTGTGGCGCAAGTTCGGGGACATGGGCCTGCTGGGCATCACCGTGCCGGAGGAATACGGCGGTGCCGGCCTGGGTTACCTGGCCCACGTGGTGAGCATGGAAGAAATCAGTCGCGGTTCGGCCTCGGTGGCGCTGTCTTACGGTGCGCACTCCAACCTGTGCGTCAACCAGATCAACCGCAACGGCAACCACGAACAGAAACTCAAGTACCTGCCCAAGCTGATCAGCGGCGAACACATCGGCGCCCTGGCCATGAGCGAGCCGAATGCCGGCTCCGACGTGGTCTCGATGAAACTGCGCGCCGACAAACGCGGCGACTGCTACGTACTCAACGGCAGCAAGACCTGGATCACCAACGGCCCCGACGCCAACACCTACGTGATCTACGCCAAGACCGACCTGGAGAAAGGCCCCCACGGCATCACCGCCTTCATCGTCGAGCGTGACTGGAAAGGCTTCAGCCGCAGCAACAAGTTCGACAAACTGGGCATGCGCGGCTCCAACACCTGCGAGCTGTTTTTCGATGACGTGGAGGTACCGCAAGAAAACATCCTCGGCGTGCTCAATGGCGGCGTGAAGGTACTGATGAGTGGCCTGGATTACGAACGCGTGGTGCTGTCCGGCGGCCCCACCGGGATCATGCAGGCGTGTATGGACCTGATTGTGCCGTACATCCATGACCGCAAGCAGTTTGGCCAGAGCATCGGCGAATTCCAGCTGATCCAGGGCAAAGTCGCGGATATGTACACCCAGCTCAACGCCAGCCGCGCCTATCTCTACGCGGTGGCCCAGGCTTGCGAGCGCGGCGAGACCACGCGCAAGGACGCGGCGGGCGTGATCCTGTACAGCGCCGAGCGCGCCACGCAGATGGCCCTCGACGCGATCCAGATTCTCGGCGGCAATGGCTATATCAACGAATTCCCCGCCGGCCGCCTGCTGCGCGACGCCAAGCTGTATGAAATCGGCGCCGGTACCAGTGAGATTCGACGGATGTTGATTGGCCGCGAACTCTTCAACGAAACCCGCTGAAGGAGCGCCCCATGGCCACCCTGCATACCCAGCTCAACCCGCGCTCGGCAGAATTCGCCGCCAACAGCGCGGCGATGCTCGCACAGGTCGACGCCCTGCACAGCCTGCTCGCTCACGTACAACAAGGCGGCGGCGCCAAGGCTCAGGAGCGCCACACCTCGCGGGGCAAGCTACTGCCTCGCGAGCGTATCAACCGCTTGCTCGACCCGGGCTCGCCGTTCCTCGAACTCAGCCAACTGGCGGCTTATCAGGTGTATGGCGAGGACGTACCGGCCGCCGGAGTGATTGCCGGGATCGGCCGCGTGGAAGGCGTCGAGTGCATGATCGTCGCCAACGATGCCACGGTCAAAGGCGGCTCCTACTACCCGCTGACGGTGAAAAAACACCTGCGCGCCCAGACCATCGCCGAGCAGAACCGTCTGCCGTGTATCTACCTGGTGGACTCCGGCGGCGCCAACCTGCCGCGCCAGGACGAAGTGTTTCCAGACCGTGAGCACTTCGGGCGGATCTTCTTCAATCAAGCCAACATGAGCGCCCAGGGCATCCCGCAGATTGCCGTGGTGATGGGCTCGTGCACCGCCGGCGGCGCCTACGTGCCAGCCATGGCCGACGAAGCCATCATGGTGCGCCAGCAAGCCACCATCTTCCTCGCCGGCCCGCCGCTGGTGAAGGCGGCTACTGGTGAAGTCGTCAGCGCCGAAGACCTCGGCGGCGCCGATGTGCACTGCAAGATCTCCGGCGTGGCCGACCATTATGCCGACAGCGATGAACACGCCCTGGCCCTGGCTCGACGCAGCGTGGCCAACCTCAATTGGCGCAAACAAGGTGAGTTGCTGCAACGCCCGCCCGTGGCACCGCTGTACAGCAGCGAAGAGCTGTACGGCGTGATTCCGGCGGATGCCAAGCAACCGTTCGATGTGCGCGAAGTCATCGCACGGCTGGTGGACGCTTCGGTATTCGATGAGTTCAAGGCCTTGTTCGGTACCACCTTGGTGTGCGGCTTTGCGCACTTGCATGGCTACCCGATTGCGATCCTGGCCAACAACGGGATCCTGTTCGCCGAAGCCGCGCAGAAAGGCGCGCACTTTATCGAGCTGGCGTGCCAGCGCGGGATTCCCCTGCTGTTCCTGCAAAACATCACCGGTTTTATGGTCGGCCAGAAGTACGAAGCCGGTGGTATCGCCAAGCATGGTGCCAAGCTGGTGACCGCAGTGGCCTGTGCCAAGGTGCCGAAGTTCACCGTGATCATCGGCGGCAGCTTTGGTGCCGGTAACTACGGCATGTGCGGCCGCGCCTATGACCCGCGCTTCTTGTGGATGTGGCCCAACGCACGCATTGGCGTGATGGGTGCCGAACAGGCCGCCGGCGTGCTGGTGCAGGTCAAGCGTGAACAGGCTGAGCGCGCAGGCGCGGCGTTCAGTGCAGAAGAAGAAACCGCGATCAAGCAGCCGATCCTCGACCAGTATGAAACCCAGGGCCACCCCTACTACTCCAGTGCGCGCCTGTGGGATGACGGTGTCATCGACCCGTTGCAGACCCGCGACGTGCTGGCCCTGGCCTTGTCCGCCTCGCTGAACGCCCCCATCGAGCCGAGCCGCTTCGGCGTGTTCCGCATGTAAATGGAGCTGTATCCCATGAGCGATTTCAACACCCTCGAACTGATCACCGACAGCCGTGGCTTTGCCACGTTGTGGCTCAGTCGCGAAGCCAAGAACAACGCGTTCAACGCCCAGATGATCCGCGAACTGATCATTGCCCTCGACCGGGTGCAGGGCGACCCGTCCCTGCGCTTCCTGGTACTGCGCGGGCGCGGCAAGCATTTCAGTGCCGGCGCCGACCTGGCCTGGATGCAGCAGTCGGCCGAGCTGGACTACCACACCAACCTGGACGACGCCCGCGAACTGGCGGAGCTGATGTACAACCTGTCCAAGCTGAAAATCCCCACGTTGGCCGTGGTGCAAGGCGCGGCCTATGGTGGCGCGCTGGGCCTGATCAGTTGCTGCGACATGGCGATCGGAGCCGACGACGCGCAGTTTTGCCTGTCGGAAGTGCGCATCGGCTTGGCGCCGGCGGTGATCAGCCCGTTCGTGGTGCAGGCGATCGGTCAGCGCGCTGCCCGTCGTTATGCCCTGACGGCCGAGCGATTTGGCGGCCAGCGGGCGCGGGAGATCGGCTTGCTGGCAGAGAGTTATCCGGCCGAAACCCTGGATCAGCAGGTGGACCAGTGGGTCGTCAACCTGCTGCAAAACAGCCCGGCGGCGATGCGCGCCAGTAAGGATTTACTGCGTGAAGTGGGCAACGGAGCCCTCAATCCCGCGTTGCGACGTTATTGCGAAAACGCCATCGCGCGTATTCGTGTGAGCGCCGAGGGCCAGGAAGGTTTGCGCGCGTTCCTGCAAAAGCGTGCGCCAAGTTGGCAGGCCCAGGAGCCGCGTTCATGAGCTCACTCACCACAATACTGGTGGCCAACCGTGGCGAAATTGCCTGCAGGGTCATGCGCACCGCCAAGGCCATGGGGCTGACGACCGTGGCCGTGCACAGCGCCATCGACCGCGATGCGCGCCATAGCCGCGAGGCGGATATCCGTGTCGACCTGGGGGGCAGCAAAGCCACTGACAGCTACCTGCAAATCGACAAACTGATCGCCGCCGCCCACGCCAGCGGCGCTCAGGCGATTCACCCCGGCTACGGCTTCCTCTCGGAAAACGCCGGTTTCGCCCGCGCCATCGAGGCCGCCGGCTTGATATTCCTCGGCCCGCCCGCCTCGGCCATCGATGCCATGGGCAGCAAGTCTGCGGCCAAGGCCCTGATGGAAACGGCTGGCGTACCGCTGGTGCCGGGTTATCACGGCGAGGCCCAGGACTTGGAGACCTTCCGCGCCGCCTGCGAGCGTATCGGCTACCCGGTGCTGCTCAAGGCCACGGCCGGCGGCGGCGGCAAGGGCATGAAGGTGGTCGAGGACGTCAACCAATTGGCCGAAGCCTTGGCCTCCGCCCAGCGTGAAGCGCTGTCGTCGTTCGGCAATGGGCAGATGCTGGTGGAGAAATACCTGCTCAAGCCGCGCCATGTCGAGATCCAGGTGTTTGCCGACCAGCACGGCCACTGCCTGTACCTCAATGAGCGCGACTGTTCTATCCAGCGTCGCCATCAAAAGGTCGTGGAAGAAGCCCCGGCACCGGGTTTGAGTGTGGAGCAGCGCAAGGCCATGGGCGAAGCGGCAGTGCGTGCAGCCCAGGCCATCGGTTATGTCGGCGCGGGCACGGTGGAATTTTTGATGGATGCCCGGGGCGAGTTCTTCTTTATGGAGATGAACACGCGGCTGCAAGTGGAGCATCCGGTGACCGAGGCGATTACCGGCCTCGACCTGGTGGCCTGGCAGATTCGAGTTGCCCAGGGCGAGGCGCTGCCGATCACTCAAGAGCAGGTGCCGTTGATCGGCCATGCGATTGAAGTGCGGCTGTACGCCGAAGACCCGGCCAATGATTTCCTGCCGGCCACCGGGCACCTGGCGCTATACCGCGAGTCCAGCCCAGGCCCGGGACGCCGGGTGGACAGTGGTGTCGAACAAGGCGACGACGTATCGCCCTTCTACGACCCGATGCTTGGCAAGTTGATTGCCTGGGGTGAAGACCGTGAACAGGCGCGCTTGCGGTTACTGAGCATGCTCGATGAGTTTGCGGTCGGCGGGCTCAAGACCAACCTGGGTTTTGTGCGGCGCATCATCGGCCATCCCGCGTTTGCGGCGGCCGAACTGGATACCGGGTTTATCCCGCGCTATCAGGATGAACTATTGCCGGCGCCCGGTGCATTGAGCGAATCGTTCTGGCAGGCGGCGGGCTCGGCGTTTATGCAAAGCCTGCCGGTGGGTGATGGGCCGTGGGCAAATAACCAGGGCTTTCGTACGGGCCTGCCTGCCGAAGTGTCGCTGCACTTGAGCTGCAATGGGCAGGATCGGCTGGTGACATTGTCGGGGCATACGCCGCTGCTGTGCGGCGAGCGGTTGCTGATCGAACACCAAGGCGTACGCCGCGCTCATCTGGCGGTCCGCAGTGCAGGCAATCTGTACCTGCGTTGGGAAGGCGAAATGCATGCTGTCAGCTTGTTCGATCCGATTGCGGCGGTCGAGGCTGGGCAATCCCATCAGGGCGGCCTTACCGCTCCGATGAACGGCAGCATCGTGCGCGTGTTGGTGGAGGTAGGCCAGACCGTCGAGGCTGGCACCCAACTGGTGGTGCTGGAAGCCATGAAGATGGAGCACAGCATCCGTGCGCCCCAGGCCGGGGTGGTCAAGGCGTTGTTCTGCCAGGAAGGTGAAATGGTGGCTGAAGGCAGCGCGTTGGTGGAGCTCGAAACGACCGGCTAAAACCTGGCCGTGGCTTGCACCACGACACCCAGGAGGCGGCATTCGTCGGTGAGCAGTGCCTTGGGGTAAGTGGGATTGAGCGGCACCAGGTAGCGCTGGCCGCTTTCGTCCTGCAATTGCCGAAAGGTCGCCTGGGAGCTGCCAGCCCATTGGGCGACCACCAGTTTGCCGGGCTCGGGGGCGATGGCCGGGTCCACCAGGATCATCATCCCGGCACTGATACTCAAGCCCGTGGGCGCGGTCATGGCGTCGCCCGTTACCGGCAGCCAGAACGCTTCGCCTCGAGCGTGGTAATCGGTCAACTCGTAACGTCCAGCCCTATAGGCCGCACGCTCTTCGCGCAGCTCGCAGGCCTGCTTCCAATCGCTGACCGGGTAGCGGAAATATGGGTTGTAGCGTTGTTCCAACGCAGGCTCCGTTGCGGCCCGCTCACGAATCTCGAGCGCCACCTCCAAGCCCCCCAACCCAAGCTCCGCCAGCACCCGATTCATGTCCGCCAGGCTCGGCACGCGGCGCTTGTTGAGCCAATGGCCGACGCCGCCCTGGGACATGCCCAGGCGCTCTGCCAGTTCGCCCTGTGTGACCTTGCGGTCTTTCATGTTGGCTTTGACCAACGCTATCCAGTTATCCATGGCGCCTGACAATACGGGGTGTGTTTCTCAGGGCAATAAACAGTTTGTAGTAATCCATAAAACGACATAAATACGATACGTACTATCATCAAGCCTAAGGATTTCGACACCCACCGGAGTACTGCCGCTCATGACGACCAGCCCGCATTCATTGCCCGAAACACCTGAACACGTTGAATTACACGACATGTGCAACAGCGGCGCGGCCCAACGCGCACTGGACTATTACTTGAAAGAAGATATGTCGTCGCCTGCCTCGGACGGCACGCTGTTCGCAATCAAGCCGGGCATCAGCCAGGAGGAAGCCCTGGTGCACGCCTCGGACCTGCTGCGCAGTGCAGCGGCAACTGCCTACGAATCAGCGTGCAGCCATCAAGGCAACCGGCGCGACCTGGCGTTTTCCGTGGTGTATTTGATCGACATGGCGAAGGCGATGGTGGAGCGATCGTTGCAAGGGCCAGGGCCTCAGGCAAACGCATAACAGGCGCGAAAGAAAAATATTTCTATCCCACGGATAAAAACATTTGACTTGCAAATGATAATGATTATTATTGGACCCAGCTGATCGCGAGATCAGTCGATAGACCAAGGGACCTTAGGTCGGACTCTTGGAATATCTCCTCATCAGGCTAATCACGGTTTTTGACCCGGCTCTTTGGCCGGGTCTTTTTTTTGCCAGTTTCCCTGGCATGGCTTCAGGCTAATGAAGACTGTGTATTGCTCGATGGCGCGCATGGTAGCAAAAGACTATCGCCCAAAGAAAGCCGCTCGACTGCTCTAGCCCGGATATTTGCGAATTAGCGCTTGAGAATCAATCTCATAGACTCTAAGCTGCGGCGGCGTCAGGGATGACGCCCCCTCCCCCATGCAACAATTTTGCATCCAGGTTTTGCCTGACGCCTGTGTAATATAGCCGCCACATCACTCATATTCAGGCAACCAGACTATGACCGTGGCCTTGACCTCCATCAAAATCAGCACCGACTTCGACAGCGGCAATATCCAGGTCCTGGATGCCAGCGATGCCTATCAGTTGTTGCTGGCAATCAAACCCGATACCCGCAGCGATCACTTCCAATGGTTCCACTTCAAGGCCGAAGGCATGCACGTGGGCCATACCCACACCTTTCGCTTGAGCAACGCGGGTCGCTCGTCCTACAAGCATGCCTGGAGCGGCTACAACGCCGTGGCGTCCTACGACCATATCAACTGGTTCCGGGTACCGACGCGCTTTGATGGCGAGATCCTGCATATCACCCTCCAGACCCGGGAAAAGCACGTCTGGCTCGCCTATTTCGAACCCTACAGCCGTGAACGCCACGACTGGCTGATCGATCAAGCCCTGAAGTACGCCGGGGTCACCCTGCTCGCCACCGGCAAGAGCGCCGAAGGCCGTGATATACAACTGCTACGCCGCGGCAAAGGAGGCGAAGGCCGCCGCAAGGTGTGGATCATCGCCCAGCAGCACCCCGGCGAACACATGGCCGAATGGTTTATGGAAGGTGTGATTGAGCGCCTGCAACAGGATGGCGATGAAGAGCTGAAAAAGCTGCTAGCCGTGGCTGACGTGTACCTGGTGCCAAACATGAACCCCGATGGCGCCTTTCACGGCCACCTGCGCACCAATGCCATGGGCCAGGACCTTAACCGCGCTTGGCAAAGCGCCAGCCAGGAACTCAGCCCGGAAGTATTCTTCATTCAGGAGCAGATGGAAAAATACGGCGTGGACCTGTTCCTCGATATCCATGGCGACGAAGAAATCCCCTACGTTTTTACCGCCGGTTGCGAAGGCAACCCCGGCTACACCCCGCGTATCGAAGCCCTGGAAAAACACTTCCGCAGCCACCTGAGCCACCTGACCCGAGACTTCCAGACCACCCACGGCTACACCCGCGACCTGCCGGGCGAAGCCAACATGACCCTGGCCTGCAACGCGGTCGGTGAGAAGTATGACTGCCTGTCCCTGACCCTGGAGATGCCCTTCAAGGACAACGACGACGCGCCCAACCTGCGCACCGGCTGGTCAGGGGATCGCTCGAAACAGTTGGGCAAGGACGTATTGAGCAGCGTCGCCGATATCGTCGGCCTCTTGCGTTAACGATTTGTGGCGAGCTCGCTCGCCACAAAAGCCCATCAGTGCTTGGTGCCGGTCATGCTTTGCAACACACCATCGCGGCGGATCAAACCGTGGAACAACGCCGCCGCCAAGTGCGCCAGCACGGTGAAGAACAACACGTAGGCGAGATAGCCATGAGCCTTGCGCAACAGTGCAAACAATGGCGCATTCGCCCCCACCAGCGCGGGCAGTTGCACGCTGCTGCTGAGCATCACCGGGTCACCGGCTGCCGAAATCATTGCCCAGCCCAGCAACGGCAACACCAGCATCAATGCGTACAACAGCACATGGGAAGCCTTGGCTGCCAGCACTTGCCACACAGGCAAATCCGCAGGCAACGGCGGTTGTCGGGTGGAAAAGCGCACCACCAATCGCACGATCACCAGTGCCAGAATCGCAATCCCTAAAGGCTTGTGTAAGTGGATCAGCCACTCATGGCGCTCCGACACGGACGCCGCCAAACCGGCACCGATAAACAACATCGCGATGATCATCAGCGCCATCAGCCAGTGCAGCAGACGTGCCAGGGGTGCAAAAAAACGCGGTTGAGCATTCATGGCTTCGACTCCTGAGGGGCACTGTGCAACGGGCTGACTTCACCGGCGCGGCGCAGGTACGAACTGGCATACGCGGCCGAGCGTGCGGCCAGCAACGGGTCCTTGGAGGCCTCGATGCCACTGGGCAAAATCAGCGGGTCAAAGTTGATATCGCGGCAATCTCCATCCGCCTGTGGCTGGCTGCTTTGCAGCACCAGGGTGCCGGCGTTCAGCACCTTGTGCGCGCCGGTCCAGGTCTTGCTCGCGTCATCCAACGGGTCGCCAGGGTTAGCCAGGGTCATGTTCAACTGCCAACGCAGCGGCCCGGCGGCCAGGCGCCGCACCAGGTCTTGTTCCAGGAAATCACTGCCCGACGGCGCCGTATCACCCGCCGTGTCCTGACTCTGCGGCACCACGCCCCAACGCACGGCCTGGCGCTGGCCATCGGCACCCACCAGGTAAAACGCGTTGATGCCATTATAGGTTTCAGTCGCATAACTGGCCGACGGCTTGGCGGTCTTGACCCAGGCCAGGAACGGCGCCGTCTCCGGGTGCGCGGCAAAAAACGCGGGCATGCCCGCCGGGTTCGGCTTGCCGGTGGCGGGGTCTGGCGCGCCGGCCTTGAGCATCTGGTAGAACGCCTCGGGCGTGCCCACCGGGAACACCGGCATGCTGTTCATTCCGGTACGCCACTGCTGGCCGTTGGCCTGGCTGAACTGCACGGCAAAACTGCGAATCGGCACACTGCTGTCCGGCGCATAAGGGTTGCCACTGGGCAAGGCAAACCGGCCGATCACCGGGGTCTTGACCTCGCTGAACACCTGGGCACTGGAGTACGTACGCGCCTCGGCACTGCTCTCGAAATAACCGGCCACGCACACGCCCTTGGCATGGTTACGGCGAAACCCCGGGTGCACGCCGTTATTGGTTTCCAAGGCATTGACCAAGGTTTTTGGCCGCAGGCGTTGTGGGTCGAGAGTGCCGTTGACGTAGGCAAATGCCCCGGCGACAACGGCAACCACGGCGCCGATGCCGGCCAGGCGTGCGATCAGGCTCGCGGTGCTCAGCGGAGGACGGGGGGGTGATGAGTGATCTACCATGCAGGAACTCCAGGGCCAGAGGCCTTAGGGTGAAACATAAGGTCGGAGCATTAAGACGAACGTCGATTTGCTCTATTCCCTGGCCTTGAAATTATTTTGTTGGCCGTGGAATAACCTTCAACGCCGGACGTCTCTCTAGTTCCAGCGTAGTGATCAGCCAGACACCCATGCATGAACTCGACGAACAGTTACGTGAACTCATCCCCAGGTTACGGCGTTTTGCCGTGTCCCTGACGCGCAACAGCAGCAGCGCCGACGACCTGGTGCAGGCGACCCTGGAACGGGCGATCATCGCCTGGGCCAGCAAACGTATCGAAGGCGACCTGCGCGCCTGGCTGTTCTCGATCCTCTACCGGCAGTTTCTCGACGCCCACCGCCGTAGCCGACGCTATGCACGCATGCTCGAATTCTTCACCGGCCGCGATGACGTGCAACCGTCGGTGGAGCGCACGGTGATGGCCCAATCCACCCTGCAAGCCTTCGACCGGCTCACCACCGAACAGCGTGCCCTGCTGCTATGGGTGTCTGTCGAAGGCTTGAGCTACAAGGAAGTGGCCGAGATTCTTGCGGTGCCCATCGGTACCGTGATGTCCCGCCTGTCCCGCGCGCGCCAAGCGCTGCGTCAACTCAGCGATGGCGAAATTACCGGCCCTGCCCTGCGGAGACTCAAATGATCAGCCTTCCCCCCAGCGAACGCGATTTGCATGCCTACGTCGATCATCAATTACTGGAGAGTGATCGCCGCGTGCTTGAAACCTGGCTGGCCAACCACCCCGAGGTCGCCGCGCAGGTGCATGCCTGGCAACAGGATGCGCAATTATTGCGTGCCTCTTTAAGCGGCGCGCTGCAACAGCCGAACAACCCGGCACTGGACCCGGCGCTGATTCGCCAGCGCATCAAGCGTCAGTCCCGCCGCCACTTCGCCACAGCGGCGCTGCTGCTGATCGCCGTGAGCCTCGGCGGAGTGGGCGGCTGGCACGCCCGCGAAGCTACCCAACCGCCGCTGTTGCCGATGACCGACGCCATGCAGGCCTACCGGCTGTTTGCCCAGGACGGCATCATGCCCGCCGACTACAACGCCGAGGGCGGCGGCAATATGCAGGCCTGGCTCGACCGCTATTTCAATCAGGCCCACCGCCTGCCCGACCTGAGCCAGGCGGGGTTCAAGCCGATCAGCGGGCGCCTGCTCACCACCGACCAGGGCGCAGCGGCCATGGTGCTGTACGAAGACCTACAAGGCCGGCGCATCAGCTTCTATATCCGCCCGCCGGGCCCGAACAACGGCTTCCTGCCAAGGGGCAGCCGCAGCGCCGATGGTTTGCAGGCCCAATACTGGTCGGGCGGCGGCTACAACTACGCGATAGTCAGCCCGGTGGATCAGCCCACCACGCCGTTGATGAAGTTCTAGAAGCCCACGTCCAGCACCACGTTGTCGATATAAGTACCGCCCGGCGGCGTGGTCTGGTCGGTATAGATCCGCGCGTTGTAGTTGTACACCTGGCTGCCGGTCCCCAAGCCATTACCGGGGTTGACCTCAGCCGTGGAGCTGGCACGCCGCGCCGCGCCGACACTGCCCCAGCGCGTGGTGCCGGCGCTTTTGAAAATGTCATAGGCCAGGTAATTGGTGCCGGAAATCATGCGTCGACGCCCGCCGACACTGACCGGGTTCTGGCCATCGCTCAAGCCCACGGTGTAGGCGCTGCCCTTGGTGCAGGCGATATTGATGGTCTGCCCGGTCACCGCAGTAAACCCACTGACCACCGGCGCGCTGCCAAAGCTGATATTCGGCGCGGTGATCTGGCAGTCATTGGTCACGGTCATGCTGACCGTCAGCGACGCCGTGCCGCTGCCAATGTCACGCCCCAGGCAGATGCCACCAATGCCAATCCCCGAGCAATAATTCCAGTTCCAGGCGATGTTCAATGTTTCGGTATACAACCCGGCCGCGACGTTGCTGCCGGTGATGCTGCTCAGGTACAGCGGCACGGTCTTCGCCCCAGGCCCGGCGACCAGGCCAATGCTCTGGGCAATCCCCCCGGCACCACCAAAATCGAATTGTGCGCCGCGGGTGATCGGGTAGCTGGTGCTGTTGTTGCCATAAATGGTGTAGCCGATTACATCACCGGTTGGCCCGACCATGCCGCTCTGGGCCGAGGTGATCGTTGCGTAGAAGTGGTCGGTGGACACCAGCAGTGAAATCAACGCCGAGGTGCAGCTCAACCCGGAGTTGGTGGTGGAGCTGGTTTGCGCGGCCGTGCGCACCGTCATCGAACTGATTGAGCCGAAACTGGCCGGCACAGTGGAAACCACCGAACACAGCGCCATTGCCTGCCCGGAAAACAACAGCCCTACCCCATACAGCCATACCTTGCGCCTCACCCGCAGCCTCCTTGCTCAACCACTCACTGGCACACCAACGGCCCGATCAGGGGCACGTCCTGTTGTTGCTCATCGATGTCGAATGTGGCCTGGCAGGTCCACCCTTCGCCCAAGGTGACCTGCAGGGTGTTGTGGGCGCTGAGGTTTTCCAGATAGACCAGGCCATCCCAGCCCACCACCGCCTGGGTGCTGCTTTGCTCGTGCACCACCAGGCTGCCCAGCGGCAACTCCTGGTGCTGGCGATCCACCAGAGTGATACTGGCGGCGAGCACCCGGCGCAGCGGGAACTCCAGCAGATAGCCGCTACCCCGGCGCACCGACACGCGCTGTTCCACATTGGGGCTCTGCACATTCACCGGCAGGTTCAGCGGGTCGATCTCATATTTGCCGCGGTAATAGGCACTGCTCCACGGCACCAGCAAGTGGCCGTTACGGTCGGTCTGGCCCACCAACTGGTTTTCGTAGCGCACCGGAATCCCGGCAAACCCCTGGGTACTCACCACCACAAACGCATCATTGATGCGGTTGGCGGCAAAGGTCTCGCCGCCCATCCACACCAGCGAGCCGCTGGCATCCGCCCAGCGCGTCTGCGCATCGCTGCTGCCGTACACGCCGGCCTGCAACTGCACCGACTGCAAGCGCCAGGTCAGGTCGGCCTGCCGATAGACCGGGCCATCACCCTGGGCATAACCGAGGTTGTAACCCATACCGCCTTCACTGGGCACCGAGCGGCTGTAGTTGATGCGTTGGCGGCTGGCACCATCTTTGCTGCGCTCGGTGCTCAAGGCCAGGCTGCCGTTGAGGTCGAACGGGATGACCAGTTGTGCCTGCATGGCCCAGTTGCTGTCGCCGATTTCGCGGTTGGCCGACAGGTAGAAGCTGGTGTTGCGCCACAGCGGTTTGCTCCAGCTCAGGTTAAGCAGGCGCGTGCGCGAATCGTCCGCCGCCTGCACGTCGAAATAGCCCAGGCCCAGGCTGCCAAAACGCTCGAGGTTGAGGCTCAGGGTCACCTGCTCGCTGCGCTTGCTGAGGCTGGCGTAAGGGGTATCGACCAGGGTCAGGTCGGCATAGTCGTCGCGCCGCTGCACGCGCTGGTACATCAGGCTGTAGCGCGTGCTGTTGTACTGGTAGCCCAGGCTCAGTTGCTGGCCGCCGCGGCTGTCGAACTGGCTCTGGCTGACGGCGGTATTGAGCACGCCGAAGTTGCCCAGGCGCAGGTTGCCACCGAGCCCGCCGAGGGTCAGGTCGCTGGACGCTTCGGCGTGGCTTTCCAGGGTCAGGTTATCCGAATAACCATAGCGAAACGTACCGCTGGTCACGCCCGGCCCGTAGCCGAAATCGCGCAGGGTGTAGTCACGACGCAAGGTACCGGCGGCCACCGAAAAGTCCGTCAAGCCTTGTTGCAGCAAGGTGCTGGTGACGTAGAACGGCACCGTGGTCGAGACCTGGCGACCGAGGGTATCGGTGGTGACCACCACGGCCTCGCCGGCACCGTTGATGAACGGGATGTTGGTCAGGGTATAGGGGCCGGGTTGCAGCTGTGCGCTGTCGGATTTGTAGCCGTTGATAAACAGGTCCACCGACGAGGGTACCGCCGCCTCACCGGCAAACTGCGGCAAGGGGTAAGTGACCAGGTCCGGGCGCACGGCGAAGTCCCGAGACAGTTGCACCCCGCCCAGGCGCACCGAGCTGCTCCAGGGCAGCGAACCACTGATCACGTCGCCGGCCTCGTAGGTGAGCAGGCGTTCATCATCGGAAAACCGCCAGGTAGTGTCGTAGCGCCGGTAGCCGTTGCTGAGGGTGCTGTCGCTGATGCCACCGGCGAGGGTCTGGCGGACCTGCCCGGTGTTGGACAACGTGCCCCAATTGTCGAACAGCCGCACCTCGTTCCAGGCGGCGAGGTAACTGCCGCCGTCATCGGTGTCGTTGAAATACACGTCATAGTTGAGCAAGGCGCCGAAGCTGCTCATGGCCTGGGTGCGGGGGTAGGTGCTGCGGTTGCCGATAAACTGCGCCTGCAACCATGACGGCGGCACATCCAGCAGCAGGCGCTGGCCATGGCTGTCGTAGTCGCTGTGCAGGCCGGGCACCTGTTCGAGGGCCACACTGCCGACGGGTTCGCCAGGCAGTTTCATGCCCACGTCCTGCAAGGCACTGGCCGGTACAAACAGCTGGCCGGCGCGCTGATCGACGGCGATGACGCGGCCGGTGTCCATCTGGTTGACCACCAGTTCCAGGAACAGCTGAGCATCAGCGACTGCCTCCATACTGCTCGGCGGCGGCGGCAGGTCGCCCGCCACCGCCGCGCCCCACAGCCCGCTTGCCACTGCCACCGACGGCCATAAACCTCGAGCCCAGCCACGACTCACCATGGCGTTGTGTCCTTCAATGGACATCTCCATCCTGTCTAAACCCGGGCTTGAGCCCGTCTCGCTACACAACCATTACCGCTTTGGCGCCAGGCTCTCCAGTTGCGGCGCGCCGTTGACCCTGACTTGCAATGGCTGGTCGGCCGACACGGCATCCGGCACCGGCCAGCGCATGCTCGCGCCCGGCAGTACATAGCCGAGCAACCCCTCCACCAGCGGCCGGGTCTGCCCGCCCTGTTTGAACGACGCATCGGTGAGCCGCGCGTGCACGGCGCCCTGGTTGCGCACCTCGATGTAGCTGTGCCCGGCCACGTTGACCTTTTGCCAGCTCAAGTCCGGCTTGCCCGCGCCCTTGGGGTCGCGCTGGCGAGTGGCGTCATCCTTGCTCCAAAGCCCGGCGCCGTAGGCAAACAACGGCACCGAATAGCGCATCTGGAAGCGAATCGCCGCCGCCGTGTTCTTGCCTTCCGGCGGTGCGGGCACCTGCAGCGCCGAAGGGATTTCATCGATGATGATGCGGTAGGCCAACTCCTGCCCGGGCGGCACTTCACGGGTGCGGGTCAGGCGCACCAGTTGCTTCTGGCCGGGCTCGATCCTGGCCACCGGCGGGCTACCGATCACATCGCGCTGGTTCTGGTACTGCTCCTCGAAGCCGGTCTGGCTCCAGGCAAACACGCGGATCTGCAGGTTGGCGGTCTCCGTGCCACGGTTCTCCAGCCACAACGCACTGGCCTGTTGATCGGCCTCCAATACCGGGTCAATGGGCCAGATCAGCACCGAACTGGCCGCCTGCACCAGCCCTGCTGTGCACAAAAAAACCGAGGCAATACCCGCGGCCCACCACCGCTGGGAAGCTGAACGCATAACACCACTCCTTATACCGATAGCCCTACCACGACAGCTGCACCTGCAGCGTGTCGCTATACGTCCCCCCAGGCTGATTGCCCGGCAATACCACCCGCCCGTAAATCGGCAGGCTGATGTTGTTTGCATCGCTGTAGGTCACGCTGACGCTCTGGCTGATCCCCAGGCTTTGGCTGAACGCCGCATCCCGAAACAATTGGTAAGCCACCCGCGCACTGCCGCTGTTGAGCTGCAAATTACGCCCGGCGCTGCTGTGCAAGCCGCCATCCACACTCATGCTCAGGGCCACGCCCGGTGTGCATTGCAACGTCACACCGCCAGTGAGGGCCGCCGTTACCGTGCTGGTGGCCAGGGCCGAATAGCTGCCGTAGGCCAATGCGCCGTAGTTGGAGCCGCCGCCCACGATCAGGCAGCCCGGGGTAATGGTCGCGCTGACCTGGAAGCTCTGGCTGGTCACCGCCGATAGCGGCAGCGGCATCGCCAACCCACAGGCCAACCACACTCTGAGCCACATCGTTAGAACGTCAGCTCCACGGCCACGGTGTCGGTGTAAGTGCCCGCCGGCAGCCCCGCCTTGCCCACCGCCCGACCGTAGAGGTTGACGGTCTGCGCCACGCCCGTGCTGGTGGCGAGGGTGACCACGCCATCAATCGCCAGGAGCGCGGAGTGCCCGCTGTCGGTGTAGAAGTCGTAAGGCACGAAGTTCCCCGCCCCATCGGCCAGCGCACGGGTGCCACCCGGGGAGGCGCCATCATGGGCACCGGCACGCACCTTAACCGCAGGCGTGGTGCCGGCCGAACATAGGATCGACAGCGCCCCGCCAGTACCGGTGCCGCCGAGCAATTGCGCATCGGCATTGGTAAACAGGCTGTTGGTGGTGCCGAAGTTCAGGCTACCGAAGTTCAACCCGGTGGCCGCTCCAGAACCGTTGACCTGGCAACTGGCGATCAAGGTCAGGCTGGAGGTGATCTGCCCGGTGACCGTGGTCGCCGCATTCACGCTGGAAGCCAGCGCCAGGCCCAGGGCACATATGCCGATTCGAGATACGAGTGCATGCATGATATTTGTCCTCATGGTTTACCAATCCAGAGTCACCGTCAGGGTGTCTGTGTAGATGCCGGCCGGTAGGGCCCTGGTATTCGCCACCACTGAGCCGAATACCGGAATAGGTACCTGTGCGCCCTTGGTCACGACGAAATTGCGCTGCTGGCCGATGCGGTAGGCGCTCTGGCCCAAGGCATCGGCCGATAGCCGATAGGGAATCGTCTGGCGGCCGTTGCTCAGGCGGCGCGTGGTGCCGTCGCCGTGGGCGCCACCGTCGATGGTCACGGTGAAACTGCTGACCACCGAAGGGTTGCAGGACACCGACAGCGGCGCTTTCTCGCCATCGGAAAGGGTCGCTCCCAAGGTCTCGTTCCAGGTCGGCCCCTGGCTGCCGAAATCCAGCAGCGCGGTGCCGCCTTCGGGGGTCACCGGTGCGCGCTCCACGCCTTTGCTGACTTCGCAACTGGCGGTGATCACCAACCGCGCGTGGATCTGCCCGTTGACCGCGGCCGCCTGCGCGTCATCCGCCAGCAACAGCAGGCTGCCCAGGGCCGCAACGGCCAGATAGCGGCTTACCATGTGACGGTGACCTTGAGCAGGTCGGAATAACGGCCGACGGCCGGGATATCTTTGAGCGGTTCGATACGGCCATACAGCGGCAGATCGACCGAACCGGTGTCCGGTACGCGGCCGCTGATCGGCACGTCCACCGGCAAGGGGATCAACCGCGCGGCGTCGGCATAGATTCGATAGGGAATGGGCCTGCTTGAAGGCGCCGCATTGGCGAGGTAACGCACTTCGCCTACGCCGCCATGCAGGCCGCCATCAACGCGTATTTGGTAAGGCGTGTCGGGGTTACATTCCAGGCGCGGCTGGCGCTGGCTGATCAAGGCCGCACTCAGGGGGCCGGCCGGGTCATCCAGACGCGGGCCGTTACCGAAATCCAATACGCCAAGTTGCTCGATGCCTGCATGGCGGGTGGTGCCCACCAACTGGCAACCCCGCTGCACGTCGATGCGCACCTCCACCTGGAGTTGCGCAGCGTAAGCCGTGTTGCAGAGCATCGTGCCCATGACAGCCAATACCGCCGGTCCCTTCACAGCCCCAATTCCTTATACAGGGGTGACAACTGTGTATGAGGTTAGTCATTTAAAGCGAAAGTGCCAGTTTGCCGGGCTTGGCGCCCATGCCATGCTTTTTCGAGATGGCTGGCCGCGTACATCCCTATTGGTCAAATGGCGTCGGGCGCCCTACAGTGAGCGACCACCGCAATACAGAGTGACTCCCATTGGCCGTGCTTCCCCTGCTCCAGCGCCTGCTGGGTAAAAAAACCGACGTTCTGGGCGCCTCGCCTATCCCGGCGTATTTTCAGAACAAGGCCGAACAACAGGGCTATACCCTCAGCGACGGGCAAATCCGGGCGATTACCGCCCTGGATCGCGAGACCCAGCACCTGCTCAACGGCCAAGCCACGCGCAGCCTGTACCTGCATGGCCCAGTGGGGCGCGGCAAAAGCTGGCTGCTGGACGGCTTTTTCCAGGCGCTGCCGATCGCCGAGAAGCAGCGCGTGCACTTCCACGATTTCTTCACCCGCCTGCACCAAGGCATGTTCCTGCACCGCGGGCATGACGATGCCCTGGCCGTCGCCCTGGATCAGTTGCTGGCCGACTGCCGGGTGCTCTGCTTCGACGAATTCCACGTCCACGATATCGGCGATGCGATGCTCATCAGCCGCTTGTTCAAGGCCCTGTTTCAGCGCGGGGTGCTGGTGCTGGTGACCTCCAACTACCCACCCGCTGGCTTGCTGCCCAACCCGCTGTACCATGAACGATTCAAGCCGGTGATCGACCTGATCGCCGCGCGCATGGACGTGTTGGAAGTCAGTGCGCCCCAGGACTTTCGCAGCCTGCCCCAGGCCCACCCGCAGCAACGCTTCACCAGCGGCCAGTATGTATGGCCAGGCACTTCAGACCAGCGAGTAAGCCTCGGGTTGCCCGCCATGGATTGCCCGGCGCTAGCCCTGACCGTCGGCACTCGGCAGTTGCTGTGCCGCGGCCATCAGGCGCGGACCATCGTGTTCACCTTCAACGACCTGTGTGAACAGCTCACGGCAGTCATGGACTACCTGCTGCTGTGCCAGGATTTCGACCACTGGATCATCGACGGCCTGCCGCAACTGGCCGAATGCCCAATTGCCGTGCAACAGCGTTTTATCAACTTGGTGGATGTGCTCTACGACCAGGACAAACGCCTGACCCTCATCGGCCACCAACCCCTGGAAAAATGCCTGGAAGGCCAGGCCATCGACCTCGCCCGCACCGCTAGCCGCCTGCGCCAATTGCAAACACGCAGCCCGCAAACCGCCCCCGACCCGGTATCATGAGCGCCTTTTGTGCCCCCTTCCGAGTGCCGTGCTGTTCATGAATACCCTCGCCCAACTCAAGGCTGGCCAACTGGCCGGCGCGACGCGCCTGGACCTGACCTGCGGGCTGACCGAGTTCCCCCGGGAGATCTTCGAACTGGCCGACTCCCTGGAAATCCTCAACCTCTCGGGCAACGCCCTGAGCAGCCTGCCGACCGACCTGCATAGCCTGAAGCACCTGCGCGTGCTGTTCTGCTCGGAAAACGCATTTACCGAGTTGCCGGACTGCCTTGGCCGGTGTGCGAAGCTGAGCATGATTGCCTTCAGAGTCAATAAGATCAGCCACGTGCCGGCCGCCGCCTTGCCGCCCCAGTTGCGCTGGCTGATCCTCACCGATAACTGCATCAGCCAATTGCCCGACGAACTGGGCCAACGCCCATTGCTGCAAAAACTGATGCTGGCCGGCAACCAACTGACCGGATTGCCGCAAAGCCTGGCCCAATGCAAGAACCTGGAGCTGATCCGCATCGCCTCCAACCGCTTCACCCAACTGCCGCAGTGGCTGCTGACGCTACCGAGCCTGACCTGGCTGGCCTACGCCGGCAACCCGGTGGAAATGGCGGTGGAAGTAAAGGGAGATGATGCAACGCCGAACATTCCCTGGCCGGAACTGGAACTGGGCGAGGTACTCGGTGAAGGCGCTTCGGGGATCATTCATAAAGCATGGTGGAAACCCCAGGCGCTGCCGGTCGCGGTCAAGTTGTACAAGGGCACCATCACCAGCGACGGTTCACCGCTGCATGAAATGCAAGCCTGCATCGCCGCCGGGTTGCACCCTAACCTGATCAAGGTGCAAGGCCGTGTCGTCGGCCACCCCGACGACCGGGCTGCACTGGTGATGGACCTGATCGACCCCAGCTACCGCAACCTCGCGGCTCTGCCGAGCATGGCATCCTGCACCCGGGATATCTACGAGCCCGGCACCCGTTTCAGCCTCGATGTGGCCATGCGCATGGTACGAGGCATCGCCTCGGTGGCGGCGCACTTGCACCGGCAAGGCATCACCCATGGCGACCTGTATGGCCACAATATCTTGTGGAATACGGCGGGAGATTGTCTGCTTGGCGACTTTGGCGCAGCGTCATTCCATGCCACCACGGACTCCCTGGAAACCAGGGCGTTGCAGCGTATTGAAGTGCGGGCGTTCGGGGTGCTGCTGGGGGAGTTGTTGGAGCGGGTTGAGGCAAGTAACGAAACCTTACGGGCACTGCAACAAAGATGCTGTCAGCCGGATATGCTGGCACGACCGAGCTTCGAAGAAATCGAAGCGTTGCTGAAATCTATGCAGCACCACTAAACCAATGTGGGAGGGGGCTTGCTCCCTCCCACATTTTTGACTGCATTTGTCCAGTGGCTAGCCAGCCAGGCCGACAAACATATCCTGCACATCATCATGGTTGTCCAGGCCTTCCAGGAATGCCTCGACTTCAGCCATTTGCTCATCGGTCAAACCACTGACCGGGTTCTTCGAAAGGTAGCCCAGCTTGGCCGACAGCACTGTGAAACCCTGCTCCGGCAAGGCTTTTTGCACGGCATCCAGGTCGGTGGTTTCAGTGATGAACAGGGTGGTGCCCTCTTCTTCACCGTCTTCAAAGTCCTGGGCGCCAGCTTCAATGGCGGCCATTTCCGGATCAGCGTCCGGGGTGTCCGGCGATGCTTCGATCAGGCCGACGTGGTTGAAGTCCCAGGCCACCGAGCCGGAAGCCCCCAGTTGGCCCTTGCGGAATGCAACGCGGATTTCTGCCACGGTACGGTTGATGTTGTCGGTCACGCACTCAACGATCAATGGCACCTGGTGCGGGGCGAAACCTTCGTAGGTCACGCGGTGGTATTGCACGGTTTCACCGAGCAGGCCGGCGCCCTTCTTGATCGCGCGCTCCAGGGTTTCCTTGGGCATCGAGGCCTTCTTGGCCTGCTCC
Organism: Pseudomonas sp. MF6755; assembly: GCF_016405635.1. Taxonomy (NCBI): domain Bacteria; kingdom Pseudomonadati; phylum Pseudomonadota; class Gammaproteobacteria; order Pseudomonadales; family Pseudomonadaceae; genus Pseudomonas; species Pseudomonas sp. MF6755. The sequence goes on from NZ_JAEKDA010000015.1 coordinate 101,700, forward strand.
ACCACCAGGCGCAGGTGCGCGTTGGTCGCGGTATCGGCGCCGTTGCGGGCGGCGATGGTGATTTCTTTCACCAGCTTGCCGAAGATCTTGCCCTTGGCATTGGATGCCGCTTCTTTATGTTTGACTTTCCACTGTGCGCCCATGACTCACTCTCTTATATCCATGGCGCCGAGACGTCTACTGGCCGGCGCTTTGGGGGCAGAGTTTATAGCGCAAGAACGCATCGTTCCACCAAAAAACCGGCCAAGCCCTCAGGTGCGCAAGGGTTTGATCGCGACGTTGCGGTCTGGCACAAAATCCCCGACCTGGGCCAGTACCGCAGGCCTGGCGTTCCAATAGGGCATCAACACCAGCGAAGAAAACAGCGCCGCGCCGGCAAACACGATAAACACCGTGACGGTATCGAAGTAGCCCGGCAGCAAGCCGCCAAGGATCGCCCCCACCGAACCGCAGCCATTCACAAAGCCTGCGGCCGTGGCGCCAGCCTTGGCGGTGCCGAAGTCGATGGCCGCGGTGCTGCTGATCATCGAGTCCGGGCCGTACAGGGTCAGGCCCATCACAAACAGCAAGGCCATCACCAGCACCACGCTACCGGTGTGCAGCGCACCCATGAACAGCGCCAGGGCCACGGTCAACGCCAGCAAGCTAAGCACACAGGCCGGCATTCGCCGGGCGCCGAACAGTTTGTCGGAGGCCAGGCCGATCAGTACCGGCCCGAGCAAACCGGCCAGCTCAAACGCAGTGGGCACGATGGCCGCGCCGACCTTGCCCACCGACGGCATCTGCTCGTAGACAATCACCGGCCCCCACAACAGGATCGCGTAGCGCGCCGGCTTGAGCAGGAAGTACGCCAGCCCCAGGGTCAATACCGTGCGGTTACGCAGGATCGCGCGCAGGGGTTCGAGCACGCTGATGCGCTGTTGAGCGCCAGCCTCTTCGGCGCTCAAGACCGGCTCGGGTTCCACCGCCGGCAAGCCCACATCCTGCGGGGTATTGCGCTGAAAGATGAAGAACAGCACGGCCACCACCGCCACCACTGCGGCACTGGAGATAAACGCCGCGTGCCAGCTGCCGATCAGCGTATAGGCCCACCAGCCGGCGAACGGTGACGCCACCAGGCCGCCAAAGGCGTAGCACGAACTCCACAACCCCAACACCCGCCCCCGCTGCTGGGCCGGGAAGAAACTGCCAAGGTTCTTGCACAACCCCGACCAGCCGGTGGACTGCGCCAAGCCCTGGATCAACATGCAGGTAACGAAGATCGGCAAAGTGGCAAACGTGCCCATCACCAGCGCCGCGGCGGCGGAAATCAGCAAGCCGCCGAGCACCACCACCCGTGGCCCGAAGCGGTCGGCGAGCATGCCCCAGGTGAATTGGCCCACGGCATAGGCAGCGAGATACAAGCCATCCAGGTTGGCCATCATCATTTTATCGAGGGGGAAGCTCGGGTCGTCACCAATCCCCAGTTTCGCTACGGAAAATGCTTTGCGGGTGAAATAGAAAGCGGCGTATGCCAGCCAGGTGATGGCGAAAATCTGCACGCGCCAACGCTTGATGCTACCCATAGGGATATTCATGGTGGTTCTGACCTCAGGTGTGAGTGCGCCGGCAGAATCGAAAGAAAACGCCTGTTTTTTTTATGGTTAAGCACTGCAATGCCGGGGCCGTGAAGGGCGCGACACTGGTCAGATGGGTACGGTGTGCCTGCACCCATGGCCACCGAGGTTGTAGGACTCAACCTACGGCGACTGAGGTGCATCAAAGCAATGACTGACTAATAGGTAAAATCGATTTATCGTATTTCAAATATAAGTTCAGCTTGTAAGAGGACGTGCCATGTCGGTTTCCCATGCCCAGCTCAAAGCCTTCCATGCGGTGGCCGTCCACGGCAGTTTTACTGGAGCCGCCGAGCGCCTGTTCCTGACCCAGCCGGCGATTTCCGACAAAGTGCGCAAACTTGAGGAGCGCTTCGGCGTGCTGCTGTTCCATCGCAACAAACGTTCGGTACGCCTGACCGATCTCGGAGAGCGCCTGCTTGGCATTACCCAACGCCTGTTTGTGATCGAGGCGCAAGCAGAGGAATTGCTGCAGGACTCCCGCGCCCTGCTCACTGGCACCCTTACCCTGGCGGTGGATGCCCCCGTGCATGTACTGCCGCAGATCGCGCGCTTCTGCCAGCTGTACCCGGGGATCAGCGTGAAGATTGAAACCGGCAACACCGATGAATCATTGTCTCGCCTCTACAACTACCAGGCCGACCTCGCGCTGTTGGGGCGCGATGTCGACGATGCACGCCTGTTGTCGCTGCCCTTGCCCGACGACCAGCTCCTGGCGTTCGTCGCACGCAACCACCCCTGGGCCGGGCGCGAATCCATCTGCCTGGCCGACCTCGATGACACGCCACTGGTATTGCGCGAAATCGGCTCCGTCACCCGTCAGACCCTGGAGCAGGAAATGAGCCAGGCCGGCCTGCGCATTCGCCCGGCGATCCAGGTGGAAGGCCGCGAGGCCGCCCGTGAAGCGGTGGTGGTGGGCATTGGCGTAGGCGTGGTGTCGGCAGCGGAATTCGGCGCCGACGCACGGGTGTACGCCATGCCGATCCGCGATTGTACCCAGCGCATGAAGGAAACCCTGGTGTGCCTGAAAGAGCAGAGTTCACGCCGGGTGGTGGCGACCTTTCTGGAGATCGTGCGTGAGAGCCTTCATGCCAAATCGAAAAATGCCTGAATCAATCGCAGCGACCGGCGCCGCTCCATGCAGCCGAGCATATGCCGATTCAGCAGGCCATCACCCAGGATCGGTACGGCTTGTACACGCGGGTCCGGGCTGATCTCCATCGACGACACCACCCCCACGCCCAATTCAGCCGCAACGGCTTCGGCCACGGCTTCACGGCTGTCCAGTTCCAGCAGCACCTTGGGTTGCACATTCGCCGCCAGGCACGCGTCATCAAAGGTGCGTCGGGTGATGGAGCTGGGCTCACGCAACACCATGATGACCTCATGCAGTTGCGCCAGTTGAATCCCCTCGGGCTGTTTTGCCCACGGATGCGCTGCCGGCACCAGGGCGCAAATGCGTGACTCGCTCAAGGGTTGCAGGTGCAGACCATTGCGCGGTTCCACCCCGGTGAGCACCGCCACATCCGCATGCTCGGACAGCAGCGCCGCCAACGTCTCCTGGGCATTGCCCAGGCGCAGGTTCACGGTGATGCCCGGGTAGCGTGAGCGCAGGCTGGCGATCATCGGCATGACCAAGTGAGGGCCATCTGCTGCCACTTCCAGGCGCCCGGTGAGCAACTGGCGGTTGGCCTCCAGCATGGTCTGCGCCTCATCCACCAAACCGAAGATCGCCCGGGTGATGGCCGCCAGGCGCGCGCCCTCCTCGGTCAACTCCACCCGTCGTGCGGTGCGGCGCAACAACGGGATCTGGTAGTACTCCTCAAGCGCCTTGATATGCCCGGTCACCGCCGGCTGGCTGATGAACAGCCGGGCCGCCGCACGGGTAAAACTGCCCTCGCGGGCCACGGCGTCGAATGCACGCAATTGGAACAGGTTCATAGCTATCGGCCTCGCTGATAGCTCGCATAACAACAAACAATTTGATTGATGACAAGCCAAACTGCAATTTAGGCGCCGTAGCTTCACCCCCGACACCTTGCGAGGATTTGAGATGACCACTGCCGCGCCGATCCTGTTGACCCCTGGCCCCCTGACCACATCGAACCGCACCCGTCAGGCGATGATGGTGGATTGGGGTTCATGGGATGACCGCTTCAACCAGCTCACCGCCAGCGCCTGCAAGCAGTTGCTGGCGATCCTCAACGGCGCCGACAGTCACCATTGTGTGCCGTTGCAAGGCAGCGGCACCTTCGCCGTAGAAGCCGCCATCGGCACCCTGGTACCCCGCGATGGCAAGGTGCTGGTGTTGATCAACGGCGCCTACGGCAAGCGCCTGGCGAAGATCTGCGAAGTGCTAGGCCGTGCGTTCAGCACCTTTGAAACCGCTGAGGACGAACCCACCACGGCCGCTGATGTGGACCGCCTGCTGCAGGCTGACAGCGCCATCACCCACGTCGCGCTGATCCATTGCGAAACCAGTACCGGCATTCTCAACCCGTTGCCGGAGATCGCCCAGGTCATCAAACGTCACGGCAAGCGCCTGATCATCGATGCCATGAGTTCCTTCGGCGCGCTGCCGATCGATGCCTGCGAAGTACCGTTCGAAGCGTTGATCGCCGCCTCCGGCAAATGCCTGGAAGGCGTACCGGGCATGGGGTTTGTGTTCGCGGAAAAACACGCGCTGGCCGCCGCCCAGGGCAACTGCCATTCCCTGGCAATGGACTTGTTCGACCAGCACAGCTACATGGCCAAGACCGGCCAATGGCGCTTCACCCCGCCGACCCACGTAGTCGCGGCCCTGCATGAAGCGCTGCTGCAATACGCCGAAGAAGGCGGCCTGCCCGCCCGTCATCAACGCTACGCCAACAACTGTCAGGCACTGCTGGACGGCATGGCTGCACTGGGCCTGCGCAGTTTTCTGCCAGCGGCGATCCAGGCGCCGATCATCGTCACCTTCCACGCACCGAAAGACCCGCGCTACCAGTTCAAGGACTTCTACGAACGGGTCAAGGCCAAGGGCTTCATCCTTTACCCCGGCAAATTGACCCAGGTGGAAACCTTCCGCGTGGGCTGCATCGGCCATGTCGACACGGCCGGCATGCGCGCAGCGGTCAAGGCCATCGCCGACGTGCTGCAAGAAATGGAAGTGTTGGACATTTGATTCCCCCCATTACCCACAGGATCTGAACCATGAACTATCAAAACCCCAACACCCTCCAGGCCGTTATCCTCGACTGGGCCGGCACCGTGGTCGACTTCGGCTCCTTCGCCCCCACGCAGATTTTTGTCGAGGCGTTTGCCGAGTTCGACGTGCAAGTCTCCATCGAGGAAGCCCGTGGCCCGATGGGCATGGGCAAGTGGGACCATATCCGCACCCTCTGCAACCAGCCGCAAGTTGCCGAGCGCTATCGCAAGGCATTCGGCCGCACGCCGACCGATGATGATGTAACCGCCATCTACCAGCGCTTCATGCCGCTGCAGATCGAGAAGATCGCCGAGCACTCTGCGCTGATCCCCGGCGCCCTCGACACCATTGCAACGCTGCGGGCGCAAGGGATCAAGATCGGCTCCTGCTCCGGCTACCCCAAGCAAGTGATGGACAAGGTCGTGGCCCTGGCCGCCACCAACGGCTATGTCGCCGACCATGTGGTTGCCACCGACGAAGTGCCCAACGGCCGCCCTTGGCCAGCCCAGGCGCTGGCCAACGTGATCGCCCTGGGCATCGATGACGTGGCCGCGTGCGTGAAAGTCGACGACACCGTGCCGGGCATCCTCGAAGGCCGTCGCGCCGGCATGTGGACGGTGGCGCTGACCTGCTCGGGCAATGCCCTGGGCCTGACTTATGAACAATTCCGTGCCCTGGACAGCGCCACATTGGCCAGCGAGCGCCAGCGTATCGAAGCGATGTTCCAAGCATCGCGCCCGCATTACCTGATCGATACCCTCAACGACCTGCCCGGGGTCATCGCCGATATCAACCAGCGCTTGGCCCGTGGCGAAATGCCGCAAAGCTATTGATACGGGTCGAAAGCGGTAACTTGATTGGCTTGCTCACCCATTTACTGCGAATAAGCAGCTATTTGTGGTGAGTAGGCTTGCTCTTCGTTGAGCTGCACTGTCACTGTGGTTTGTCAGGGGGAATCGCGGTGTGATTACCATGTGGACTGGTCTTCGACGCTGGCTTTTTGGAGGTCGTCTTTCCAGACTTCGCTGGCTAAACGGTAGATGTCAACGAAGAAGCCTCGGGGGTCGGCTATTTCTGTTTCGCCCTAGGGCATCGTCGAGTATTCATCTGGGTCATTTCCAAAAAAAGAATTAAATTTGATTTTTCTGTACTTAAAGCGATGTGTAGATTTTCCATTAACTTGAATTTTTGGCAATCCGCGTACTCAGACGTTTGTTGGGCACAAATGAATGGTATTTACTCTCAACTCTACTAAATCGAGTTCCTGTTTTATTGGCTCATCAAGCTCAACAAGGATTATTGAGTCGCCAAGCTTCAATGCGGCACAACCATCGCCTCCATCTTGAATTAGTTCGCCAATTATGAAATGAGTGTCATTGGTAAAAATGATCTGCGGCGTCTTCTCAAGCGAGGACATGATGTTTGTTTCCCAAGAGAACACTTCGTCCAGCTCAAGTTCCACGTCAAGATCTTCACCAATTTTTGATGTGGAATCGTTCCATAGAGCCACACCATTTCCGAAGGGTGAGGTAAATCTCACACGTAGAATGCCTTGATCAGAAAAAACACCAGTTACTCTTATCTTCATTTTATTTCATTTCTTCGTTAGTGAAACTCTTACAATGACTTTATAAGGGCTTGCGAAGGCTGTTTTTTCCAGGTGACGCTGAGGCTGTATTGAAATGTCATTTTTGACAAGGTTTCTGGTTAGGCTGGGCCGTCTAATTGGGTGTTGTTTATATAATTGTGAATTTCGCTTTCATGTAGTTGATTGAAGTTGTGTTCAATAAGATTCAGGAGGGTGCTGTCGTTATCGTCAGTCACGTAAAAAAATTGAGCGGCGGCGTGGGTTTCTGAGTCATAGAATCTGCATAAAATGGGGTCAGGTTGTGACTCCAAAAAAACACTTATTTTTTCAGGCGTGATGCTCTTTTCAAATATTGTCATATTGGTCCAGAGTTTGTCTATTTCGCTTCTGGTTTTTTCAATAACCATTAGAGTGTCGTGAGAGCTCTCTAGAGCTAGATTGTCTATATTTCGTGGATTGTTTGGAAGGTTTCTAATTCTGCTATAAGTGTTGCTTTTTTTGTTTTTTCTGAATAGGCCTTCAGAGTTCAATGTATTGATGTGAGTTTTTTTGTATAAATATTCTTCAGTTCTTGAGTTGAATGCGGCGCCAGTGGCGGCACACCACGCTCTTTTTATAGGCCGGCCTACTAATTGGCCCATTATTTCACACCATGATTCCCATACGCTATTAAAGTTATGGTTTATCAATGTTGTAGTAGTGAACCTTACATTGCCTGTAGGGTGTATGCTTTCCCATGGCCTTATACCGAATTTGTTTATGTATGCAGTTTTCATTTTGATCTCTTGAAGTAGGTATGTGAATCATCACCAATTTTTAACGGGATTTTGATTTCATTCACTGTGTTTTTGGTGTTGAAGTGAGGTCCATGGTTACCCTCTTTGTGACCTAGTGAATGCTCATAAGCTTTAGTTAGGCGGTGCTTTTTTTAAGCTGAGACGTACACTCGCCCAAGGCTCTATGGTGTCCGCCGTATAGAACAATTTGGGTGGAGTGATCTTCATGCCCAAATCACACAGTCATGGTCATCCATGTGTACTAAAAACGTCAGTTCGTTATCGGTTATCCAAAATGGATAACCGGTGGTTTCGCCTAAAACAGATGCTAAAACTGGTGCAGTATCAATTTCCCATGCCCTATATTTTGAGTCGAATACCAGCAGAACTAGACCATTCTTGCTGATGCGATACGACATCTCTTTCCAAAATTTAGGGTTATGCTCTGTGCATTTTTCGTTCAGTTCGGTGGGATCAAGCACGTTGCTTTGTGATTTGAAAAATTTTCTCGTCAGAGAATTTACCAATACGTTTAGTTCATTTGAATCAAGCTTCCTCGAGTTGATTTTCAAGGTGTCACATGCTTCGTCTATTTCCTTTTCCAAGTAGCTCATCGAGGGATACCTATTTTGGAGCGGCTAACCGAGACCAGCTTGAGTAGTATATGGCCTCTCTTAGCGCCTCCACCGGTCCTCTTTCCAGGAGTTTGATAGCCGATACGAGGTGATTTTGGGCCTTCTTTGCTTGGCACAAGCAGAGGGTCGTCAATATTCACTTCCGCCCCCCTATTAGGGGCGCTTTGTACACGCCATTGCGTTGGAAATGATTTGCCATCTTGGTCTTTGCCCCATTTCGATACGCTATATTCAGTCTTCGGTATGCCTGTTCTGCGGTAGCGTGGATATCTCAGCAAATATTAGTGTCGACATCTCTCTGTGAATGTATATGCTCAATCTAAAAATAGAAAAACACGCCAGTTTTTTTACTGATGGCTAATTTGTTTAGGCGGATGAGTTTCTCTAATAGTTCTGGCTGTTCAGGTAATGACTGGTTTTCCAGTATTTTCAACATTTCAGCAAGTTCTTCATCAGTGTTGATGCATTCGTCTTCGTAGTCATCTATGATTTTTCTTAAAGAACTGTTGATTTCTTCGAATATGCCTGAATTTAGAAGTAATTGGTGCTCTGTGTTCGTGAGGAGCAGGCGTTCCATCTGGTCGTCTGGACACGCATCTAGGTCTAGCAGAGACATGGCTTCGCCAGTCAAAGGTGTGCAAATCAACTTCATTGATTATATCCTTTATTGAAATGTGTGACTTCGTTGTATTCGCTTTTTGTTCTTCCCACCTGCTTTCCAGATGAAGAGGTTTTGTTATTAGGGATCACTCCCGCCAAACTAAGATAGCGCCTGGATCCGGGCAAGGATGGATCATGAATTCTAAAGTAATTTCCATTGAGGTCCTCCACTATTTCGATCCCATTTTGAGGGTTTTTGTATATTTTCTTTCCTTTATCTGTTGTTGTCACTATCGGGTTAGGGCCTGCAAATTTAACGATGTTTTCGTTTAGATCAGCGGTCTGCCAATTAGTCGAGTACCGCGCTGCCCGCTGTGCCCCTCCTGCTTTTGGTAAATCTGTTTCACCCTCATGAACTCGAGCCGTATTGGCTGGTTCGGTCGCGTCAATTCCGGGCTTGCAGCTATTTTCACCCGGACATGTACTTAAGCCCAGCGGGTCTACCCACCCAGTAGGGTTGGACACGTACTGATAGGCGTTGATCCCACCCGCCAACTTCACCGGATCCGGCGTCAGGTAACGACCAATATCCGGATTGTAGTAGCGATGGCGGTTGTAGTGCAGTCCGCTTTCCTGGTCGAAGTATTGACCCTGAAAACGCAGTGGATTGTCGATTTTGCCTACGTCGAGACGGGCGATCTGGCCGTAGGCGCGGTAGTGGGCGGACCAGACGATTTCGCCTTCGGGAGTGGTGAGTTCTTGCGGGGTGCCGAGGTGGTCGAGTTGATAGTGGTAGGGCGTGGTGTCCTTTGGGCCGTAGCCTTCCATCAGTGCCAACGGGCGGAAGCTGTCTGGTTCGTAGATGTAGCTGCGATGACAGTCCTCATGGTGTTCGGCAATCAGCTTGTCGCCTTGCCAGAAAAACTCCGTGGTCTTGCCATCCACGGTCTTGCTGATACGCCTCCCAAACGGGTCATAACGGTAATCGGCGGTTTCACCGTTCGGCTTTGTGATGCTGATTAACCGATGCAGGCAGTCGTAGCGGTATTCAGTGACGAGTTGCTGGCCCTTGCCGCGTCGCTCACGAATCAGGTTGCCGAAGGCGTCGTAGTCATAGTGACGGTCGCCCTGGATCACCAGCCGGTTAGCGGCAACGATGTCCGGCCCCGGGCGATCTTGCATGAGCAGGTTGCCCGCCGGGTTATGGCCGAAGCGTTCCTGCACGTCCTGCGAGTGATCGGCGCGGGTCAGGCGGGCGAGTGGGTCGTAGCGGTAGTCGTGTTGGCCTTTGCGGGTGTCGTGCAGGCGGGTGAGGTTGCCGCTTTTGTCGTAGTCGTATTGGCGCTGGTAAAGGTAGTTTTCCTGCTGTGTGACGGCGTGAGCGTGCAGGCGGTGCTGGTCGTCGTAGTGGTAGTGGCTGAGCAGTTGGCCTTGTTGGCGCTGGTGTTCGCGACCGCTGTGAAATAGATGCGAGGTGAGCACTTCGCCGTTGAGCTCGACGGTGGCGAGGTGGCCGCCTTTATCGTGGTTGAAGGTGAGGCGGTTGTTATCCGGCAGGCGCAGGTTTTTCAGTTGGCCGCAGGCGTCGTAGCCATAGCGCAAGGTGCCCCAGCCTTGGTGTTCGGCGGTGAGGCGGTTTTGGCGGTCGTATTCGTAGGCCAGGGCCCAGTGGCCGTCTTCGACGCTGAGGAGATTGCCTTGGCGGTCGTAGGCATAATCGACCACGCTGCTATCGGGCAGGATTTTTCGTACGAGGCGTCCGGCGTGATCGCGCTCGTAGCGGGTGACCAACGTAGAGCCATCGTCACCGTATTCGGTCTTTTCCTGCAGGTTGCCGTTGAGGTCGTAGGCATACGCGGTGCGTTGGCCGTCAAAGCCGGTTTCCTGCTGGATCAGGCCGTTGGGGTGGTAATCGAGTTGGTAGGTTTCGCCGACTTCGTTTTCGATTGAGGTCAGCAGCAGCCGAACATTGTCGTAGCGGTACTTGACCTGGGTGCCGTCGGCGTTGATGCGTCGGCTGATCAGGTGCAGGCCGTCGGCGTATTCGTAGCGGGTGACGTGGCCGAGTTCGTCGCGTTCGGCGATGATTTTTCCGTATGGGTTGTAGCTGAATTCCCGGCAAGCCCCACCGGGTTGCGTCAATCTCAGCAGGCGCCCTGCGGTGTCCCATTGGTATTGGGTCTGCGCGCCATGCTCATCCTCGCGGGCAACTTGCCGCCCCAGGTCGTCATAGCGATAGCGCTTAACCCCGCCATTGGGCAGTTGTTCTTCGACAAGCTGCCCACGCTCATTCCACACCAACCGATGACAGCTGTGATCGGGGTACCAAACCCCAGTCAGTTGCCCATGTTTGTTGTAGCTGTAGTCGGTCGCGTTGCCATCCGGGTCAACCTTGCGGGTGACATCGCCCTGATCATTACGCTCGTATTTCCAGACCGCCTCGCCACGTCTTACAACCCGTACGAAGCCGTTGTCATGTTCGTAGGACGCCGGTTCATCATCCCCCGGAAACAGCGCCACCAAGCGCCCGGCTTCGTCGTACTGATACGCCGTCACCGCACCCAGCGGGTCTTGCTCGACGGTCAGCCGGCCCTTGTCATCGTAGGATTTGAAATGCTCGGCGCCGTCCGGATCAATCCGCTGCACCAGCCGCGCCCGGTCGTCATGGACATACACTTCCTGGCTACCATCGGCGTTATGCACGGTGACGCGCCCGTCATCCCCCCAGGCATAGCGCGTGTCCATCTGCGAAAAACTCGCCCAATGCCGGACACAGCGCGCCGCCTTGCCGGAGCCTTCCCACGCCCAATAGAAACTCGCCCCACCGGCCAACTGTCGCTCAACTATGACGTGCTGATCGTCGTACCGATAACCCTCGCTTTCACCGACGGCATTGGTCGCGCAAACCAGTCGTCCGTCTTCGTCATAGGCGTAGGAAACAACGTTTTGCTCGGTCACCCAGACGTCGGGGGCGCGGCCTGTGGCGCGATGAACCTGGTAGTCCACCGCGACGATGCGATCCAGTTCATAGCGCAACAAAAGCGAGCGACCGACGCCGTTATCCAGCCGCTCAATCCGCCCTGAACGATCACGGCAAATGCGCAGGCGGTTGTCATACGCATCGCTGATCGAGACCAGCACACCGTCGCGAAAGTGATAGAACCGCGACGCCTGGGCCAGCAACAGTTCATCAGGAGCCGAGCCCAAGTAGATCGCCGCTTCCGCCAGGCTATTGGTGATCGCGGGTCGAGAATCGGTGGGCAATGGAAACTGAGTACGGCGATTCTCATGATCGGTCCACACCACCGAGTCGCCAGAAACAACCAGCCGATGGGCCAGCGAATGACTCCACCCAAACCCCAACCCACACTCCAGTTCCACCGCACTCGTGCGATACAACCGCGTCCACTCAAACGGCAAAATCCCGTCCAGCGAACCATCGGTGAGGGTCAGCAATTCCTCGGCGGTGACCATCGACACAGGGCAGCCGTTAGTGACCGTCTTGTCCGCAGACGCCGCCGCATTCCCCTTAGGGTTCGAAGCCATGACAGGCGCATCGTCGACGTGCTCCTGCCGGACCAATACGGTTTGCCTGGCCTTGCTGCGTACCGCCGGCACCGGGTTCGAAACCAGTTGATCCCCAGCCTTCAACGGTACAGCCGGCACCACCTTGACCGGCGTCGCCGCACTCCCCAACAACAACGGCTTTGCCGCCTCCACATGCGGCCCCAACCCCGGCCCCACAAGCTGCTTGGCCAGCAACTCCAACAACGCCCGAGCACGGCCAGATTTGATATGACTGAGCACCTGAGTCCCCAGCCGAGCCGTCAACCCCATCGCCCCCAAGACGCGAATCAGCAGCAGGCTGATCAGCACCTCACCGGTGATTTCGCCCCACAGTTCATTCATCTCCGGCGGCGGCAGCATGCGCATCCAGCTGACCATCGCCGACAGATAGATAAACAACAGCGGCTCATCACTGAGCACCAGCAGGCCCTGGGCAATCGTGTCCTTGCCCAGTGTCAGCAGCTCATCCAGTTCAGCTTGAGAGAGGTAGTGCAGCAGCTTTTCGCTGTTGGGCTTGAGGTCTGCCAACAGGTCATACAGCTGTGTGACGTTGTCCCACAGGTGGTAAAGCGCCTTGCCCATGCCACTGAGAAACGCCGCCTCCACGAGTCGGCGTCGGTCAAGCGGTGTCGCGTCCGTGTAGCTTTTCCATTGCGCCTGGAAGGTGCCGTTCCACGTTTCGCGCAAGCGCACTTCCAGCCCGCCGATTACCGCCTGATAAGACGCATACAGCGCCTTGACGTGATCCTCGGAAACGTTGGGATAGAAAGTGATTTGGTACTGCTGGTCACGGGTACAGCCGTTGACTTCAAGGATGCCGCTGGGGCCGATGGTCCGGTGGATCGGCGCACCCACCGGAGTGCCATCCCGGGCCAGGGCTTGCAGCATCGCCGGTGTATTGCCAATGGGCACAAACCGCGTGCTCTGGAACATATGCACCAGGGTCAACGTACCGCTGGCCTGGCACATCGCAACGGTGCTGCTGGGAGGGCTGGAAGCTTTGATCGGCGCAACCAGCGCCACTTCATCCCCAACCTTGAACACCTGCTCCACATCCAGCGCCGAGAAGCTCCAGAAGCTCGAAGCCCAGGCGTCAAACGTGTTCAGGCAATCGCGGAAGTCGCGCAGAACACCATCAACGTTGGGCGCCTGCGCATCCATCGGGGTCAGGGCCAGCCTGCCGATGGCCGGGTTCACGAACCAACTCCAAAAACTGGAAAATCCATCCGCAATCCCTCGCGCTGTGTATTCAGGCGAGAGACTTTGCAGACGTTACTTGCGGCAGGGAGTAGAGGTTATCCGACCGTTACGTGGGAAGTTTCATCAGTTTGAATCTTCTCCCGTCCCAGTACCCAGCTGCATAACCCGGGCAGAAACAACCAGCGCCTGGCGCATGGCAAAATGCCGCAAAGCTACTGATCGAGGTCAAGACAACGGCAACCGCACCAGGCAAACCGCTCAAAACAGGCATACAGTTAAAGCACTCCGTCACTAAAGAACGGAGGTATGCCCTGATGAGCGAGGAACCAAGCGATGCCGTGGAAAAACTCCGATACACGCTACAGCACCCTGTCGATTGCGTTGCACTGGTTGATGGTGGTGCTGCTGGCGGTGGTCTACGCCTGCATTGAGTTACGCGGCCAGTTCCCCAAAGGCAGCGGTGCACGCACGCTGATCGTCGAAATGCACTTCATGTTCGGCCTCACCGTGTTCGTGCTGGTGTGGCTGCGCCTGTTTGCGCGCAGCCTGGGTGTGGCGCCGAAGATCGTGCCGGCACCGCCGCAATGGCAGAGCCTGCTGGCGACCCTGATGCACGTCGCGTTGTATGCGTTGATGATCGGCATGCCGATTGCCGGTTGGCTGATCGTCAGTGCCGAAGGGCATTCGGTGATGTTCTATGGGATGGAGTTGCCGCCGCTGATCGCGGAAAACAAGGCTCTGGCCAAGGAGATTGAGGGTTGGCATGTGTGGTTTGGCAAGGTCGGTTATTGGTTGATCGGGCTGCATGCGCTGGCGGGGCTGCTCCATCACTATGTGCTACGCGACAATACCGCGTTGCGAATGATGCCGGGCGGTAGCGGGCTTGCTCGCAAAGGCGGCGGGTCAGCGAACAACTCTGCTCAATGACACACCGCATTCGCGAGCAAGCCCGCTCCCACAGGGGGGACTGCGCTAAGCGTTAAAACCTCGGCGGCCTTGCAAGCCGCCGGTATGGAGGAAGATCAGGCGAGTGCCGGCGGCAAAGCGTCCGGCCTCGATCTGTTGCTTCAATGCCAGCAGCGCCTTGCCGGTGTAGAGCGGCTCCAGTGGCATACCGCAGGCTTGTTCGGTGCGCTCGATAAAATCGAGCAACACTGGATCGACCTTGGCAAAGCCACTTCGGCTGGCCTCCAGCAGTTCATAACCGCCCTGAACCAGGTCACTCACATTCTGCGCCACCCCATGATCATCCGGCACCGCCATGGCGCCATACACCGGGTGCGCGCCCGCCTCCGCCAACACCAACCCGGCCAAGGTGGTGCCGGTACCCGCCGCCAGCCACCAGGCGTCGTAATCCGCCCAACCGAGGTTGCCCAACTGCGCCCGCGCCTGCTCGACCAACACCCCGCAGCCCAGCGCACCGGCCAGCCCGCCGCCGCCTTCAGGCACCGGATAGAGGTGGGGATATTGCTCGTGCCAAGGCAACCAGAAACCCGGCTCATGCCGTGCGCGATAGCCGCCATAACCAAGCCAGTGCAGTTGCATGCCGAAGGCTTTGAGGTCGAGGACTGTGGGGGTGTCTTGGGCATGGCCGCGCAACAGGCCGACAGTGGGGAAGTCAAAACGCTTGCCCGCCGCCGCCAGTGCGTGCAAATGGTTGGAGTAAGCCCCACCGAGGCTGATAATCCCTGACGCTCCGGCGTCGCGAGCCTGGGCCAGGTGTTCGGTGAGCTTGAACCACTTGTTGCCGCTGATCAGCGGGTCGATACGGTCCAGGCGCAGCACCGCCAGCTCGACTCCGTTCAGCCAGTCAAGCTGCAAGGGTTCAAGGGGCGCGCGGGGCAGCCAGTCGAAAGGACCCATGTGGGCGCATCTGCATGAAAAAAGGGGCGGTAGTCTAACACCGCCCCTGTTGTCGCCTTACAACTCGGCAGCCAGGCGCGAGCCCTGGTTGATCGCGCGCTTGGCATCCAGCTCGGCCGCCACGTCGGCACCGCCGATCAGGTGCACGTTCTGGCCGGCGGCAACCAGGCCGTCGTGCAATTCGCGCAGCGGGTCCTGGCCGGCGCAGATGACGATATTGTCCACCGCCAGCACCTTTGGCTCGCCCTCGGCGCCGATACGGATATGCAAGCCTTCATCATCGATCTTCAAGTACTCGACACTGTTGAGCATCTGCACCTGCTTGTTCTTCAAGCCGGTACGGTGGATCCAACCGGTGGTCTTGCCCAGGCCGTCGCCGACCTTTGAAGTCTTGCGCTGCAGCAGGAACACTTCACGGGCCGGGGCGTGGCGCTCGGGCTTGATCCCGGCCACACCGCCACGAGCTTCCAACTGGGTGTCGATGCCCCATTCTTTCCAGAACGCCTCGCGATCCAGGCTGGTGGACACGCCTTGGTGTACGAGAAATTCCGACACGTCAAAACCAATGCCACCAGCGCCGATCACCGCCACACGCTTGCCCACCGGTTTGCGCTCGAGGATCACGTCCAGGTAACTCAACACCTTGGCGTTCTCGACGCCCGGGATCGCCGGAGTACGTGGCGCGATACCGGTGGCCAGGATCACTTCGTCATAACCGCCCGCCACCAGTTGCTCCACATCAACGCGAGTGTTGAGGCACAACTCGACGTGGGTGGTCTGCAACTTGCGCTTGAAATAACGCAGGGTTTCGAAGAACTCTTCCTTGCCCGGCACGCGCTTGGCGATATTGAACTGGCCACCGATTTCGCTGGCGGAATCGAACAAGGTCACGTGGTGGCCACGCTCGGCCGCCACGGTGGCAGCGGCCAGGCCCGCAGGACCGGCGCCGACTACTGCGATCTGCTTGATCTGCTTGACAGGCAAGTAATTGAGCTCGGTTTCATAGCACGCCCGCGGGTTGACCAGGCAGGTCGTCAGCTTGCCGCTAAAGGTGTGGTCCAGGCACGCCTGGTTGCAGCCGATGCAGGTGTTGATTTCATCGGCCCGCCCGGCCGCCGCCTTGTTGACGAACTCCGGGTCGGCAAGAAACGGTCGCGCCATCGAGACCATGTCGGCGTCGCCTTCGGCCAGGATCTGCTCGGCGATTTCCGGGGTGTTGATGCGGTTGGTGGTAATCAGTGGTATTTGCACCGCACCGCGCAATTTGGCCGTGACCTTGCTGAACGCACCACGGGGCACCTTGGTGGCGATGGTCGGGATACGTGCTTCGTGCCAGCCGATGCCGGTGTTAATGATCGTCGCGCCGGCCTGCTCGATGGCCTTGGCCAACTGCACGACTTCTTCCCAGACGCTGCCGCCTTCCACCAGGTCGAGCATCGACAGGCGAAAGATAATGATGAAGTTCGGGCCTACTGCTTCGCGCACACGGCGCACGATTTCCACCGCCAGGCGCATGCGGTTTTCAAAGCTGCCACCCCAGCGGTCGGTGCGATGGTTGGTGTGGGCAGCGAGGAACTGGTTAATGAAGTAGCCTTCCGAACCCATGATTTCCACGCCGTCGTATTCGGCGACCTGGGCCAGCAACGAGCAGGTGACGAAATCCTGGATCTGCTTCTCGATGCCCTCTTCATCCAGTTCCTTGGGCTTGAACGGGTTGATCGGCGCCTGGATCGCGCTCGGGGCTACCTGCTTGGGGCTGTAGGCGTAACGCCCGGCGTGGAGGATCTGCATGCAGATCTTGCCGCCCGCCTCGTGCACAGCCTGGGTGACGATCTTGTGCTTGCGCGCCTCTTCGTCAGTGGTCAGCTTGGCTGCACCGGCGTACACACCGCCCTCGTCATTCGGGCCAATGCCGCCGGTAACCATCAGGCCCACGCCACCACGGGCGCGCTCGGCAAAGTAGGCGGCCATGCGCTCGAAACCGCCGGGTTTCTCTTCCAGGCCGGTATGCATCGAGCCCATCAGGGTGCGGTTGCGCAAGGTGGTAAAACCCAGGTCCAACGGGGCCAGCAGGTGCGGATAGGCAGCAGCGGTCATGGTACAGCTCCACAACGGATCATCACGGGACGTGGCGCACTCGAACGGCGTGCCATCGGTTTATGTCCCACAGACTAAGAGGCAGTGGACCACGGCTCAATGACTGAAACTGACAAGTTATTGATCCAAATGCACAGCGCCCCTTGGCAAGCCGGGCCATGAGCCCTACCCTAGTCGCGAACCCTGCCCCCGGTCTGTTGTCTGTTGCCCCATGCGTAAACTTCTAGCGTTCACCGTCACCATGGCCCTGGTTGCCGCCCTCGCCGCGTATCTGGTCTGGACCCAGGAGCGCCCCGTGGCGCATTACCTGTCGGACCTGCGCATCACCCTCGCCGTCAATGAAGGCCAACCGGCCGACCGTGGCAACCTGCTGGGCATCCAGCCGGAGCTGTTCCCCGCCGACTACCAGAGCCTGGAACGCCTGCACCTGAAGCTGGCGGCCTACCTGCGAAACGCACAGGACCAAGGCCTGATCAACCCCAAGACCATCGTGGTGCTGCCGGAACATATCGGCACCTGGCTGATGCTCAGTGGCGAAAAAAACGAGCTGTACCAAGCCGCGCATCTCAAGGATGCGATGAACTGGCTGTCGATCAGCAACCCGTTGCTGTTCATGCGCGCCTGGATCAGCGCCACCGGCGACAACCGCATGGACGATGCGTACTTGCGCATGAAAGCGCCTGCGATGGCGCGTGACTACCAAGTGCTGTTTGGTGGCCTGGCCAAGGAATTCGGCGTGACCCTGGTAGCCGGCTCCGTCACCCTGCCCAACCCCACTGTCAGCCAAGGGCTACTGCAGGTCGGGCACGGCGCGCTGTACAACACCAGCGTAGTATTTGCTGCCGATGGCCTGCCACTGGGCCAGCCGCAGCGCCAGCTTTACCCGATCTACGATGAACGCGGGTTTATCGCACCAGGCGATGAAAACACCCTCAACGTGGTCGACACCCCGGCCGGACGCCTGGGCATCCTGGTGGGCAGCGACAGCTGGTACCCGGACAATTACCGCAAGCTCAACGAGCAAGGTGCGCAACTGGTCGCAGTGCCGGCCTTTGTCACCGGTCGCGACACCTGGGAGCGTCCATGGCGCGGCTTCAAGAGCGTGTCGACGCCTTCTGAAGTCAGCCTCAAGCCCGAAGAAACCAGCGAGGGCGCTGCCTGGCGCCGCCTGACCCTGATCAGCCAGCAACCCGTCAGCCAAGCCACGGCAGGCATGAGCGTGTTTTTGCGCGGGCAGTTCTGGGACCTGGGCAGCGCCGGCCAGAGCTTCCTCAGCAGCAACGGGCAAGTGTTCGCCGACAGCGACGCCCGTGGTGCGCGCTTGCTGAATATCTGGCTGTAGCCCTTGAAGCCGGTGCGCCTGGGGGATCTGTCGGTGGGCTTCGTGCACACCCTGGCCGACGCCATCCACAGCCACGGCCTGGACCCGCAACCGCTGCTGCTGCAATACGGCCTCGATCCGGCGCGCCTGGCTGAAGCCGGGGCACGCTTGTCGATCCCGCGCTATATGCGCCTGGGCCACGCGGCCATCCAACTGACCGGCGACCCGAGCCTGGGCCTGCGCATGGGCCAGCTCAGCCGCTTGAGCCAGGCAGGGCTTGCCGGCGTCACCGCCGCCCAGGCGCCCAACGTGCGTGAAGCGGCGCGCACGCTGACACGCTTTGAAGCGCTATACGGCTCCAACTATCGCGGGCAATCGAGCTTTCATGAAGATGCCGAGGGTGCTTGGCTGCGGTTCTATTCCATCAGTCCCTACAACGCCTATAACCGCTTCGTAGTGGATTCGATCATTGCCGGCTGGCTGCAACAACTGTCCGGCCTGGCGCAGCAGCCGGTGCAGGCACAGCGAATTGAAATCGAATTTGAAGCGCCGGACTACCACGAACACTACAGCGTGCTGGGGGAAGGCCTGGTCCACTTCGGCGCCGACGCCAATCAATTGCGCCTCAGCCAACCGACGTTGGCCCTGCGCAACCCACAGCACTGCCCCAGCACCTGGCACCTGTTGCTGCAGTTATGTGAAAGGGAATTGGAGCAGTTAACCCGCACCCGCAGCCTGCGCGAGCGCATTACCCGGTTGCTCGGGCCGATGCTCAATGGTGGCCGGGAACCCGACCTGGAAGAAGTGGCGGCGCGCTTGAAGCTGCCGACCTGGACACTGCGGCGCAAACTGGCCGAAGAAGGCACGCAGTTTCGCGCGATTCTCAACGACACCCGTCGCGACCTGGCCATGACCTACATTCGCGATACGGAGCTGGCCTTCGGCGAGATTGCCTACTTGCTTGGTTTTGCTTCGGCCCAAGCCTTCCAGCGGGCGTTCAGGCGCTGGAACAACCAGACCCCAGGGGAATTTCGCCGCAGTCAGCGGCATTCCGCCTGAAGTCGGTTTTACAGCTCGGTGGCATCGTCGGCGGGATCCAGCGGATCCAGCTCGAATGCCTGGTACTCCAGCAGTTCTTCCTGATATTCGTCCATGGTGGACTCCTTCTTGAGTTCAAAGCGGTTGCAGATAAATGACCTGCGAACCCAGCCTAAAGTGCCGTCATGACGAAAAAATGTCGACGTGATGACATTCCTGTACCTCAAGATCAAACGCGCCAGGATCAGGATGATTTAGCTGCGGCGCTATCCAGGTGCAATTGCAATCATTGCAAATGCAACCACATTTCCATTAGGGTACAAGCATCCGTTGAAAGGAGCTTCGACCCATGCCTGCTTCTACCGCGCACTCTGCGCAGCGCTGCATCGACGCACTCAACACCGCCACCAGCCCGGGCAGCTCGCCGTTGTGTACGGTCATGGCCATGGCCAACACCCTGGAATCCAGCCAACAAGCCTGGGTGATCCGTGGCCAGTCACGCAGCCGCCGCGCGGGCAACTGGCCCACCTGGTTCGCACGCAATCGTGGCGAAAAACCCCTGCTCTACCTGCATAGCGCGACGTCGTCGGCACAGTTACATGCACTGTCGGAACACACCGCCCAGCGCGGCATCTTGTGCAATGACATCGAAAACCGGCCATCCCCATGGCCCAGGGGCGCAGACCCGTCGCTGCCGTTATGGCTGGCGACCCATCCGCGCTGCACGCCCTACGATCCCGCCTCGGGAGACGAAGCCCGGGCAATTGTGCTGGCGGGGCTGCGCACGCTATACGTCGACGGCCAGCCGGGCTTTTATTACCTGGCGCTGCATGATCAAGATGGCAACACCCCACTGGATAGCCGGGACCGCGCAGACGCCCATAAAGGCATGTACCCGATCCAACGTGGGCAAGTAGGAGATGTGCGCCTGCTCGGTGCTGGCCGGGCGCTTGAAGAAGTCATGCACGCCGCTCGGTTGCTGGCGCAGGACTGGAATATCACGACGCAGGTATGGAGTTGCCCCAGCTACACACGGCTGGCTCGTGAGGCGGCGGCGGCTGAGCGCTGGAACCGCTTGCACCCCATGGGCCCCAGGCGCAGCTGCCATTTGCGCGATTGCCTGGCGGGAAATGCAGCGCCGGTGATTGCGGTGACCGGCTATCCGCAGGCGATTGTCGATCAGTTGAGGGCGCACGTGGCTACGCGCTTCATGGCGTTGGGCGCGGGGTCGGTGCAGGCGGCGGCACCAAGTCGGTACTGGGTGGTGATATCGGCACTCAGGGCATTGGCGGAGGAAGGACGGATCGATGCCTTAGACGTGGAGAAAGCAACAGCCCGCTACCCACTTGGATGAGCTGGATTGTGGGAGCGGGCTTGCATTGGCTTCCATTGTTTCTCAGCGCTTGCCTCGGCTGCGGGTCGGCACGCCCGCGTCCATCGCCAGCCCAGCGGTGCGCTCCAGGGCATCGGCAAACGCCCGGCGCTGCCCGGGTTCGATCTGCGACAGGAACAGCTCGTCCACGGTGCTTTCGTAGATCTTCCACATTTTTTTGCGCAACACCCGGCCAGCGTCCGTGATCGAGGCAAACGCCGCACGCCCGTCGCCGTCGGAACGCGAGCGCACCACCAGGCCGTCCTTTTCCAGGCGGTCCACCAGGCGCGTGAGGTTGTAGCGTTCGATGGCCAGCACATCGGCCAATTCGTGCATGCGACGGGTACCGTCGGGCCCGCTTTCCAGGCCCCACAACGCGTCGTACCAGGCATACGGCGGAAGATCCGCAGCGGCCAGCCGCCGCTCGATTTCACGGATGACCGTCCTGTGAGCCCTGACAAAACGGAACCAGACATCCGGTTCTTTCGACGACATGCAACACCATCCGGGGGGATTTCAAGAAGGTTGCAATAGTAGCTCATCCCGCGCTAGATTCCGCCATGTAGTTGCAATTGCAACTACATTTGCGTCACTCTCACAAGGAGCTCGCCGCTTGAATCCGCCTACCCTGGAGCCTCACATGACCCCGAATAACGCAGCAAGACTCGACGACGATCCACAGGAAACCCGCGAATGGCTGGAGTCCATCGAATCGGTGCTGTCCACCGAAGGCCGCCCCCGCGCCCATTACCTGATCGATCAGTTGCTGGATTTCGACGTAGCGCGGCATGGCGACTTCTACGGGCGGGTGACCACTCCCTACGTCAACACCCTCCCGGTCGAGCGCCAACTGCCCTACCCCGGCAACCTGGACATCGAGCGTCGCACCAATGCGTTTATCCGCTGGAACGCCATGGCGATGGTCTTGCGCGCAGGCAAACACTCAGGTGTGGGTGGGCATATCGCCACCTACGCATCAGCTGCGGTGCTGTATGACGTAGGCTTCGATCATTTTTTCCGTGGCCGAACCGACACCTTCGACGGCGACCTGGTGTACATCCAGGGCCACTCCTCCCCGGGCATCTATGGCCGCGCCTACCTGGAAGGCCGTATCAGCGAAGCTCAGCTCGACAACTTCCGCCGCGAGGTCGGTGGCGAAGGGCTGTCTTCCTACCCGCATCCACGATTGATGCCAGACTTCTGGCAATTTCCCACCGTGTCCATGGGCCTTGGGCCGATCACTGCCGCCTACCAGGCACGGTTCATGCGTTACCTGGAGTTTCGCGCCCTCAAGCAACATCAGGGCCGCAAGGTGTGGGCATTCCTCGGCGATGGCGAAATGGACCAGCCGGAGTCCCTGGCCGCCATCTCCCTGGCGGGCCGCGAAAAACTCGACAACCTGATCTTCGTGGTCAACTGCAACCTGCAACGCCTGGATGGCCCAGTGCGCGGCAATGCCAAGGTGATCCAGGAGTTCGAAAGCCTGTATCGCGCCGCCGGCTGGAATGTGATCAAGGTGATCTGGGGCGGCGGCTGGGACGCGCTGCTGGAGAAGGACCAGAGCGGCCTGCTGCGCCAACGCATGATGGAATGCGTGGACGGCGACTACCAGAACTACAAATCCCAGAATGGCGCCTATGTACGCGAACACTTCTTTGGCAAATACCCAGAGTTGCTGGCGCTGGTTGCGGACATGTCCGACGACGATATCTGGAAACTCTCACGGGGTGGGCATGACCCGGACAAGGTCTACAACGCCTACGCTGCCGCCGTGCGCCACAAGGGCCAGCCCACGGTGATCCTGGCCAAGACCGTCAAGGGTTTTGGCATGGGTGAAGCCGGCGAAGGCCAGAACATCAACCACCAATTGAAGAAGATGGGGGCCGACGCGGTAAAAGCCTTTCGCGACCGCTTCGGCCTGGAAGTCGCCGATGACCGGCTCGATGAAATCCCTTACCTCAAACCCGCCGCCGACAGCGAAGAAGCCCGCTACTTCGCCGCAAGGCGCCAAGCCCTGGGCGGCTATGTACCGGCGCGCCACACGGCCGCCGCGCCGTTGCAGATCCCCGAACTGAGCGCGTTCGCCACCCAGCTCAAAGACACCGGCGAGCGCGCCATCTCCACCACCATGGCCTTTGTGCGCATCCTCGGTACCCTGCTCAAAGACCCGCAACTGGGCAAGCTGATCGTCCCCATCGTGCCGGATGAATCGCGCACGTTCGGCATGGAAAGCCTGTTCCGCCAGATCGGCATCCACTCCGCCGTCGGGCAGCTCTACACCCCACAGGACGCCGGGCAATTGAGTTACTACAAGGAGAGCAAGGACGGCCAGATCATGCAGGAAGGGCTGAACGAATCCGGCGCCATTTCTTCGTGGATAGCGGCAAGTACGTCCTACAGCAACCATGGCCTGATGACCGTGCCGTTCTATATTTTCTATTCGATGTTCGGCTTCCAGCGCGTCGGCGACCTGGCGTGGGCGGCGGGTGATGCACGCGCGCGCGGCTTCCTGCTGGGCGCCACGGCCGGGCGCACCACGCTGATGGGCGAAGGTTTGCAGCACGACGACGGGCACAGCCATATCCTGGCGTCGGTGATTCCGTGCTGCATCGCCTATGACCCGACTTTTGCCTACGAGCTGGCGGTGATTATTCGCGAGGGCATGCGGCGCATGTATGTCGAGCAGGAGGACATCTATTACTACATCACCCTGCTCAACGAAAACTACCCGCACCCGGCGATGCCCGAAGGCGTTGAAGAAGGGATTCTCAAGGGCATGTATCCGCTGAGCACTCACCCGCAAGCGCAGGTGCAACTGATGGGCAGCGGCTCGATCTTGCGCGAAGTGATCGCCGCAGCCGAGCTGCTGGCCAGGGATTTCGCCGTGCATAGCGATGTCTGGAGCGTCACCAGCCTGACCGAGCTGCGCCGTGACGGGCACGCCGCCGAACGTTGGAACCTGCTGCACCCGCAAAGCGAGCCGCGCCAGAGCTACGTCGAAGCCTGCCTCGCCGGGAAAACCGGAGCGGTGGTGGTGGCCACGGACTACATGAAGTTATTCGCCGACCAGATTCGCCCCTTCGTGCACGGTCGCCGTTTCGTCGCACTCGGCACCGATGGCTTCGGGCAATCGGATACCCGGGAGTCATTGCGCGAGTTCTTCGAGGTCGATCGTCACTTCATCGTTCTGGCGGCCTTGAAGGCGTTAGCAGATGACGGCGTCATAGGCCGTGACAAAATCGTAGAGGCCATCAGCCGCTACGGGATCAACGTCGACAAGGCAGATCCCGTAGCCGTCTGAGTTACTGCGCAGGCGTTGGCAGGAGCGGAATCGCCTCTGTCGGTGCCGGCAGGCTGGGATTGGTCGGCGCTGGCGCTGGCTCGGTTGCAGGCGCCGGCGTCGGTGCAGGCTCTGGGTTCGGCGCGATCGGCGCGGCCTCAGGTGGCGGTGCAAGCGGTTGCGCAGCGGCAGGCACCACTGGTGCGTCCTGCGGCGCCTCGACCTTCTCGGCTACCGGAGCGGCCTTGGGCTCAGGCACGCCCAGATCAGCCTTGGGCTTCTCGGGAATATGCTCGGCCTGCTTCACTTCCTGGGGCAGGAATACATCCACTAATGCAAAGTAACGTTCGTAGAACTTCGGCGCCGAAACGGTCTCGCTCGCCACTTTCACCATCGAGTCATCGGTGGAGCCAATCGGCATCGACACCGAGCCCAGCACACCCACACCAAGGCTGGCGGAGTTGTTGACCTTCTTCAGCGCATAGCGGTCCTGCAGGGCATTGGCGAACATCGTCGAGTGATTGCTGCCCTTGCCATCAGCGGCACACACCACATTGAAACTGATCTGCAGGTGGGTTTCGCCGGTCTGCTGGAAACTCTTGTTGCCGGCCACCAGCTTCGGATCGCTGCTGGTGATGATGTAACCCTGGCTCAGCAAGGCACGGCGTGCGGCTTCGCACGCCGCCACATCGCTGACCGGGTAATCGCGGGAAAACGTACCGGAGTCGTCGAAATTCTCATGTTCATAGATAGCGGTCTTGGGTGACGAGCAGCCTGCGGCGCTCGCCAGCACCAGCGCCAACCCGAGGCTACGCAAGTGAAATGATGTCGACATTGAAAATCCTGAGGAAAACGGTCCGGACGGTATTGTGCAACAGAACGGGGCCTTGAAGCGCGCATTCCTGTCGGTGAAACGTCACAGGCTTAGGGAGCCACGCCGGTAGGAAAAAGCCCGGCATACATATGGTCGACAAATACCCGCAGTTTGGCCGAGGCATGGCGACTGGCCGGCCAAAGCAACCAGAAACTGCCACGGTGCTCGAGGTGGTCGTCCAGCACCCTGCGCAACCGCCCTTGCTTCACCGCCTCATTGACCATGTAGTCCGGCAGGCACGCAATACCGAGCCCTTCGTGCACCACATGATTAAGGGACTCGATGGTGGTACTGACCAATGGCGCGCGCAAGTTCGGCTCTGCTGCGCCCGGTACGTGGCGCAGGGGCCAGGGCTCCAGCTTGCCGGTGGCGCAGAACTTATGCCGCAGGCAGGCGTGATGATTCAAGTCCTGCGGCTGGCGTGGAGTGCCGTATTGATCGAAATAGCCGGGCGTGCCGACGAGGACCAATTGATAATGCCCCAAATGGCGCGCCATCAAGCGCGAATCTTCCGGCTTGCCTGTGCGAATCACCGCGTCGAAGCCTTCCTCGATCACGTCTACCATACGGTCGGAAAAATCCACATCCAACTCGATATCCGGGTAGGCGCGCATAAAATCGCTGATCACCGGCATCAACAACGCACGTACCTGGGGCACACTGATACGCAACTTGCCGCGAGGGGTGGCACTGGCCTCGGTCAGCTCCTGCTCGGCCGCTTCCACTTCCGCCAGGATGCGCCGCGAGCGCTCCAGGAACAGCGCGCCCTCGCTGGTCAGCGTGATACTGCGGGTGCTGCGATGAAACAGCCTGACACCCAAGCGCGCTTCCATCCGCGCAATGCTTTTGCCTACCGCTGAAGATGAAACGCCCAATACCCGGCCCGCTGCCGTGAAGCTACGGGTTTCCGCGACCTGCACGAATACCGAGAGGCTGCCCAGACTGTCCATGGTGATGCCTCTGCCAATTGCGGACATAAACGTCCGATAAGTTCGGAACCTTAGCCTGTTTTTCCGCGCGTCGCAGCCCCCTACCCTGCCTCCTTGCCCTTCAAGGAGAACCCTTATGAACGACAGCTGCTTATTGGCCGATACAGCCCCTCAGGATGAGCCCTTGCCCCTGGCAGGTTTGCTGGCCCTGGCGTCGGCAGGCTTTATCACCATCCTCACCGAAGCAATGCCCGCCGGGCTGCTACCGCAAATGGGCGTAGGGCTGGGCGTGTCCCAGGCCCTCGTCGGGCAGTTGGTGACGCTCTACGCCCTCGGCTCATTGCTCGCCGCCATCCCGCTGACCTTACTGACCCGTGGCTGGCGTCGACGACCCCTGCTGTTGATCGCCATCGGTGGCTTTGCGTTGGTTAACAGTGTTACTGCGTTTTCCAGCCACTATGGCTTGACCTTGGTTGCACGTTTTTTTGCCGGGGTGTTCGCCGGGCTGCTATGGGCATTGCTGGCAGGTTACGCCAGCCGCATGGTCGCCCCTCACCTGCAGGGCCGGGCAATTGCCGTGGCCATGCTCGGTGCGCCGCTGGCCTTGTCCCTTGGCGTACCCGCCGGCACCCTGCTGGGTACGCTGGTCGGTTGGCGCACCAGTTTCGCCATCATGACCGGCCTGACCCTGGTACTGATGGTGTGGGCGCGCTGGCAACTACCGGACTTCGCTGGTGAACCGGCAAGCAAACGCCTGGGCTTACATCACGTACTGGCCTTGCCGGGAATTCGTCCGGTGCTGTGGGTGACCTTTACCTACGTATTGGCCCACAACATTCTCTATACCTATATCGCCCCCTTGCTGGTGCCCGCCGGTATCGGCAGCGGAATCGACCGAGTGTTGTTGGTATTTGGCCTGGCCGCCTTGCTGAGCCTATGGCTGGTGGGCATCTGGATTGATCGACACCTTCGGCTGATGACCTTCATCAGTTGCACGATGTTCGCCGTGGCCGCCGTACTGCTGGGCCTCTGGCTCAGTTCGGCAATCATCATCTACGTCAGCGTTGCGTTGTGGGGCCTAGCCTTCGGTGGCCTGCCCGCCCTGCTACAAACCGCGCTGGCCAAGTCGGCCGGCAACTCGGCCGATGCCGCGCAATCAATGCTCGTCACGGTGTGGAACCTGGGCATCGCCGGGGGTGGATTGGCGGGTGGCCTGTTGCTGCAACGTGGGGGCGTCGTGGTATTTCCATGGGCAGTTTTCGGGCTGATGCTATTGGCGCTGAGCGCAACGCTGGGCAAGGCATTGCACAGACGATGACAAGTTTGTTTACAACTTATTCATCAGCTTCCTATCATCACCCTGGGTGCGTCGCTGCATAAAGTACGGCGCAGGTTAAAAGCCAAGCATTGGTCGGGCCGCCAATGGAGATTTGTCGTGCCTGATAAACACCCCACCATCCCTCGCCCTCAGCGTTTGACCGAGGGCGCGTTGTCTGCCCTTGAGCGTTTTTCACGTATCGAAGCTGTGAGCGGTATCGTCCTGCTGCTGGCGGCGATCGCGGCGCTGATCTGGGCTAACAGCCCCGCCGCCGCGACCTACGAGCATTTCTGGAACACGCCCATCACCTTGGGGCTGGGCGACTACAGCGTCACACGCTCACTGCACTTTTTGGTCAACGACGGGTTGATGACTATCTTCTTCCTGGTAGTCGGTGCCGAGATCCGTCAGGAAATCAAAGACGGCGCCCTCGCCAACCTGAAGCTGGCCACGCTGCCGCTGGGCGCCGCGTTGGGCGGCGTGCTCATGCCTGCGCTCATCTACACCCTGCTCAACCACGGCACCGCCGCCGCGAGCGGCTGGGCCGTGCCCACCGCAACCGACATCGCCTTTGCCGTGGGCGTGCTGGCGCTGCTGGGCAAGTCGATTCCCAGTGGCGTGCGTATCCTGTTGCTGGCCCTGGCGATCATCGATGACATCGTAGCGATTCTGATCATCGCGATCTTCTTCACCGCCAGCCTCGACTACATGGGTTTGGTGATTGCCGCAGGCGGGTTGGCCCTGGTGCTGATTTTCCAGCGCATGGGCATCGGCAAGGCCGCGATCTACCTGCTGCCAGGTGCGATAGTCTGGTTTGGCCTGCTCAAGACCGGCGTGCACCCGACCCTCGCCGGGGTGATCCTGGGCTTGATGACACCGGTCAATTCCAAGCCCACCACCGAACGCCCACTGAAGACCATCGAACGCACGTTCAACGAACTGATGGAGCGGTTCTCACACTCGGCTGAAAGCCCGCAGCAAGTCGCCAAACCCCTAAAGCAACTGCGCGAAGCCCAACGGGAAATGTTGCCGCCCGTGCAACGGGTGCAATCGGCACTGCACCCGTGGGTAGCGTTCGGCGTGATGCCGCTGTTTGCCCTGGCCAACGCTGGTGTGAGCCTGGACGGTTTCAACGTGGATGATCCGCTGGCCCACGGTGTGTTCATGGGCGTCATCTTCGCCCTGGTGCTCGGCAAGCCGTTGGGCGTGATGCTGGCGAGCCTGGCGCTGGTCAAGCTCAACATCTGCAAACTGCCCGAAGGTGTAACCTGGACGGGCGTCGGCCTGGTCGGCCTGCTGGCGGGGATCGGTTTCACCATGTCGATCTTTATCTCTTCCCTCGCCTTCTCCGACCCAGCCTTACTGTCAGCGGCCAAGCTGAGCGTATTGGCAGCATCGACCCTGGCAGCAGTGATCGGCCTGACCTGGGGCAAGCTCAAGTTTTCAGGCAAGAACAAATAAGGCGAGTTCAGCACCCGCTTTATCGAGAGCAAAAAAAAGACCCCGGCCTTTTCAGGACGGGGTCTTTTTATTCAAGCCGGCATCAGTACTTCTTGATGTCTGCCTGGGTTTCCAGCTGTTTGCGATACGCCGCGAAGTCCTGCTGGCCAACACGGGAAGCGAGGAAGCGGCGGTATTGCGCCTTTTCTTCATCCGTAGGCGCTGCCGCTTCGTTGACACCGTTCAAGCGCACGAGCACCAGGCTGCCATCGCGCAGGGTCACGGTGGTGAAGGTCGGCTTGTCCTTGGCCGCAGGCTTGGGCATGCGGAACAGGGCTTGCAGCACGGCTGGGTCGATGGACTCCTGACCACGGGTAGCCGCTTCAACGACTTTCCAGGCTTGACCGTCAACCGGCTGGTCCAGCGCGGTCTTGCCCTCACGCAGGCCGGCGATCAACTCGTCAGCATGGGCTTTGGCGGCAGCGCTCGCACGCTCCTTGGTCATCTGGGTGCGAATGGCCGCAGCGACGTTCTCAAGCGGCAGTTGGGCCGGCTTGAGGTGCTCTTTGGCACGCAGCACGATGATGGTTTCCGGATCCAGCTCGATGGCGCTGCTGTTGGCACCTTCATCCAGCACTTCCGGGCTGAATGCAGCAGTGACCACGGCACGGTTGGCCGCAACGCCTTCGCCACCTTCACGGCCAAACGGCGCGGAGGTGTGGACGGTCAGCTTCAAGTCAGACGCTGGCTGAGCCAGGTCGGAGGCTTCGAATGCCGCGTCTTCCAATTGCTTGGTCGCTTCGACAAAACGCTGCTCAACCTGCTGGGTCTTGAGCTCGCGGGTCAGCTTGTCTTTCAGGCTGGCGAACGATGGCACCTCAGGCGCTTCAACGCCCAGCAACTTGATCAAGTGCCAACCGAAGGCACTGCGCACCGGAACCGATACCTGGTCTTGCTTCAGGCCGTACAGGGCGGTTTCGAAGTCCGGGTCGTAGACGCCCGGGCCGGCAAAGCCAAGGTCGCCACCGTTGTTGGCCGAACCTGGATCCTGGGAGAACTCCTTGGCCAGGGCTTCGAACTTCTCGCCTTTGGCCAGGCGCGCCTGGATTTCCTCGATCTTGGCCTTGGCTTGAGCCTCGGTGACCTTGTCGTTGACTTCGATCAGGATGTGCGCGGCACGACGCTGTTCAGCGAGGTTGGCGGTTTCCTTCTCGTAGGCAGCCTGCAATTCATCGTCCTTGACGGTGACCTGGTCGAAGAAGGACGACTTCTTCAATTCCAGGTAGTCGATCACCACCTGGTCCGGGGTCATGAACTCTTTGGCGTGCTGGTCGTAGTAAGCCTTGACCTCATCGTCGGTGAGTTTCACCGCCGCGGGGTCAGCCTTGATATTGACGGTGGCGAAATCGCGGGTCTGTTTTTCCAGACGGGCGAATGCCAGCACCTCGGCGTCGGTCACGAAACCACTGCCGGCGATACCTGCGCGAACCTGGCCGATCAGCATTTCCTGGGTCAGCATCTGACGGAATTGCATACGGCTATAGCCCAGTTGACGGACCACCTGGTCAAAGCGTTCGGCGTTGAACTTGCCGTCCACCTGGAATTCCGGCGTCTGCAGGATCACCTGGTCCAATGCCGCTTCCGAGAAGCCGAACTTGGAATCAGCAGCGCCTTGCAGCAGCAGCTTGCGATCGATCAGGCCCTTGAGGGCCGCGTCGCGCAGCAATTTCTCGTCCAGCAGGGAAGCATCGAAATCCTTGCCCAACTGTTGCATCAGCTGGCGACGTTGCATATCGACGGCCTGGCTCAATTCGGTCTGGGTGATTTCCTCACCGTTGACCTTGGCCACGTCCTGCTTGTTATTACCCGAAGCCTGGAAAATAGCCTCGATACCGGTGAACGCCATCAATGCGACGATGATCCCGATAATGGTCTTGGCAATCCAGCCTTGTGAATTGTCCCTGATATTTTGCAGCATGCGTCCCCCAGAAACGGTTGAACTTCAAAATTAGGCAACCGTGGAGCGTGGGTAGAGTCCGGATAGAAGAAAGGCGCATCCGAGGATGCGCCTTCTCGTAACTGGCGGAGCGGACGGGGGTTTGAACCCACACCCCCGGCGTGGCGACCCAATGGATACGTGGGTCAGCTGCCGCTCCGCTGCCAGGCCGGACTGCGTCCGACCCGGGTAGGCAAGGCTTGAACGAAGCTTAGTTAACGGCTTCTTTCAGGGCTTTACCGGCTTTGAAACCTGGTTTCTTGGCAGCAGCGATTTGCAGTGCTTTGCCGGTCTGTGGGTTACGGCCAGTGCGAGCTGGGCGGTCAGTCACAGAGAAAGTACCGAAGCCTACCAGTACCACGGAGTCGCCGGCCTTCAGAGCGCCAGTGACGGATTCGATTACTGCGTCCAGCGCACGGCCAGCAGCAGCTTTCGGGATATCAGCGGATGCGGCGATAGCATCAATCAGTTCCGACTTGTTCACTCTAAGTCCCCTTATATATCTATTGAGTATGATTCTAAGTTTTTTGGTGAAAGCAAAAACCAGTGCTGAATGGCCTACAGACACTTAAGAGCCGCTTTATAACAAGGGCTCTAAAAAGCTGTCAAGGAAGCCCCCAGGCTTTAACACATTAATGCGTGCTAATTCTTTCCTTGGAATCGGACTCGCGTTTTTCGTCCTTCGCGACTATCTCCGGAGCCACATCCGGCAAGGGCTCCGGCGCGTATTGCAGCGCAATTTGCAGGACCTCGTCAATCCATTTAACCGGTTTAATCTGAAGATCCTGCTTAATATTGTCAGGAATTTCCTTCAAGTCGCGAACATTCTCTTCAGGAATGATCACCGTCTTGATTCCACCCCGGTGGGCGGCGAGCAATTTCTCTTTCAATCCACCGATGGCCAATACCTGACCACGCAGGGTAATTTCGCCCGTCATTGCCACATCGGCGCGCACAGGAATGCCAGTCAATGCCGACACCAGGGCCGTGCACATGCCTACACCCGCGCTAGGGCCATCCTTCGGGGTCGCCCCTTCCGGCATATGGATATGGGTGTCGTGCTTCTCGTGGAAGTCCAGGGGGATGCCCAGGCTCCGGGCGCGGCTGCGCACCACGGTCTGCGCGGCCGTGATGGATTCGACCATCACGTCACCGAGGGAACCGGTCTTGATCAACTGGCCTTTGCCCGGAATAACCGCCGCTTCAATGGTCAGCAACTCGCCGCCCACCTGGGTCCACGCCAAGCCAGTTACCTGCCCGACCTGGTCCTGTTGCTCGGCCAGACCGTAGCGGAATTTCTTCACGCCCAGGAAGTGTTCCAGCGAGTCGGCAACTACCTTCACCGAGAAGCGCTTTTCCAGCGCGTGTTCCTTGACCGCCTTGCGGCAAATCTTCGCGATCTGGCGCTCAAGGCCCCGTACACCGGCCTCGCGGGTGTAGTAACGCACGATGTCGCGGATCGCCTCGACCTCAAATTCGATCTCGCCCTTCTTCAGGCCGTTGGCCGAAATCTGCTTGGGCGCGAGGTATTTGACCGCGATATTGATCTTCTCGTCTTCGGTATAGCCCGGCAGACGAATC
Source organism: Pseudomonas sp. MF6755 (assembly GCF_016405635.1). Lineage (NCBI taxonomy): Bacteria > Pseudomonadati > Pseudomonadota > Gammaproteobacteria > Pseudomonadales > Pseudomonadaceae > Pseudomonas > Pseudomonas sp. MF6755. The sequence continues at coordinate 133,978 of NZ_JAEKDA010000015.1, forward strand.
ACCTCCATCCGGTCCAGCAACGCTGGCGGGATGTTCATGGAGTTGGAGGTGCACAGGAACATTACGTCGGACAGGTCGTAGTCGACTTCCAGGTAATGGTCGTTGAAATTGTGGTTCTGCTCGGGATCGAGTACTTCGAGCAAGGCCGACGCCGGATCGCCACGCATGTCACTGCCCATTTTGTCGATTTCATCGAGCAGGAACAGCGGGTTGCGAACGCCCACCTTTGTCATTTTTTGAATCAATCTTCCTGGCATCGAACCGATGTAGGTGCGGCGATGACCACGAATTTCCGCTTCGTCGCGCACGCCACCCAGGGCCATACGCACGAACTTGCGGTTGGTCGCACTGGCAATCGACTCCGCCAGGGAGGTTTTACCCACACCCGGAGGGCCGACTAGGCACAACACCGGGCCACGGATTTTTTTCACACGCTTTTGCACAGCGAGGTATTCGAGGATGCGCTCCTTGACCTCTTCGAGACCGTAGTGATCCGCGTCGAGGATCTCTTCAGCGCGGGCCAGGTCAAGGCGCACCTTGGTCTGAGCCTTCCACGGCACCTGCACCAGCCAATCGATGTAGGAGCGCACCACGGTGGCTTCGGCCGACATCGGCGACATCTGCTTGAGCTTGTTCAGCTCCGCGGTGGCCTTGGTCAAGGCGTCTTTCGGCAGGCCAGCGGCGTCGATACGCTTTTTCAGCTCTTCGATTTCGTTGTGGCCTTCTTCGCCGTCGCCGAGCTCTTTCTGAATGGCCTTCATCTGCTCATTCAGGTAGTACTCGCGCTGGCTGCGCTCCATTTGTTTCTTCACGCGGCCACGGATGCGCTTCTCAACCTGCAGCAGGTCGATTTCGCCATCCAGCAGTGCCAGCACATGCTCGACACGCGCCGGCAAGTCGATGATTTCGAGGATGTCTTGCTTCTGCTCGATTTTCAGTGCCATGTGCGCAGCCATGGTGTCGACCAGGCGGCTTGGCTCATCAATGCTATTGAGGGAAGACAGGACTTCAGCCGGGACTTTCTTGCCCAACTGCACATACTGCTCGAACTGCGAAAGCAGGCTGCGAACGAATACCTCGGACTCTCGCTCCGGGGCTTCAACTTCTTCGATCAGCGCCACTTCAGCGCGAAGGTGACCGTCCACCTCCATGAAACGCTCTACGGCACCGCGCTGCTCACCTTCCACCAGCACCTTGACGGTGCCATCAGGCAGCTTGAGCAATTGCAGCACAGTGGCAATGGTGCCGACGCGATACAGGGCCTCTTCGCCGGGATCATCATCAGCTGGATTCTTCTGGGCCAACAGCAGGATTTGCTTGTCGCCCGTCATCGCGGCCTCGAGGGCTTCGATAGACTTCTCGCGCCCCACGAACAGCGGGATAACCATGTGCGGATAGACGACGACATCACGCAACGGCAGGAGAGGCAATTCGATGGTTGTCTTCATGATTTCGCCTCTATGACAGTTGAAAAGTAAGCTTGAAACCAAGATGGGGGTTACATGCAAAAAAAACAAGCTCATTGCCAGCAGTTAAACGCATGAATAAACGCGATTTTAACCGCCGCACCGAGAAATCACCCAAAAAAACAAGGGGCCCCTAGAGGCCCCTTGCTTGTACCGCAACTGCTGGACGCTTAGGCGTCTGGCGCAGCCTTGGCAGCCGGCTCACTGTTTTCGTAGATATACAGTGGCTTGGACTTGCCTTCTATAACGCTTTCGTCGATCACCACTTTACTCACCTCGGACTGCGAGGGGATTTCATACATGGTGTCGAGCAAGACGCCTTCAAGAATCGAACGCAGGCCACGTGCACCGGTCTTGCGCTCCAGTGCCCGTTTGGCCACTGATTTGAGTGCGTCGGTACGGAACTCGAGGTCTACACCTTCCATCTCGAACAACTTGGCGTATTGCTTGGTCAGGGCGTTTTTCGGCTCGGTGAGGATCTGAATCAAAGCAGCCTCATCCAGCTCGTCCAGCGTGGCCAGGACCGGCAGGCGGCCAACGAACTCGGGGATCAGACCGAACTTGACCAGATCGTCAGGCTCGACTTCACGCAGGGACTCGCCCACCTTCTTGCCTTCTTCCTTGCTGCGCACTTCCGCACTGAAACCAATGCCGCCACGGGTGGAACGCTGCTGGATAACCTTCTCCAGACCCGAGAACGCACCACCACAAATGAACAGGATGTTGCGCGTATCAACCTGAAGAAATTCCTGCTGCGGGTGCTTGCGGCCGCCTTGTGGCGGTACGGAAGCGACCGTGCCTTCGATCAGTTTCAACAGGGCTTGCTGCACGCCTTCACCGGATACGTCCCGGGTAATCGACGGGTTATCCGACTTGCGCGAGATCTTGTCGATCTCGTCGATGTAGACAATACCCATCTGGGCTTTCTCTACGTCGTAGTCACACTTTTGCAGCAGTTTCTGAATGATGTTCTCGACATCTTCACCCACGTAGCCAGCCTCGGTGAGGGTGGTGGCGTCGGCGATGGTGAACGGAACGTTCAGCAGGCGAGCGAGGGTTTCTGCAAGCAGGGTTTTACCCGAGCCTGTAGGACCGATCAGCAAGATGTTGCTCTTGCCGAGTTCAACTTCGTCGCCTTTCTTGTCACGCTGGTTCAAGCGCTTGTAGTGGTTGTACACCGCTACGGCCAGAACCTTCTTTGCACGCTCTTGACCAATGACATATTGATCAAGGATGCCGCTGATTTCTTTAGGCGAAGGTAATTTATGCGCACTGCTCTCGGCCTGGGCTTCCTGCACCTCCTCGCGGATGATGTCATTGCACAGGTCGACGCATTCGTCGCAGATAAACACCGAGGGGCCGGCAATCAATTTGCGCACTTCATGCTGGCTTTTGCCACAGAAGGAGCAATAGAGCAGCTTGCCGTTGTCCTCGCCGTTGCGGGTGTCAGTCATTCGTTCGATCCAAATCCGATAGGCTTGCAACACAAGATGAAGGCTTATGCGGGCTTTTTCAAGCCCGCCAGTGGTCGGACATGCCGACCAGCCCTATTTTGAGCGGCTTATATTAAGCGGGGCGCTTGTCGATCACTGCGTCGATCAACCCGTATTCCTTCGCGGCTTCAGCGCTCATGAAATTGTCACGGTTGGTATCGCGCTCGATTTCTTCCAGGGTGTGCCCGCTATGCTTGGCCATCAGCGTGTTGAGACGCTCACGAATGAAGAGGATTTCCTTGGCGTGGATTTCGATATCCGACGCCTGGCCCTGGAAACCGCCCAGTGGCTGGTGAATCATCACGCGCGAGTTCGGCAGGCAGAAACGCTTGCCTTCGGCACCCGCGGTGAGCAGGAACGCGCCCATGCTGCAGGCCTGGCCGATACAGGTGGTCGACACGTTTGGCTTGATGAACTGCATGGTGTCGTAGATCGACATGCCCGCCGTCACCGAACCGCCCGGCGAGTTAATGTAGAGATGGATGTCCTTGTCCGGGTTTTCCGCTTCAAGGAACAGCAGTTGCGCACAGATCAGGTTGGCCATGTAGTCCTCTACCGGGCCCACCAGAAAGATCACTCGCTCCTTGAGCAGGCGCGAGTAGATGTCGTAGGCGCGTTCGCCACGAGCGGACTGCTCGACAACCATCGGGACCAGGCCGCCTGCGGCCTGGATATCAGAGTTCTGCTGAATATAGGAATTACGGAACATGCTCTGCAGTTACTCCCAAATAGTCATGTCTTGAAAACGCATAAGCCAGCGCGAGGCTGGCTTATGGTTGAATTTCCAACGAGTTGGACAATCAGTCGGCTTGTGCTGCTTCCGCCGGTTTGACTGCTTCTTCGTAAGAGACCGCTTTATCGGTCACCTTAGCCTTCTGCAGAACAGTATCCACAACTTGTTCTTCCAGCACAACCGAACGTACTTCGTTCAGCTGCTGGTCATTCTTGTAGTACCAAGCCACGACCTGCTCAGGCTCCTGGTAGGCCGAAGCCATTTCCTGGATCATTTCGCGAACGCGGTCTTCGTCTGGCTTGAGGTCGAACTGCTTGACCACTTCAGCCACGATCAGGCCCAGCACAACGCGGCGCTTGGCTTGCTCTTCGAACAGCTCGGCTGGCAGTTGGTCAGGCTTGATGTTGCCACCGAACTGCTGGACAGCTTGTACGCGCAGGCGATCCACTTCGTTGGACAGCAAGGCCTTAGGCACTTCGATCGGGTTGGCGGCCAGCAGACCGTCCATGACCTGGTTCTTGACCTTGGACTTGATAGCCTGGCGCAGCTCGCGCTCCATGTTCTTGCGAACTTCGGTGCGGAAGCCTTCGATACCGGTTTCCTTGATACCGAACTGGGCGAAGAACTCTTCGTTCAGCTCAGGCAGCTTAGGCTCGGAAACGCTGTTGACAGTAACAGTGAACTCGGCGGCTTTGCCGGCCAGGTCCAGGTTCTGGTAGTCAGCAGGGAAAGTCAGGTTCAGCACGCGCTCTTCGCCGGCTTTAGCGCCAACCAGGCCGTCTTCGAAACCAGGGATCATGCGGTTGGAACCCAGCACCAGCTGGGTGCCCTTGGCGGAGCCGCCAGCGAAGACTTCGCCGTCAACCTTGCCAACGAAATCGATGTTCAGCTGGTCTTCGTTCTGGGCAGCACGTTCGGCCACTTCAAAACGGGTGTTCTGCTTGCGCAGGATTTCCAGCATGTTGTCCAGGTCCGAATCAGCCACTTCGGCGCTCAGGCGCTCGATAGCGATACCGTCGAAACCGGCCACTTCGAACTCTGGGAACACTTCGAATACGGCAACGTATTCCAGGTCCTTGCCCGCTTCCAGGGACTTAGGCTCGATCGAAGGCGAGCCAGCCGGGTTCAGCTTCTGCTCGACAACGGCTTCGTAGAAGGAAGCCTGGATCACGTCACCCACAGCTTCCTGGCGCGCATCGGCACCAAAACGACGCTTGATTTCGCTCATCGGCACTTTGCCTGGACGGAAACCAGCGATCTTGGCCTTTTGGGCAGTCTGCTGCAGACGCTTGTTGACCGCAGTCTCGATACGCTCTGCCGGCACGGTGATGCTCAGGCGGCGCTCGAGAGCAGTAGTATTTTCAACAGAAACTTGCATGGATATTCCTCGTTGCACAGACGTTAGCCGGCCATTTCCGACCCCAATCAAGGGCATGCATTCTAGTGGGTCAAACTCAAGAAGTCACCCTACAGGAAATACGCCCGTAAACAGCCGGCAATTTATCGGTACGAAAGCACTGTTGCGCCCCGCCCCGGTGACAAATAAAGCCAATCACGCCAGGGCTCTACGCCGCTTCTTCTATATATAGAAGGAGTCGTCATTCATCTCCCTGACGCCCCGCCCTGCAATAGGGCGGATAGACAATGCAGCATCATCGAGACACATAAATACGATGAAACGCCCTGCCATTGCGACCCAGTACTCGCTGCCGCAAAACACCAACCGCCAAAACCAAAAAAGGCGCCAGACTGTTAAATCTGGCGCCTTTCGAATATGGGGTGGACGAAGGGGATCGAACCCTCGACAACGGGAGTCACAATCCCGTGCTCTACCAACTGAGCTACGCCCACCATATTGCGTTAACAAAGAAACCAACCTACTTCTTTGTCGAGCCCTCCCCTGCCTGACGACCGGGAAAAGCTTTAATTGGTGCGGATGAAGAGACTCGAACTCTTACGCCTCGCGGCGCTGGAACCTAAATCCAGTGTGTCTACCAATTCCACCACATCCGCGCTTGAAGCTCTTAAAGCAAAGGCGCCAGATGATTAATCTGGCGCCTTTCAAAATATGGGGTGGACGAAGGGGATCGAACCCTCGACAACGGGAGTCACAATCCCGTGCTCTACCAACTGAGCTACGCCCACCATATAGCGCTACTTGTGCCAAAGCTGCCTAATGGCGCACCCGGCAGGACTCGAACCTGCGACCATCCGCTTAGAAGGCGGATGCTCTATCCAGCTGAGCTACGGGCGCCTGATTAATCTGTACTCTTTGAGGATTACAAACTAAGTGCTTCCAGCCTTGCAGTACAACTATTCTGCTCGACCTTCTTAACCAGTGCTAGGCTGTGCCCGACAAGTGCGACGAATAGTATAGATGCCCCGGAAACCCGTCAAATCTTTTTTGAAAAAAATTCATTTTATTTAAGGGGTTAGGGCAATTTGCAGACCAAGCGCCTTTGCCCTTGCGCCCTGGCATGCGAGAATGCGCGCACTTTTCTTCCCCCTCTCGATGGTTAATCACGCGTAATGACTGCACAACTTATCGACGGCAAATCAATCGCCGCCAGCCTGCGCCAGCAGATCGCCAAACGAGTCACCGAGCGCAGCCAGCAAGGCCTGCGCACGCCGGGCCTCGCGGTGATCCTGGTCGGCAGCGATCCTGCCTCTCAGGTTTATGTCTCGCACAAGCGTAAAGACTGTGAAGAGGTCGGCTTTATTTCCAAGGCCTATGACTTACCTTCCGAGACCACCCAGCAGGCTCTCACCGATCTGATCGACAGCCTCAACGACGACCCGGCAATCGATGGCATCCTGCTTCAACTGCCATTGCCCGAGCATCTGGACGCCTCCAAGCTGCTGGAGCGCATCCGCCCGGATAAAGACGTCGACGGTTTCCACCCTTATAACGTCGGCCGCCTGGCCCAGCGCATCCCGCTGCTGCGCCCCTGCACGCCAAAAGGCATCATGACACTGCTGGAAAGCACCGGTGTCGACCTGTACGGCCTCGACGCGGTGGTCGTCGGTGCGTCCAACATCGTGGGTCGCCCGATGGCCATGGAGCTGCTGCTGGCCGGTTGCACCGTGACTGTCACCCACCGCTTCACCAAGGACCTCGCCGGCCACGTCGGCCGTGCTGACCTGGTCGTGGTCGCCGCCGGCAAGCCAGGTTTGGTGAAAGGTGAGTGGATCAAGGAAGGCGCCATCGTCATCGATGTAGGCATCAACCGCCAGGACGACGGCAAGTTGGTTGGCGACGTGGTGTACGAGACTGCCCTGCCCCGCGCCGGTTGGATTACTCCAGTGCCAGGCGGCGTCGGCCCGATGACCCGCGCCTGCCTGCTGGAAAATACCTTGTATGCAGCGGAAACCCTGCACGGTTAATAACCAGGCGTAATGAAAAAGCCCTGCCTTATCGCAGGGCTTTTTATTGCCCGAAAAAAAGCTGTTTTTTCTTAGTTTTTAAGCACTTTCGTCTGGTTCCAGAAGAACATTCGACAGTTCTTCATCCATACTCATAAAATGTAACGTCATTTGTCATAAAACCCGTTCCCAAACGGTATTTCTTACTTTTTAGCGAGTTCATCCGCGTGAAAATTCGTCTCTCTATCGTCAGCCTGTTTTTTGCTTTGACAGGCACCTTCGCCCACGCCGCCGAATCCACCCTGGCCCCGCGTGATGCCTCCAAGCTGCAAATCGCCTCCGGCAGCGCCATGCTGGTCGACCTGCAAACCAACAAGGTCATTTATTCCAGCAACCCCGATGTGGTGGTGCCTATCGCCTCGGTGAGCAAGCTGATGACTGGCCTTATCGTCCTTGAAGCCAAACAGAATATGGACGAGTACATCGACATCAACATCACCGACACGCCAGAGATGAAAGGCGTGTTCTCGCGGGTGAAGATCGGCAGCCAGATGCCGCGCAAGGAAATGCTGCTGATCGCGCTGATGTCCTCGGAGAACCGCGCCGCTGCGAGCCTGGCCCACCACTATCCGGGTGGCTACGCGGCCTTCATCGCCGCGATGAACGCCAAGGCCAAGTCCCTGGGCATGACCAGCACTCACTATGTGGAGCCCACCGGCCTGTCGATCCATAACGTGTCGACCGCCCGTGACCTGAGCAAGCTGCTGGCCTACGCGCGCAAATTCCCGATGCTGAGCCAGTTGAGCACCACCAAGGAAAAGACCGTGGCGTTCCGCAAGCCTAACTACACCTTGGGTTTCTCCAACACCGACCACCTGATCAACCGCGCCAACTGGGATATCAAACTGACCAAGACCGGCTTTACCAACCAGGCCGGTCATTGCCTGGTACTGGTGACAAGCATGGGTAACCGCCCGGTTTCGTTGGTGATCCTGGATGCCTTTGGCAAGTTCACCCACTTTGCCGATGCCAGCCGTATTCGCAGCTGGGTCGAGACCGGCAAGGGCGGCGCGGTACCGGATGTGGCGTTGCGCTACAAGGCTGACAAAAACCTGAAAAATCGGGGGAATGCGGTAGAAGTGCGCCGCTAACAGAACCAGCATTACCGAAACACCGCAAACCAATGTGGGAGGGGGTTTGCCCCCTCTCACATTTTTATTTGCGCTCTGCCAGCACTTTGAGCGCCTGGGCTGCCGCTTGCTCCTGCCCAGCCTGGGCCGTAGCATTCGCCGCCTCTCGCCAGCGCTGCACATCCACATTTGCCGGCAACTGGCTCGGCCGCTGGGTGAGGATTGCCCAATGCCCCGCGCTCTTCCACGCCGACTCGAAGTCGCTGAACCCCATCATCAATCGGCGATCGTTCCCAGAGCGCAACAACACCGTACTCTTCTGCTGGTTGAACCCCACCACTACGACATAACGAGCGCCTGACCAGAAGCTGGCGTTGATCCGTGCCATCACCGGATACCCCGCCGCCACCTGCGCCAACACCGCAGGCAACCTGGCGTCCAGCGGGTACACCATCAGCCCGTATTCACGCGCCAGTACCTGCATATTGCGCTCCAGGTCCGCCTCGGCACCCGGCAAATGCAGTGGCTTATCGAGCAGCCCCGGTGTCATGACAATGCCTTGTTGCGACAGCATGCTGGCAAGTGCCGTAGGACCGCTCTGATAAGCCTCGCTGCGGAAGGTCGGCACGCCGTTGAGCTCAACGCGTTCCGGCAGGCCAGGCAGTTTCGATGGATGGCTGGAACAGGCCGCAAGCCCTAGGGCAACGGCCAGCAGCAAGGAGGTTTTAACGTTCGACCGTGTGCGCAATGTTTGACTCTCTTGATCAACCGCCGGTAAAGGCTCCGATCATAGGGTGCTCTGCCACGTCGGTATAGCCCACTGACCCAGTAAAGCTTTGCTGATAGAGCAAAGAAGTTGGACGGACTCGACCATTGGTCAATAGCAGGCAACCGCCAGGTAGCTAGACTGTCCATTGAGAAGACTGTGTGTGCCCCAAGTGGGCGAAAGGAGGCCCGAATGAGCCTTGCTACAACGATTTTTCTGTTGATCTGTGGCTGGCTGGCAGTAGCCGCCGCTATGTTATGGGGGGTAATGCGCGTAACTCGCCGGCATCATCACCCCCACGTCAAACCCGCTGCACCCGCCAAGCCCACTGAGGCAACGGCGCATCACGCCTAGCCAGGCATGCAATTGAAATCCTGCGTCGTCGCGATTTCCTTGCCGTGACCGTCCGTGAGGGACGCACGCACCGTAGTGCCCAGGCTCGACTCCACCAGGGTGTAGTGTTCACCCGCCTTGAAATGCTTGTACTCGATGCGGCCCTGGCAATCCTGCTGGTTGTCGTCGCCTGGCTCTTCTTCAAACAACGTCACGTCCAGGCGATGGTCTCCCGGGGTCACTTCAAAATAGCGCCCATCATCCACGCGCTTGCCGTCGACACGCTCGGCCATCAGGTCATTCGGCGCTTCTTCCTTCAAGCCGATCCAGGCTTGGCTGGGGTCGGCTTTCGGGATGGGCCCCGCGCAGGCGGACAGCAGCAACACAACACCCAGGGCAGGGACTGACAACAAAAGTTTTAGTGACATGGCAGGGCTCCAAAGGACATCAAAAAAAGGTTGTATCCGATGGCTGACAAGCTTGATCAGCCCGCCGTTGTAGAACAAATGAATACATATGAAACGATCTTCAGCCGTTAACTAAATCTTCCTTCACCTGGCTGAAAGGTGCGTGTTAGGTGGGTCGGGCAAGACTGCCGGGGTTTGCAATCCTGCTCTTCTCGGAGACTCACGCATGCTCGGGCTGGTAAAGACCGCACTGCAAAAGCCGTACACGTTCATCGTGTTGGCCATATTCATCTGCATCATCGGGCCCATGGCAGCCCTGCGCACCCCTACGGATGTGTTCCCCGATATCGGCATCCCGGTCGTCGCCGTGGTCTGGCAGTACAACGGCCTGTCGCCGGACGCCATGGCCGGGCGGGTGATCTACACCTACGAACGCTCCTTGAGCACCACCGTCAACGACATCGAACATATCGAATCGCAATCGTTGCCCGGCATGGGCATCGTCAAGATCTTCTTCCAACCCGGCGTCGATATCCGCACCGCCAACGCCCAGGTCACGGCGGTGTCACAAACCGTGCTCAAGCAGATGCCACCGGGCATCACGCCGCCGCTGATCCTCAACTACAGCGCCTCCACGGTGCCGATCCTGCAAATGGCGTTCTCCAGCCCCAGCCTCTCGGAAGCCAAGATCCGCGACCTGGTGCAGAACAATATCCGCCTGCCCTTGAGCGCCCTGCCTGGCCTGGCCATGCCCACGCCAATGGGTGGCAAGCAGCGGCAGATCACCCTCGACCTCGACCCGCAGGCTCTGGCGGCGAAGGGCTTGTCGGCCCAGGACGTGGGCAATGCCTTGGCCTTGCAGAACCAGATCATCCCAGTGGGCACCGCCAAGCTCGGCCCTGACGAATACACGATCCTGCTCAACAACAGCCCCAAAGCAATCGATGAGCTCAACGACCTGCCGATCAAGACCGTCGATGGCGCGCTGATCACCATTGGCCAGGTAGCCCACGTGCGTGATGGCTCGCCGCCGCAGACCAACATCGTGCGCGTCGACGGCCACCGCGCCGTGCTGATGCCGGCGCTGAAAAACGGCAGCATCTCCACCCTGTCGATCATCGACGGCATCCGCCAGATGCTGCCGCGCATCAACGAAACCCTACCGCCATCGCTGAAGACTTCACTGCTGGGTGACGCCTCGGTGTTCGTCAAGCAATCGGTGGGCAGCGTGGCCCAGGAAGGCATCATTGCCGCGTTGCTGACCAGTGCAATGATCCTGCTGTTCCTCGGCAGTTGGCGCTCGACCCTGATCATCGCCGCGTCGATCCCCCTGGCGGTACTGTCAGCCATCGCGCTGCTGGCGGTCAGCGGGCAGACCCTCAACGTGATGACCCTCGGCGGTTTGGCGTTGGCGGTGGGGATCCTGGTGGACGACGCCACGGTGACCATCGAAAACATCAACTGGCACCTGGAACAAGGCAAGGCGGTGAAGACCGCGATCCTCGACGGCGCCGCGCAAATCGTCGGCCCGGCGTTCGTCTCGCTGCTGTGTATCTGCATCGTGTTCGTGCCGATGTTTTTGCTGCAAGGCATCGCCGGTTATCTGTTCCGGCCGATGGCGCTGGCCGTGATCTTTGCCATGGCCAGTTCGTTCATTCTTTCGCGCACCCTGGTGCCTACCCTGGCGATGTTTCTGCTCAAGCCGCATACACCAGAGCAGGGCGCTGGGCATCACCCGGAAGATCAATTCATCAACCACCACGAAGGTGAGCAACACCCGAGGCCGCGCAATGCGCTGCTGCAATCGGTGCTGAATTTCCAGCAGGGCTTTGAGCGTCACTTCTCGAATATCCGTGACACCTACCATGGCCTGCTGACGTTGGCGCTGGGCGCACGCAAGCGCTTTATTGTCGGGTTCCTGGCCTGCGTACTCGCGTCATTCCTGTTGTTGCCAAGCCTGGGCCAGGATTTTTTTCCGGCTACTGATGCCGGTGCGCTGGCACTGCATGTGCGCTTGCCACTGGGCACGCGAATCGAGGAAAGCGCCGCGGCATTCGATCGCATTGAAGCGCGGATACGTGAGGTCATCCCTGCCGAAGAGCTGGACACCATCGTCGATAACATCGGCATCCCGCTCAGCGGCATCGACATGGCCTACAGCAGCAGCGGCACCATCGGCCCGCAGGATGGCGACATTCAGGTCAGCTTGAAAAGGCACCACGCACCCACCGCCGACTACGTGAAAAAACTGCGTGAAGCCCTGCCGCAAAGTTTCCCCGGCAGCCACTTTGCGTTCCTGCCAGCCGACATCAGCAGCCAGATCCTCAACTTCGGTGCGCCGGCGCCACTGGATGTGAAAATCTCTGGGCGCAGCGATGAAGAAAACCGCGCCTACGCCGTGGAACTTGAGCGTCGCTTACAACACGTACCGGGCATTGCTGACCTGCGTATCCAGCAGTCCACCGGCTACCCGTCGCTGCAGGTGAATGTCGACCGCATGCGCGCCAATGGCCTGGGCATCACCGAACGCGACGTCACTAACAGCATGGTCGCCTCCCTCGCCGGCAGCTCGCAAACCGCGCCGACCTTCTGGCTCAACCCGGCCAATGGCGTGTCGTATTCCATCGTCGCCGCCACCCCGCAGTACCGCCTCGACAGCCTGCCGTCACTGGAAGCGCTGCCGGTGACCGGAGCCGATGGGCAATCGCAGATCCTCGGCGGCGTGGCAACTATCTCCCGCGTGCAAAGCCCGGCCGTGGTCACCCACTACAACATCGAACCGACTCTGGACCTGTATGCCAACGTACAAGGTCGCGACCTCGGCGGCGTGGCCCGCGATGTGCAAAAAGTCCTCGACGACACGGCTGCCATGCGCCCCAAAGGCGCGGTGATCAGCCTGCACGGGCAGATCGATGCGCTGCATGAGGCATTCAGCGGCTTGAGCTTCGGCTTGCTCGGCGCGGTGGTGCTGATCTATCTGCTGATCGTGGTCAATTTCCAGTCGTGGGCCGATCCTTTCGTGATTATCACGGCGTTGCCGGCGGCACTGGCGGGCATCGTGTGGATGCTGTTCCTCAGCGGCACCTCGTTGTCGGTGCCGGCACTGACCGGCGCCATCCTGTGCATGGGTGTGGCCACCGCCAACTCGATCCTGGTGGTGAGCTTCTGCCGTGAGCGCCTGGCCGAACATGGCGATGCGTTGAAAGCGGCGCTGGAGGCTGGCTACACACGCTTTCGGCCGGTGTGCATGACTGCCCTGGCGATGATCATCGGCATGCTGCCCCTGGCGATTTCCGAGGAGCAAAACGCCCCGCTCGGCCGTGCGGTCATCGGTGGCTTGATCTTCGCCACTATTGCCACCCTGTTGTTTGTTCCCGTGGTCTTCAGCCTGGTCCACGGTCGTCACCCTACTCGCGCTGCAGCCGGAGAAACCGCACATGTCGTCTGATCAAAAACCCTCGCGCAAGCGTCTGATGCTCATGGGTGTCGGCGGCCTGACGTTGGCCGCCCTGTTGGTCGCCAGCGGCCTGCACGCCCGCACGCTGCACGAACAATCGGTCACCGCCTGGACCGAGGCCGCCGCTGTCCCGCAAGTGATGGTATTTCAACCCAGGCAAAATGCCGCGGGTGACACCTTGCGCCTGCCCGCGCACCTCGACGCCTGGAGCAAGGCGCCGATCCATGCACGGGTCAGCGGCTACTTGAAGGACTGGAAAGTCGATATCGGCAGCCAGGTCAAGGCCGGGCAAATCCTGGCCGAAATCGACAGCCCCGACCTCGATCAACAACTGGCCCAGGCCCATGCGCGGCTGATCCAGCAGCAGGCGAATGCACGCCTGGCAGCCACCAGCGCAACCCGTTGGCAAAACTTGCTGGCCAGCCATTCGGTATCGCGCCAGGAGGCCGATGAAAAAACCTCCAACGCCGCCGCCGCCAAGGCCAACGCCCAGGCCGCCGCGGCGGACTATGCGCGGCTGTCGGCGCTGGAAAGCTACAAGACCATTCGTGCGCCGTTCGCCGGCACCATCACCGCCCGCAACACCGATATCGGCCAGTTGATCAAGGCCGATACCGACAGCGACCCGGAGCTGTTCAACATTGCCGACACCCACCAGTTGCGCCTCTACGTACCGGTGCCGCAGAACTACGCGGCGGTCATCCATCCTGGCCTCGAAGCCGAACTGACGGTGCCCGAACACCCCGGCGAGCATTTCAAGGCACGCCTGATCGGCGACTCCACCGCCATCGACCGCCGCTCCGGCACCTTGCTTGCCCAATTCGTTGCCGACAACCCCAACGGCGAACTGCTGCCCGGTGATTACGCCGAAGCCACCCTGCCGATTCCGGCCGACACCCATGGCGTGAGTATCCCGGCCAGCGCCTTGATCTTCCGCGCCCAAGGCACCCAGGTTGCGGTGCTGGACGGCCACGACCATGTGCACCTGCAAGCCATTCATATCGGCCTCGACCTCGGCGAACGCCTGGTGATCGACCAAGGCCTGAAGCCAGCCGACCGCATCATCGACAACCCGCCTGACGCCCTGCGCGAAGGCGACCCGGTGCAACTGGCCGACGCCGGAGGTGCACATGCGCACAAGGCTTAAGGTGCGCATGCGCACAGGGCTTAAACCCCTCGCAGCGATGATGCTGCTGGCGTTGCAGGGTTGCTCGATGGCGCCGACGTACACCGTGCCGTCCATTGACCTGCCCGCACACTACCGCGAACAGACCAGCGATGGCCCCTGGCACAGCGCGCAACCCTCAGACCAACTGGCGCCCGAATGGTGGAAGCTCTACAACGACCCAACGCTGGATAACCTGCAACAGCAATTGCTCAAGGCCAACCCCGACCTGGCAGCCGCCCTGGCACACTTCGACGCATCTCAGGCATATGCCAGCCAACTGCACGCTGGCCTGTTCCCGCAAATCAGCGCGAGCGCGCAACCGTTGCGCCAGCGCCAATCGGATTCGCGACCGTTGCGGGGAGATACGCAGCCGTCGGTGTACAACAGCAATACCGCCGGTTTTTCCTTGAGCTACGACCTCGACCTGTGGGGCAAAATTCGCAACCAGGTGGCAGCCGGTGACGCCCAGGCGCAAGCGTCCGCGGATGACTTGGCGGTGGCACGCCTGAGCCTGCAACACCAACTGGCGAGCCTGTATGTGCAGCTCAATGGGCTGGACGCACAAAGCCGGATACTCGACGGCACACTGGAGGACTTCAGCCAGGCGCTGCAACTGACCCGCAGTCGCTACGAAGGCCAGATTGCTTCAGAACTGGACCTGACTCGCGCGCAAAATCAATTGGCCGAAGCCAGGGCACAACTGGATGAAGTGCGTGGGCAACGCAACCTGACCGAGCATGCCATCGGTGAGCTGATCGGCGCGGCAGCCACTGATTTTTCATTGCCGCCCAGCCCGCAGTTAATTGCCTTGCCAGGGGTTCCGTCGCAGTTACCGAGCCACCTGCTGCAACGTCGCCCGGATATTGCCGCGGCTGAACGGCGCGTGTTTGCGGCCAACGCGAATATCGGTGTGGCCAAGGCGGCGTGGTATCCGGATTTCAGCTTGACCGGGCTGATTGGCGGGCAGACGCAAGGGGTCGGCAATCTATTGTCAGCAGGAAACCGATATTGGGCGCTGGGGCCGTTGATGAACGTGCCGATCTTCAATGGCGGGCGCCTGAGCGCCAACGAGCGTCAGGCCAAGGCCGAGTTTGAAGAGGCTTCGGCGCAGTACCGGAGCCAGGTGCTGAAAGCTGTGCGCGAGGTGGAAGATAACCTGGGGCAGCTAAGGGATTTGCAGCAGCAAGCTCAGGACGAACAGGCCGCGGCGGACGCCGCACAACACACCCAGTCTTTGGCGATGAATAGCTATCAGGCCGGGGCGGTAAGTTATCTGGATGTGGTCACTGCACAGACGGCAGCGTTGCAGGCGCAGCGGACATTGCAGGCGGTGCAGACCAGGCAGTTGCAGGCGAGTGTAGGGCTGGTGACGGCCCTGGGCGGCGGTTGGCAACCTGGAGCCTGACGCTCTCGATGGCGGTGGAACAGCCAACTTATCCGTAGCTGACCCACCGCGATCGGGAGCAAGCCCCCTCCCACACTGACTCTGTGTCAGACACATAATGTGTGAACACCGCAGCCCCCATGTGGGAGGGGGCTTGCTCCCGATTGCGCCCTTCCAGACACATCCTGCCAAAAGCCTATCCGCCAGCTTCTTGCTCTGCGACCTAGCCTCTCTAGACACATTTGAGAGGGCCAGGGAATGGCAGATTTACCGGCGTCACACCGCCTGCGCATCGGTCGATTCAGCGAGCCGAATCGCATCTACCTCATCTCCACCAACACCCATGAACGCCTACCCATCTTCAGCGACTTTTATCTCGGTCGCCTGGTTGTCTGGCAGTTTCGAGTCGCTCAGTATCAAGGGCTGGCTAATTCTCTGGCGTGGGTGATCATGCCCGACCACTTTCATTGGATTGTCGAGCTGCGACGAGGCTCGCTGGCGGATTTGATGTGTCAGGTGAAATCGAAAAGCACGCGTACCGTGAATGGTGCAAGCGGCCGTAAGGGGCGGTTGTGGCAAGAGAGCTTCCATGACCGTGCCCTGCGCAAGGAAGATGACTTGGTGAAAATGGCACGGTATGTGGTGGCCAATCCATTACGAGCGGGTTTGGTCGAGCGGATTGGAGATTATCCGTTGTGGGATGCCATCTGGTTGTAGCGCCGCAATTCAAATGTGGGAGGGGGCTTGCTCCCGATAGCGGTAGCTCAGTCAGCTCATCTGTAACTGATACACCGCCATCGGGAGCAAGCCCCCTCCCACATTTTTTTACCGCATCTCAAGCGGCTAACTTGCCACTGGCGATGGCTGCCGAAGCGGCGAGCATTGCCCGCATTAACACCGCACACCCCGCCGCCAGATCATCCGGTGCAGCATTCTCGATTTCGTTATGGCTGATACCGCCTTCACACGGCACGAAGATCATCCCCGCCGGGCCAAGTTCGGCGACGAAGATCGCGTCGTGCCCTGCCCCGCTGACAATGTCCATGTTCGACAACCCCAAGCCGTTGGCCGCATCGCGCACGGCGTCAACGCAGCCTTTGTCGAAGTACAACGGCGGGAAATCGGCGGTGGGCTCCATTTCGTAAGTCAGGCCATGTTTGGCGCAGGTGTCTTCGATCACCTTGCGCACCTGGGCAATCATCGAATCCAACCGCGCTGGCTCCAGGTGACGGAAGTCCAAGGTCATGCGCACTTCACCGGGAATCACATTGCGAGAGCCCGGATACGCCTGCAGGCAGCCTACGGTCCCACACGCATGGGGCTGATGCCCCAACGCCGCCGCATTGACTGCTGCCACCACTGCCGCTGCGCCCACCAAGGCGTCCTTGCGCAAATGCATCGGCGTTGGCCCCGCATGCGCCTCAACACCGCGCAGTTTCAGGTCGAACCACTTTTGCCCCAGCGCGCCGAGCACCACGCCGATGGTTTTCTTTTCATCTTCCAGAATCGGCCCCTGTTCGATATGGGCTTCGAAATAGGCGCCGACCTTGTGCCCACTCTCACGACGGGTTCCCGCGTAGCCAATTGCGCTCAACGCCTCACCCACGCTGACGCCATCCACATCGACCTTGGCCAAGGTATCAGCCAGGGTGAATTTCTCGGCGAACACCCCGGAGCCCATCATGCACGGCGGGAAGCGCGAACCTTCTTCATTGGTCCACACCACCACTTCCAGCGGCGCCTCGGTTTCGATTTTGAGATCGTTGAGGGTGCGCAGTACTTCCACACCGGCCAGTACACCGAAGCAACCGTCGAACTTACCGCCGGTGGGCTGGGTGTCGATATGGCTGCCGGTCATCACCGGTGGCAGGTCGGGATTGCGGCCGGGTCGACGGGCGAAGATATTGCCGATGCCGTCGATGGTCACTGTGCAGCCAGCCGCCTCGCACCACTGTACAAAGAGGTCGCGGGCCTTGCGGTCGAGGTCGGTAAGGGCCAGGCGGCACACCCCGCCCTTGGGGGTGGCGCCGAGTTTGGCCAGGTCCATCAGCGACTGCCACAGGCGGTCGCGGTTGATGTGCTGATGGGTCGATTGCAGAACGTCGAGGGCAGCGTTCATGGGGATCTCCTCAGGGTAACTTTCTTATGAATTGGCGGTGACTGGGCTGACGCCACGTTTGGCATTCAGCCCGTAGTACAGCAACCCACCCAACGCCGAACCGGTAAACCAGCCATAGCTGTAGAACCAGCTGAAGGCATCGCTGCCCAACGACAGCAGCGTCAGCACCACTGGCACGCCAAAGGCAACAAAACCGCTCCAGTTCCAGGCCGGGTACACGTCATCGCGGTACAACCCGGCCAGGTCCAACTGCTGTTTGCGGGTGATGAAGTAGTCCACCACCATGATCCCGGCAATCGGTCCCAGCAGGCTCGAATAGCCCAGCAACCAATTGGAATACACGGTTTCCAGGCTGACGTCCGAGACGATCAGCCCAAGCTTTTTCAGCAGTTCATGGGCCATCAGCGCCAGCCCTACCAGGCCGGTCAGGATCACCGCCGTGGTGCGGTTGATCAGCTTGGGCGCGATGTTCTGGAAGTCGTTGGTAGGCGAGACGATGTTCGCCGCGGTGTTGGTGGACAAGGTCGCGACGATGATCAGCGCCATGGCCACGGCCACCCACACCGGGCTCTGGATATGGCCGATCAGGGTCACCGGGTCGGAGACGCTGACGCCCACCAGCTTCACCGAGGCGGCGGTCATGATCACACCGAGGGCGGCGAACAGGAACATGGTCAGCGGCAGGCCGAATATCTGCCCGAGGATCTGGTCTTTCTGGCTCTTGGCATAGCGGCTGAAATCGGGAATGTTCAGCGACAAGGTGGCCCAGAACCCCACCATCGCCGTCAGCCCCGCCATGAAGTACCCGGTGAGGCTCGCGCCTTCGGGGCGCTTGGGCGGGATCGCCATCAATTCGCTGAGGGACACATTCGGCATCGCCCACACCAGCAGGCCAATCCCCACGGCCACCAGCAGCGGCGCCGACAGGGTTTCCAGGCGCTTGATCGACTCGGCGCCCCGCAGCACCACCCATAGATTCAGGCACCAGATGATCATGAAGCCGATCACTTCGCCGGTACCACCGAGGGATTTCCAACCGTCGAAAATCGAGCCCAGGAACAGGTGAATCGCCAGCCCGCCGAACATCGTCTGGATACCAAACCAGCCACAGGCCACCAGCGCACGGATCAAACACGGCACGTTGGAACCGAGGATGCCGAAGGATGAGCGCAGCAACACGGGGAACGGGATGCCGTACTGGGTACCGGGGAATGCGTTGAGGGTCAGCGGAATCAACACCACGATATTGGCCAACAAAATCGCCACCAGCGCCTCGCCAACCGAGAGCCCGAAATACGCGGTGAGCACCCCGCCCAAGGTGTAGGTCGGCACGCAGATCGACATGCCGACCCACAGCGCGGTGATGTGCCACTTGTTCCAGGTGCGCTCGTGCACCTTGGTGGGTGCCATGTCGTGGTTGTAGCGAGGGCTGTCGAGGACGTCGGGGCCGGCGTCGAGTTCGTACAGGCCGTTGCGCTCGATGACTTGCGATCTGTTCTGTTGCATGGCCGCTCCACGGTTTTTTTTAAAATTATTTTTGCTCACCTGCACGCTGTGTTCAGGTGGCCGGAGTACCGCGTAAACAACATGACATCACGGGCCCGGCCAGCTGCCATTGCA
This sequence comes from Pseudomonas sp. MF6755, assembly GCF_016405635.1. Classification (NCBI taxonomy): domain Bacteria; kingdom Pseudomonadati; phylum Pseudomonadota; class Gammaproteobacteria; order Pseudomonadales; family Pseudomonadaceae; genus Pseudomonas; species Pseudomonas sp. MF6755. The sequence goes on from NZ_JAEKDA010000015.1 coordinate 153,417, forward strand.
CTCAATAACCGTGCCGACAACCGCCATTCAACCCGCACCGCTTATATAACCTGCTGATGTTTATCAGCTTTCCGATTAAGCCTTGGATACTTGCCGCGTTACTCAGGCTAAATAAGGCGCAAGTTGCCAGAACCCTCAGGTCTCAATCTGGTGCACCACAATTATTTTTATTTCCCGGCGCCGTCAAGAGGCATATCTCAAGCGCCTGATTTGCAATAAGAAATATTGTTCAAATCAATAACCTGTCAAGCGCGTCAAAATAGTCATGGCGTGCTTCATTTTGGTGATTTTAGTAATTTATCTATCTAAATCAGCAAGTTAAATCCTATAAACAGTTAAGAAAAATCTTCTTGCTCATTCTAAAAACTCGGGCTAGTTTCTATTCCTGTCACCGATGACAGGAATTAACCGACTATCGGTAGGCCGCTTTACAACACTTAGAACTGGCACGAGCCGGTCAAGCCTGTGAGGAACTCGACATGTCGCTGTTGATCCGTGGCGCCACCGTTATTACCCATGATGAAAGTTACCGCGCCGATGTTTTATGCGCAGGCGGTCTAATTCGCGCCATTGGCACGGATCTGGATATTCCCGCCGGTACTGAAACACTCGATGGCAGCGGCCAATACTTGATGCCCGGCGGCATCGACCCCCATACCCATATGCAACTGCCCTTCATGGGCACCGTGGCCAGTGAAGACTTTTTCAGTGGTACGGCGGCGGGTCTGGCCGGTGGCACCACGTCGATCATCGACTTCGTGATTCCCAACCCGCAGCAGTCGCTGATGGAGGCCTTCCACCAGTGGCGCGGCTGGGCAGAAAAGTCCGCCTCCGACTACGGTTTTCATGTGGCGATCACCTGGTGGAGCGAGCAGGTGCGCGAGGAAATGGCCGAACTGGTCAGCCAGCACGGCATCAACAGCTTCAAGCATTTCATGGCCTACAAGAACGCGATCATGGCCGCCGACGACACCTTGGTGGCCAGCTTCGAGCGCTGCCTGGAACTGGGCGCGGTGCCCACCGTGCATGCCGAAAACGGCGAGTTGGTGTACCACCTGCAACGCAAGCTGATGGCCCAGGGCATCACCGGGCCGGAAGCGCATCCGCTGTCGCGCCCGTCCCAGGTGGAAGGCGAAGCGGCCAGCCGTGCGATTCGTATTGCCGAGACCATCGGCACGCCGCTGTACCTGGTGCACGTGTCGACCAAGGAAGCGCTGGACGAAATCACCTATGCCCGAGGCAAGGGCCAGGCGGTATACGGTGAAGTCCTCGCCGGCCATTTGTTGCTGGATGACAGTGTCTACCAGCATCCCGACTGGCAGACCGCCGCCGGCTACGTGATGAGCCCGCCGTTCCGCCCGCGTGGGCACCAGGAGGCTCTATGGCATGGCCTGCAATCGGGCAACCTGCACACCACCGCTACCGACCACTGTTGCTTCTGCGCCGAGCAAAAAGCCGCCGGGCGTGACGATTTCAGCAAGATCCCCAACGGCACCGCCGGTATCGAAGACCGCATGGCTTTGCTGTGGCACGAGGGCGTCAACACTGGGCGCCTGTCGATGCAGGCGTTCGTTGCGCTGACCTCCACCAACACCGCGAAGATTTTCAACCTTTACCCACGCAAAGGCGCGGTGCGCGTGGGCGCCGATGCCGACCTGGTGTTGTGGGATCCCGAGGGTACACGGACGATTTCCGCCAAGACCCACCATCAGCAGGTCGACTTCAACATCTTCGAAGGCAAGACCGTGCGTGGTGTGCCGAGCCACACCATCAGCCAGGGCAAACTGGTGTGGGCCGATGGCGACCTGCGCGCCGAACGCGGTGCCGGACGCTATGTGGAGCGGCCGGCGTATCCGTCGGTGTTCGAGCAGTTGAGCAAGCGGGCGGAGCATTCCAGGCCGGTTGCTGTGAAACGCTGAGACCGCTATCGGGAGCAAGCCCCCTCCCACACTTGGCCCCATTCCAACAGGATCAACGCGATCAAGTGTGGGAGGGGGCTTGCTCCCGATGAGGCCAGTACAGGCAACAAAAAAACCAATGCCCATCAGAGGCAGCACCTCAATCACCGTGAGGCCAAAACCGTGATCCAGACCCTGACCCACCTCCCCCACCCCCACGAAGACGGGGCCACCCTCGCCAGCCAGTTCACCGACCTGGCTCCGCCCCTCAACGCCCGCCAAGCCCAACTGGAAGCCTCGCGCTGCCTGTACTGCTACGACGCGCCGTGCGTGAATGCGTGCCCCAGTGAGATCGACATCCCGTCATTCATCCGCAATATCCACACCGACAACGTCCAGGGCGCAGCGCAGAAAATCCTTTCGGCCAACATCCTCGGCGGCAGCTGCGCCCGGGTCTGCCCGACGGAAATCTTGTGCCAGCAAGCCTGCGTGCGTAACAACGCCGAGGAATGCGCGCCGGTGCTGATCGGCCTGTTGCAACGCTACGCCATCGACAATGCGCACTTCAGCGAACACCCGTTCCAGCGCGCCGCGCCTACCGGTAAACGCATCGCCGTGGTCGGCGCCGGGCCGGCGGGCTTGGCCTGCGCCCACCGCGCTGCGCTGCACGGCCATGACGTGGTGATTTTCGAAGCCCGAGAAAAAGCCGGGGGCCTGAACGAATACGGAATCGCCAAGTACAAGCTGGTGGACGATTTTGCCCAGAAGGAGCTGGATTTCCTCCTGCAGATCGGCGGCATCGACATTCGCCACGGCCAACGCCTGGGCGACAACCTGAGCCTGAGCGAACTGCACCAGCACTTCGACTCAGTGTTCCTGGGCCTCGGCCTGGCAGCCAGCAAACAGCTCGGCCTGCCCCACGAAGACGCCCCCGGCCTGCTCGCCGCCACCGACTACATCCGCGAACTGCGCCAGGCCGATGACCTCACCCAACTGCCCCTGGCCGACCGCTGCATCGTGCTCGGCGCCGGCAATACCGCCATCGACATGGCCGTGCAAATGGCCCGCCTCGGTGCGCGTGATGTGAACCTCGTGTACCGCCGCGGCCTGGCGGACATGGGCGCGACTCACCACGAGCAGGACATCGCCAAGGCCAACCAAGTGCGGCTGTTGACCTGGGCCCAACCCGACGAAGTACTCCTCGACGATCAGGGTCGCGTCCGTGGCATGCGCTTCGCCCGCACCCGCCTGGACAACGGCCGCCTGCTGCCCACTGGCGAAACCTTCGAGCTGGCCGCCGATGCGATCTTCAAGGCCATCGGCCAAGGTTTTGACGGCGACGCGCTGCACGACCCGCTGGCCCAGCAACTGCACCGCGTGGGCGAGCGCATTTTTGTCGACGAACAGCTACGCACCAGCATCCCCGGGGTGTATGCCGGCGGTGATTGCGTCAGCCTCGGCCAGGACCTCACCGTCCAGGCCGTGCAACATGGCAAGCTGGCCGCCGAAGCCATGCACGCCCAACTCATGCTGAATGTGGAGGCTGCGTAATGGCCGATCTCTCGATTGTATTCGCCGGTATCAAGGCCCCTAACCCGTTCTGGCTGGCCTCCGCGCCGCCCACCGACAAAGCCTACAACGTGGTCCGCGCCTTCGAAGCCGGCTGGGGCGGCGTGGTATGGAAAACCCTGGGGGAAGACCCGGCGGCGGTGAACGTGTCGTCGCGCTACTCGGCGCACTACGGGGCGAATCGCGAAGTACTGGGCATCAACAATATCGAACTGATCACCGACCGTTCCCTGCAGATCAACCTGCGGGAAATCACCCAGGTGAAAAAGGATTGGCCCGACCGTGCGCTGATCGTGTCGCTGATGGTGCCGTGCGTTGAAGAGTCCTGGAAAAATATCCTGCCGCTGGTGGAAGCCACTGGCTGCGACGGCATCGAACTGAACTTCGGCTGCCCCCACGGCATGCCCGAACGTGGCATGGGCGCGGCCGTCGGCCAGGTGCCGGAGTATGTCGAGCAAGTGACGCGCTGGTGCAAGACGTACTGCTCGCTGCCGGTGATCGTCAAGCTCACGCCGAATATCACCGACATCCGCGTGGCAGCGCGGGCGGCCTATCGCGGTGGTGCGGATGCGGTATCGCTGATCAACACCATCAACTCCATCACCAGCGTGGACCTGGAACGCATGGTCGCCCTGCCGATGGTCGGCACCCAGAGCACCCATGGCGGGTACTGCGGTTCGGCGGTCAAGCCGATTGCCCTGAACATGGTCGCCGAAATTGCCCGCGACCCACAGACCCAGGGCCTGCCGATCTGCGGCATCGGTGGCATCGGCAACTGGCGCGACGCGGCAGAATTCGTCGCCCTGGGCTGCGGCGCGGTGCAGGTATGCACGGCGGCGATGCTGCATGGGTTTCGCATCGTTGAAGAGATGAAGGATGGACTGTCGCGATGGATGGACAGCCAGGGCTACACCAGCCTGCAGGAATTTTCCGGGCGGGCGGTGGGCAATACCACGGACTGGAAGTACCTGGATATCAACTACCAGGTCATCGCCAAGATTGACCAAGCGGCCTGCATTGGCTGTGGGCGTTGCCATATTGCCTGTGAGGATACGTCGCACCAGGCCATTGCCAGCTTGAAGCAGGCGGACGGCACGCATAAGTATGAGGTGATCGATGATGAGTGCGTGGGCTGCAACCTGTGCCAGATCACCTGCCCGGTGGCGGACTGCATCGAGATGGTGCCGATGGACACCGGCAAGCCGTTTTTGAATTGGACGCAGGATCCGCGCAATCCGTATCGGGAAGCTGTGTAGCCCTTCAGGCCGCCTTCGCGAGCAAGCCCGCTCCCACAGTTGACCGCATTTTGCCTGGAGGAATGCAGTCGAATGTGGGAGCGGGCTTGCTCGCGAAGAGGCCCTCTGCCTCACCACAGGGCTCAAGGCTCCAACCCAATCCCCCGCAAAATCACACTGGTCACCGTTTGAATCGCCTTCTCAAACTGCATATCCGACAACGGCTGGTGATCATTGAGGATCTTCACCTGGTGATCAAAGTCGGCATAGTGCTGGGTCGAGGCCCAGATCATGTACAGCAGGCTCGATGGCTCCACCGGCAGGATGCGTTTATCTTCCACCCATTGGCGAATCTTCGCTTCCTTCATCTTGGCCCAGTCGTACAGGCTTTCATCGAGGGCCTCGCCGAGTGTGGGCGCGCCGTGGATGATTTCATTGGCCCAGACCTTGGAGCCATACGGCCGCGTACGCGAGCGTTGCATCTTGGCGCGGATGTAGCTGCTGAGCACCACCCGCGGATCATCGAAGGTCTCGAAGCTCAGGGCGTCCTGCTTCCACAGCTCCAGCAGGTCGAACAGCACCGCGCTGTACAACTCGCTCTTGGTGGTGAAGTAGTAATGCAGGTTGGAGCGCGGCAGTTGCACCTCTTCGGCGATGTCGGCCATGGCGGTGCTGCCATAGCCTTTTTCGGCGAAGACTTTTTCCGCCGCCAGCAGGATTTTCTCGACGTTGACCCGACGAATACCGATCTTGTGATTGCCCATAAGGGCTCCCTGACAACAACACGGCCTAAAGACTACCATCGGCTCTAGATCGCGGCGACAGACCATAGTGAAACTTCTGACGCTAACCTTTCCCCGGGAAATCGGATTGGTTAGCATCGCGGTCCACCTGAAGGATCATTGCCATGACTATCCGACCTCGCGTGGCCGCCGACGACCCAGTGCTGGGAGCGCTGTGGGAACGTTCGGTGCGGGCCACCCATGACTTCCTCCCCGAGGATGACATCCAGCGCCTGCTGCCCTTGGTACGCGACACTTACCTGCCCATGCCTGCCCTTGAGGTATGGGTGCATGAAGACAACGCAGGCATCGCCGGCTTTATCGGCACCGGCGCGCACAATGTGGAGATGCTGTTTATCGACCCTGACCGCCGTGGCCAGGGCATCGGCCGTCAATTGCTGGACCACGTCCGCTCCCGCCATGACACCCTCACGGTCGACGTCAACGAACAAAACCCCCAGGCCGTGGGTTTCTACCGGCACTATGGCTTTATCCAGGTCGCGCGCTCGCCGCTGGACGGCGAAGGCAAACCCTTCCCCTTGCTGCACATGGCCTTACCGACTCCCCACACTGAAGGTACTGAACAATGTTGATCAAGAAAGCCCTGACCACCGTCACCCTCCTGGCCTCCCTGCTGGGTGCTTCGGCGGCATTCGCCCACGCCCACCTCAAGAGCGCGGAACCTGCGGCTGACAGCAGCGTTGCCGCGCCAAAAGACTTGCGCCTGACCTTCAGCGAAGGCGTCGAGGCGACATTCACCAAGGTCTCCCTGAGCAAGGACGGCACTGAAATCGCCATCAAGGGCCTGGAAACCCCGGACGCCGACAAGAAAGTCCTGGTAGTGACGCCAGCCGCACCGCTCGCAGCCGGTCACTACAAAGTGGTGTGGAACGCTGTGTCGGTCGACACCCACAAGAGCAACGGAGAATACAGCTTCAAGGTCGGCCAATAACCCATGGCAACCCTGCTGGTGCTGTGCCGCTTCCTGCACTTCATCGTCGTGCTGCTGATGTTCGGGGCCTGCGTGTTCAGGCCCTGGCTGCTCGGCAATCAAGTGCAACCGGCACTCGACCGGCAATTGCTGCGCATCACCCGTGGCCTGGCCTGGTTGGGGCTCGGTTCCGGCGTGATGTGGTTGCTGTTGATCACCGCCAGCATGGCCGGCAGTTGGGACGCCGCGCTGCAACCGGCCACCGTGCAGTTGGTGCTGGGCAAGACCTTCTTTGGTCAGGTATGGACCTGGCATCTGCTGCTGAACCTGCTGCTGGTGATCGCGCTGATCAAGCCCTGGCCGGCCTTGCGCTTGCCGTTGATCGCGCTGTTGCTGGCGACCCTGGCACCCGTGGGCCATGGCGCCATGCTCAGTGGGCTGAGCGGGCAGTTGCTGATCCTTAACCAGGTGGTGCATCTGCTGTGCGTGGGGGCCTGGCTCGGCGGGTTGCTGATGCTGGTGTTGATCCTCGGGCACGCGCAAGACCACCGGTTGGAGCCGATTCTGCGGCGTTTCAGCGGCGTGGGTTACGGCCTGGTCGGCGGCTTGCTGGTGACCGGCTTGATCAATGTGCGTGTGCTCACCGGGCAACTGTGGCCCACCCCGCTGTTCAATGGGTTTGCCTTGATTCTGTTGATCAAGGTGCTGTTGGTGTTGGGTATGTTGGGGTTGGCGCTGCTCAACCGGTTACGTATCGAACGCTGCGAACAACGCGTGGGCAGTTTGAAAGCCAGTGTGATGGTGGAGTGGCTGCTGGGGGTTTGTGCGGTGGCCGCGGTTTCCCTGCTGGGTACCCTGCCACCGATGGTCATGGCTGGCTGAAACCGCTGCGTTTTCAGGTCGTACACCCATCCAATGCAAGAACATTGACAACCTGGGGAATCCCTAACACTATTTCCACATAGTCGTACGACAACCTACAACAATAATTGGAATGCCCATGACCACCCTAACGCCCGTTCCCTTCAACCGCCTGCTGCTCACCGGTGCCGCCGGCGGCCTCGGCAAAGTCTTGCGCGAACGCATGCGCCCTTACGCCAAGGTCCTGCGCCTGTCGGATATTGCCGAAATGGCCCCCGCCACCGATGCCCGCGAAGAAGTGCAAACCTGCGACCTTGCCGATAAGCACGCCGTGCACCACCTGGTGGAAGGCGTCGACGCCATCCTGCATTTTGGCGGTGTGTCGGTGGAGCGCTCGTTCGAAGAAGTGCTTGGCGCGAATATCAGTGGCATTTTCCATATCTATGAGGCTGCGCGCCGTCACGGGGTCAAGCGCGTTATCTTCGCCAGTTCCAACCATGTGATTGGCTTCCACAAGCAGGGCCAGCAACTCGACGCCCACTCTGCGCGCCGCCCCGACAGCTATTACGGCCTGTCCAAGTCCTACGGCGAAGACATGGCAAGTTTCTACTTCGACCGCTATGGCATCCAGACCGTGAGCATCCGTATCGGCTCCTCGTTCCCGCAACCGCAGAACCGCCGGATGATGCACACCTGGCTGAGTTTCGATGACCTGACCCAACTGCTCGAGCGCGCGCTGTACACGCCCGATGTCGGCCATACCGTGGTCTACGGCATGTCGGCCAACCTCGAGACCTGGTGGGATAACCGCTACGCCGCACATTTGGGCTTTATTCCAAAGGACAGCTCGGAAGTGTTCCGCGCCGAGGTTGAAACCCAGCCGCCAGTGGCTGCCGATGACCCGGCTGCGGTCTACCAGGGCGGTGCCTTTTGCGCAGCAGGGCCGTTCGGTGACTGAGTGCACAGCAACCCCAAGGGAATGAGTAGCCATGAGTGCAGAACTGATTGTCGCCGCCCGCAATGCCGTGGGCGAATGCCCGGTGTGGGTCCCTGAGGAAAACGCCCTGTACTGGGTGGATATCCCCAACGGCAGCCTGCAACGCTGGAACGCCGCTACCGGCCATATGGCCGTGTGGAAAGCCCCGCAGATGCTAGCCTGCATTGCGCGCACCCTGGCGGGCAACTGGGTGGCCGGCATGCAAAGCGGCTTCTTCCAATTGACGCCCCACCAAGACGGCAGCCTCGACACTACGCCCCTTGCCGGTATCGAGCACCCGCGTGCGGACATGCGTCTGAACGATGGCCGCTGTGATCGCCAGGGCCGTTTCTGGGCGGGGAGCATGGTGCTGGACATGGGCCTGAACGCGGCCGAGGGCATCCTCTATCGCTACACCTCAGGGGTTGCGCCCTACGCGCAGTTGGGTGGCTTCATCACGCTCAATGGCCTGGCCTTCAGCCCCGATGGCCGCACGATGTACGCCTCGGATTCGCACCCGCTGGTGCAGCAGGTCTGGGCCTTCGACTACGACATCGAGACCGGCACGCCGTCCAATCGCCGCGTATTCATTGATATGAATCAGTTCCCCGGCCGCCCCGACGGCGCCGCCGTGGATGCCGAGGGCGGCTACTGGATCTGTGCCAACGACGCCGGTCTGATCCACCGCTTCACCCCCGACGGACGCCTGGACCGCTCCCTGAGCGTGCCGGTGAAAAAACCCACCATGTGTGCATTTGGCGGCAGTCGCCTGGACACCCTGTACGTCACGTCGATACGTGACGATGTGAGTGAACAGTCGCTGTCCGGCGGCGTATTCGCCCTCAACCCCAGCGTCCAGGGGCTGCCCGAACCGCGCTTCACCCTCTAGCTGCATCGCTGTGCCTTGAATACAGTAATGACACAATTGGCGAGCAAGCCCGCGCTCACATGTTGCTCTCCCCTGTCTGGGTGTCAGGGTGGTGAATTCTTGAGGCGCCCTGCGGTATCAATACTCACCACCACCGACAACCCCGGTCGCAGTCGCTCACTCTCGGCCTGATCCGGGTCCACCGTAATCCTCACCGGCACCCGCTGGGCGATCTTCACGAAGTTGCCGGTGGCATTGTCCGCCTGCAACAGGCTGAACTCGGACCCGGTCGCCGGGGAGATGTGCTGCACCGTGCCATGGAATTTGCGGTGGTTCAGCGCATCCACGGTGAAGGTCACTGGCTGGCCCACCTGCACATTGTCCATCTGGGTTTCTTTCATGTTGGCAATCACCCACAGCTGCTTGGGCACCAAGGCCATCAACTGCGCGCCAGAGTTGACGTAGGCGCCCAGGCGCACGCCGATCTGCCCCAGTTGGCCATCCCGGGGCGCGGTGATGCGGGTGTTGGACAAATCGATCCGCGCCAGTTCCACCGCCGCCTCGGCACTCGCCACTGCCGCTTCCAGGGAGCCGCGGTTGACGATCACCGTCTGCAGGTCCTGGCGGGCAATTTCCAGGCTGGCCTGGGCCTGGGCCACGGCGGCGATGGTCTGGGCATTGGCGGCACGGGTCACGTCCAGTTCGCGCCTGGACACCGAACCATCGCTGATCAGCTCTTCATTGCGGCGTAGATCCGCCGTGCTCTTGCGCGCCTGGGCCTGGCTGTCCACCAACGCGGCCTGGCGCAACTTGATGGTCGCTTCGGCGCTGTTGCGTTGCTGTACTACATTGGCCAACGACGCTTTCTGCACCGCCAGTTGCGCCAGGGCCTGGTCCATGCGCTGCTTGTAGATGCGGTCATCCAGGCGTACCAGCAGGTCGCCGGCCTTGACGTACTGGAAGTCCTGCACCGGCACTTCGAACACATAGCCGCTGAGCTGCGGGCCGATAATCGTCACCTGCCCCCGCACCAAGGCGTTTTCGGTGGTCTCCACCGCGCTGCTGAACGGTGGCAGCTGCCAGGCGTACAGCACGATCAGCACACCGATGATGGCAATCGCGGCAAAGCCCAGGGACGAGAGGATGCGCACCCGCAATGGCCGCAACTCGGTAGGTACGGCGCCCGGCGGCGTGCTGCCTTCCGGTGTGGCGGCGATGGCAGTCGTGGTGGTGGTTGAAGGTTCAGTCATGAAGTCGCGCCGCTGGGTTGAACAGGAGGGGTTGCCTTGGTGGTGCTCATCAGCCACAGGCTGCGGGTAAAGATCCAGAGCATGGTCAGGATCGCGATAATCGCGATCAGCATGAAGACATCGTTGTACGCCATTACGTTCGCCTCACGGGTGGCCGCCGTGGCCAGGCTGCGGATGCCCATCAGGTTGCGCAACTCCGGGTCGGCGACGATCCCGCCATAGGCCGAACCACCGCTCTGCACCCGCGCCGCCACACGCGGGTCGATCAAGGTCAGGTGCTCGACGATCATGCTCGAGTGGTACTTCTCGCGCACGATCTGGAAGGTGCCGAGCAACGCCGCGCCGATCAGGCCGCCGAGGTTCTGGCAAATCCCGAACATCACCGAAAAGCTCACCAAGTTGCGCGGGTTGGTCAGCACGTTTTTCGTACCCAGCACCATGGTCGGCCCGAGGAAGAACGTGCCGCCAAAGCCTAGCAGGAACTGGCTGATGTACAGGTTTTGCGGGCGAGTGAGATTGCTGGAAAAACTGTCCATCACCGAGCCTGTCGCCATCAACGCCAGGGAAATGATCAAGGGCATCAGCAGGTGCGCCGGGTTGATCGTCAAGGCGCTGACCACCAGCCCGGCAATCGCCCCGGCCAACATCACCACGTACAGCGTATGCATCTGCTGGTAGCTCATGTTCAGCATCTGCATGAACCCCACCGCACCGGTGGATTGCTCGGACAACACCATACGTATCAGCACCACCGCCAGGGCCAGGCGAATCATCACGCCGCTGCCCAGCCAACGCGTCATCAGCATCGGGTTGCTGCGGTTATGCTCGATGGCCAGCCCCGCCATGATCAACACCAGGGAGCAGGCCGAGGCCACGCCGATCCACGGCGCCTCCAGCCACCAGTCGATGCGCCCCAGGGACAACACCGCGCAGAGCAAGGCCACGCCACTGGCGAGGATGGCGAAGGTGAGGAAGTCGAGTTTTTCAAAGGTCTTGAAGCGGTCACCGGGCGGCAGTTTGAGCAGAAACACACAACCCAGGCAGATCAGCGCCAGGCCCAGTTCAAACAGATACAACCCGCGCCATTCGGCGATTTGCAGCAAGTCCTCGGAGAACAATCGCGCCAGGGGCAGGGCCAACTGCGCGGTGCCCAACCCCAACACCAGGGCTTTCAAGCGCCATTTGGCCGGGAAGGCCTGGATCATGTAGTACAAGCCCAACGAACTCAGCGCCGCACCCACCATGCCGTGGGCGGCCCTGACCGCGATGGCCGAACTGAGGTCGTTGACGAACAAGTGGCCGAACGTCACCAGCGCATACAGCACCAGGAACACCTCGGTGAACGCCCGCAGGCCGAACTGCTGGCGAAACTTGACCAACAGCAGGTTCATGCACACGTTGGTCATGACATAGGCGGCGGGCAGCCAGGCCATTTCGGCGGTGGTCGCGCCGAGGGCGCCTTGCAGATATTGCAGGTTGGCGATGACCAGGGCATTGCCCAGGCCACCGGTGATTGCCACCAGCACGCCCACCAGCGCAAACAGCCAGCGCTTGTGGGTGGGGTGCAACGGCGTCGACGGCGAGCCGGGCAGGCTCGGTCGCTCATGGGGCTGCCAGGTGTGGGGGGTGTATTTATCCATTCGGTGACCTTGGTGATCCGACGTGCAAGGCCGGTGAATCCGCTGCTCAGGGCGTAGTAAACCTGAGCAGCGTTTATCTTGCCATGCCAAGGGCGCAATTGCTCCTCAGACGGGCACCGAGCGCTTGAACTCAGCTATCGGGATCCGGCTTGATCGCGATATCAGGCACCGGCTCATAGAACGGCCCATAGTCCAGCAGCAATTCATCACCTTTCTTGATGTCCTTCAGCGCCACATAGAACGTCAGGTTTTTTCCGACCGCGACGGAAACGACATTGTTCGACTGCCACGCCGGCCCATTACGCAGTTGCGAGGTATTGATCAGGCTCAGGGTGTTGCCCGTGTGCAGTCCACTGACCGTGCGCGTGCCCGAACGTGTACCGAACAGGTAAGTCAGCACAGCCCGTGAGCCTTGCTTGCGTTGCTCCTGGAACAGCGACGCCTCGTCTGCATGGTATTTGCCTGCATACGGGCCAAGCACCTCGAACTGGGGAATATCGCGCCGCGCCCACACCGATGCGCCGCGAGCCGGCCCACCGTCGTCCAGCGCCGTGACCACTTCCATAGCCTCATCAAACCGAGACGGGTGTTGGCCTTCGGTGCGCAGCCAGTCTTTGATCGACGCCTTGATCTGGGCTGAAACGCGCGCCTTCGTTGGGCTATCCAGCCCGTCAAGCACGCCATTCCAGTGGGCGATACGAATGTCATCGATAGAGCCCTCAAGTGCTTGGGTCAAGCTGAGCCTGGGGTTCAGCGGGTCCTGCAGAATCGGCAGTGTGTTATCGATCTGATGGCGAGGCAGTGACGGAGAAACATTGGGTTCAACCTTGACAACGACGACGTCCGAAGATGGACCAGGGACCTGTTCGCTCTGTGATGTGTCAGTGGGTTTGTTCAGACCCGTAGATTTCGGCGGCGGCGGATCCGAAGGGGCTGGCGCAGGTCGTTTTCGTGCCGTACCCGCAGCAGGTGGCTCGGACGCAGGGGGCTGCGCGGGATTTTGCCCTGCCCGATTGAGGCGCTGCACGGTCGCCTCCTTTAAAGAGCCATCGGCGTTAACGTGCTGACGCCAAGTATTTGGGTTGAGCCCATGTTGGCTCAAGAACTGCGACGGCGTGACTGAATTGTTCGGTTGAACGAAGAGCGCGCTCCACTGGCGTAAATAGTCATCGGTAAGCGCGGTGTAGGTGTGACCGGCCGCCCTGTTCAACAACGCTTCACCGGACGGCCCCAGGCCACCATCTCGCCGCACACAGTTTGTGAACGTACTCGGTTTAAGGTGATGTTGACCGGCAAATCCATGCATGGTCATGGCGTCACGCGCCTGCTGTGTCTTGCTTTGCCAATCACGGATATGCGTTTCAGTCACCGCATTGAAGGGTATGTTGACGGCGCGGTCGCGCACAATCTTGCCGGTATCGCTCAACTGGCCGTCAGGCTGCACGTAGTAGGTAAAGGTTTTCGGGGAGAGGTTGCGCTGTTGAGCAAAGCCCTCACGGGTCATGCTTTGCCGTTGCGCGGGCGACAACGCCTCCCACTCGCGTAGATGTTCGGCAGTGATTAGCTGTTTGCGTGCCGAAGCCTGGAACGTGGGGGCAAGCGCGGTGTTTTGCTGTGCCTGATTGAGACGTTGCACGGCCGCCTCTTTCAAGGAGCCGTCCTTTTTCACGAAGCGACTCCAACTGCCTGGGCTGAGCCTGTGCTGGCTTAAGAACTGCGCTTGTGTCACTGAGTTGTTCGGTTGCGCCAAGAGCGTGCGCCACTGGTGTAAATGCTCATCGGTAATCACCTCATAGGCAGCACCGGCAGCCCTGCCCAGCAGCTCTTCACCCTCAGGGCCCAGGCTACCATCTACCCGTACATGATTTCTGAGCGTATGCATATTAACGTGATGATGGCAGGCAAACCCGTCTATGGTTATCGCGCCACGTTCCTGCTGAGTCATGCCTTGCCAAATACGGATATGCGCTTCGGACACCTTATTGAAGGGCGTGTTGGCGGGGCGGCTACGCACGATCAAGCCGGTTTCGCTCAGGCCACCGTCAGCTTTCACACAGTACTCAAACGCTTTCCAAGGCAGTTGATGCTGCCGGGCAAAGCCCTTAGGGCTAAGCCTGACTTGCTCCAGGCGCGGCAACGCTTCCCAAGCCCGCAAATGTTCAGCCGTGATCTGCTTTGGCGCCCCGCCACCGGCTGCCCCCACGCGTTGCCATTGGTCACCCTGTATGTGCATGACCAGCAATTCGGTTTTCTTGCCGTTGTGATAAATATGCGCCTGCACGCCGCCATCCTGCGTGCGAGAGACCTGTCGGACCTCGTACACCGCCGTCTTACCGCTGCTTTCGGTATGGCGTATATGCGACAGGTGCCCATCGGCTGCCACATACACGCCCTGACTGTTGCGTGAGAGCCCGGCGATGCGCGACTCGGGCACTTTGAAGTGCCCGTACAGCTCATGGCTCAATGCGTACAGTGCATCGGTGTGGCCGGTGCTGACGCTACCTGCGACAGCCTGGGTCGCGACTGCAAATTCGTCGAGCGGGCTTGCGTAAGGTCGCATCGTGTCGGCATCAAAAGCATACCAATGGCCGCTCTTGAGCACTGCGGCGCCTTCGATGGTCTCGCCAGCCACCTTTACGGTGCCGATTGCAGCAGCGTCATACTGTTTGCTGAGCGCTTTTAATTGATCGTAACTACCGGTGGCGCCCCTGAGGCGGTTGATGGCTTTGCCGCCAAGATAAAGGACGCCGTTGCCCATCAGCCTGGCCAAATCGCGCAAACCACTCACAGGGTTGAGCAGGTCTATACTCGCCACGCCGATGACTTTCACCGTCCGCAACGCCTTGGCTGCGCTGGAGAGTGCAGTACTGCCAATCTTGAGCAGTTTTCCCGCGGTTGCGGCGCCGGCGGTAAGAAACCCGAATACATCCAGTAAGAGATCGAATGCGCCGGCGCCATACTGGCCGTTCTGGAAGTTGACAATGGCGGATCTGAACGGGATCAGGTTTAACAAAAACTCGCTCAACGGCTTGAAACTGGCCTTTGCTTTGTCAAAGGCGGTTTGCCCACGGGCTTGTTCTTTGATAGCAGGATCGTCAAGCCCCAAGTGCTCGACGAACGCCGTGGCAATCGCATGGGATCGAGAGCTGGTAAAGCTATCCAAGAGTGGGTTATTCAACGGGCGCTCACGACCGAGATCATCTGCCTGATGACTGGGCATGAACGCTTTGGTGGTAAACACCTTGTTGGCGTCCCTTAACTCCCTGTTTTTCGCCTTGTACAGGTCCGTCCGTTCAATCGTGCCGTCATTGAAGTTGATGACATAGGCCTGGGACTGGCTGCCCAGATCCGTCTTGACGAGCAGATCCGGTTCATTCTGAGCATAGGTATTGTTAAAAAAACCATCTGACACGTATGAGCCTTTTTGAAAAAAACTGATTTTTCTACACTCAAAATTTTTCCGATCTTGCAAAGGCAGTTGCGAGATCATGTGCCTGACGGTGGTATTGACGGCGGCCTTTTTTTCCTCGATGGCGCGGTTGAACTGCCTCTCGAATTCAGCCGGTACGCCAAACTGCGGGTTAACGTTTAACGTCGTTAACACCCTGCGCAGGTCATTGGGCTTAAGTGAACTGCTGGGTTCATGCGCCTTGAAGGGTCTGGGTTCCAGCCAGTCGATCATGGCGATATCCAATAGCGAATGCCTGCCTCCTTCACCTTCCACGTAATGCTGATCAACACTGAATATTTTCTCTTCGAAAAACGCGCCCAGGTCTCCAAACCGCTCCTTCAGCGTGGCCAGTGCGATCTCTTTTCGCGTCGGTAGTGCTTTGTCCAGAGCCCTGGAAGCAATGAGTCGAGCGTCAAGCTGTGCGTTGAATGCGGTTCTTGCCAATTCGAGGTGTGCGGGGAGGTAGTTGTCGTTGCTTCTTTTTGTGAGCACTCCATTGGCGATTGCCCAATCCAGCAAAGCAGCCGTTTGTGCTGTCTGGGTGACCGCAGGGTCAAGCCGCCGCGCCTCTTCGGCCTCGCTCATGACCAGGGCAAACGTCATACCGAGGACTTTGCCCGGTGCCTGCGCTTCGATCGTCATGGCCGCAATCGTCAGGTTGGCCCATGCCTGGCTGCCAACTTTCACAGACTTTGGAATGTCTTGAATCAGAAACTGCGGGGCCGACCTGGCCAGCAACAGGTGGGCACCGACCTTTGCCAGCCCAGCGCTGGTTCTACCTGTGCCACTCAAGTACTCGGCCAGGCCATCCACCACTGCGGATGCGGTTTGCCCCCAATATTTGTCACTGGCCAGATCGAAGCCGGCTATTTTGTTGCGTGCGGGGGCAGTGATCGACTCAGGGTCCATCTGCAGCGCAATCCCCGCCAACAGGTAATCCGTCACGCTGCTATCGCTGTCAATGCCTTGCATTTTCTGTTGCAGCGCCTTGCCCATCCGTTGCCCCTGGGGGGAACTGACCAGCGCCTCGAGCATCTTGGCCGGGTCGTTCTGCGCCGCCGCTGGCAAGGGTTGGCGGTAGCGCAAGAACTCCAGCACACCGCCTTTGGTTTGTATCACCAGCGGCTCGTCGCCCAAATGGTGTGCGTGATTCATCGTGATAAGACGCAAGCGACGTTGTTCGTCGGCGCTCAACGGTATCGGCCACGACAGCGCCCCTCCCAGATTGCCCAGCGGGGAGCCGGACCTGACGGCTGACGCTGAACCTGGGCTTGAGCGCTCAGGCGTAACCGACGTGTCGACTTCTTCGGTAACAGGAGGTGATTGATGGTCAAGCGTCAACAGTGGCGATGAGGAACAGGTCTGTGCAGGGGGAATAGCTGTCATGAGCGATGCCTGTCCATAGTCAAAAAATCATCCTGGCGTTTGCAGTGCTCACTGGGTGTTAAAGCCCAATCAGGAGGTTCCTGCCCAACTACTAGATTTTGTGACTAACGCAATGGACGGCGACCTTACGGGTCGCCGGCACAGAGTCAGACCAACGCGTTAAACAACATTCCAATCGCCACTACCACGCACAGGCTGGCAAACCCCACCTGCAAGGTGCGTGCGCGAATCACCGAACACAGGCGCCGTCCCGCTAACATCCCGACGATACTCGCGCCAATAAACACCCAGCCCACCGGCTCGATGCTCACCCCCGCATGAAACGCCCCCACCACGCCGATCAGCGAAAGCAGGCTGACCACCATCAAGGAAGTCGCGACGATCCCGCGCATCTGCACATCGGTCAGTTGCTTGAACGCCGGCACGATCAGGAAGCCGCCACCGACACCAAGCAGCCCCGACACCGCGCCGGTCACCGCGCCCAATGCAGCCAGGGTGGCAGTGCATTTGGCCGTCCAGGCCAGGCGCCCGGTCTGCTGGTTAAGCATGCAGTTTTTCTGCGCCCAAGACGCAGAACCATGGTCGCTTGGCCCGGCCTCGACCTTTTCGCGCTGCAACATGCGCCAGGCCACCAGCACCATCAAGGCACTGAACAGGCCCATCAACAGCTTCTCCGACAATTGATGGGCAACGAACACCCCCAAGGGCGAAAACAGCCCGCCGAGCACGGCGATCAACAACGCGGCGCGATAACGCACCAGGCCATGGCGCAGGCCATCAATCGCGCCGACTGCCGCCGCCGCGCCCACCGCAAGCAGCGACACCGGGGCGGCCTGGGTCATGCTCAAGCCCAGCCCCAGCACCAACGCCGGCACCCCGAGGATGCCGCCGCCGGCGCCGGTCAGGCCCATGACCAGGCCCATCAATACTCCCAACACACTGGCCAGCAGCATTCAGTCCACCTTGGCCAGGCGAGTCAGCCACTCGCGGCCCTTGAGCATGCCGTTCCAGTAGAACCACGGCAGCAACGTGGCCTTGAGGAACCACATCGAGCGGCGCGCGCGGGTAGGGTCGAGGGGAAAGGTCGGCAGCAGCTTGCCGCCGTAACCGAACTCGGCCAGCACTACCTTGCCCTTCTCTACCGTCAGCGGGCAGGAGCCATAGCCGTCGTACTTGAGTGGCAGCGGCGCCTGTTTGCGCAGGGCCAACAGGTTCTCGGCCACCACCACGATTTGCTTGCGCACCGCCGCCGCGGTCTTGGCGTTGGTGGCACCGCACACATCGCCCAGGCCGAAGATATGCGGGTAGCGCAGGTGTTGCAGGCTGTGGGGGTTCACTTCGCACCAGCCGGCGGCGTCGGCCAGCGGGCTCTGGCGGATAAAGTCCGGGGCCAGTTGCGGCGGTACAACGTGCAACATATCGAAGGTTTTCTCTTCGACGCTCACGTTGCCTTCGGTGTCTTTCACTTCGAACCAGGCTTTGCGCGCCGGGCCGTCGACTTTCACCAGGTTGGAATTGAACGCCAGGCGCGCATTGTATTTCTCGACGTACTTCATCAACGGCGGCACAAAAGTCGCCACGCCGAACAGTGCGGCACCGGCCAGGTTGAACTCGACGTCGATATTTTTGAGAGTGCCCTGCTTGAGCCAGTGATCGCACGACAGGTACATGGCTTTCTGCGGCGCGCCAGCGCATTTGATCGGCATAGCCGGCTGAGTAAACAGCGCCTTGCCGCCCTTGAGCTGCTGCACCAGTTGCCAGGTATAGGCGGCGTGCTCGTAGCTGTAGTTGGACGTCACACCGTGCTGACCGAGGGTATCTTGCAGGCCCTCGATTTTCTCCCACGCCAGGCGCAGGCCCGGGCAGACGATGAGGTTGTCCCACGTGACGCGTTGGCCATTGTCGAGCACCAGGGTCTGCTCGTCCGGCAGCACTTCGCTGACGGCGGCCTGCACCCAGCTGACACCATTGGGCAGCACATTAGCCAGGGGCCGGCGGGTCTTTTGCAGGTCGTAGGCGCCGCCGCCCACCAGGGTCCAGGCCGGCTGGTAGCAGTGGTAGTCGTTGGGTTCGATCAGGATGATGTTCAGGTGCGGGTCACGCTTGAGCAGGCTGGCCAGCAGGCCGATACCTGCCGAGCCGCCGCCGATGACTACGATATCGCCACTGATGGTTGGGCCCCAGTGTTGTTCGGTCATGGTCTACTGCCTTTTATAGTCAATGCACACAAGGGTCGTTGCCAGTTGGCATCACGCCCAGCTTTTTATGACCGCGCCGCAGTACAGGCCGGACAGGGTCTTCATCACTTGAATCACTTCGTGGCTGGCCAACCCGTAGAAAATGTATTTGCCTTCCCGGCGAGTAGCGACCAGCCCTTCATCGCGCAAGATACCCAGCTGTTGTGACAGGGTGGGCTGGCGGACGCCGGTCAGGGCTTCCAGCTCGCCGACGTTGCGCTCGCCCTGGGTCAACTGGCACAGGATCAACAGGCGGTCCTCATTGGCCAGGGCCTTGAGCAAGGAACACGCCTTGGACGCCGACGCACGCAACTGGGCGACTTCGCCCTCACTCAAAGTAGATTCCATTTGCCTCGGGTCCTTTATGTCACTTAAGCTCAAAACATTATGTGTAAACGTAAACTGATTGTAACCACTTTTTTCTTCATCGGGGACAGCCGCCATGCCAGCGTTGATTCAAGCCTTTCTGGACGAGGCATCGTCGACCTACACCTACATCGTCTATGAGACCGACGGTGGCCCCTGCGCCATCGTCGACTCGGTGCTCAACTACGACCCGGCGTCCGGGCGCACCGACACCGCCCAGGCCGACAAGGTCATCGCTTTTGTGCGCGAGCATGGCTTGCAGGTGCAGTGGTTGCTCGAAACCCATGCCCATGCCGACCACCTGTCCGCCGCGCCCTACCTGCGTCGCACCCTGGGCGGCAAGATCGCGATCGGCGAGTCGATCAGCAAGGTGCAGGGCGTGTTCAAGCACCTGTTCAACCTGGAGCCGGAATTTCGCGTCGACGGTTCGCAGTTCGATCACCTGTTCGCGCCGGATGAAATCTTCCATATCGGCGGCTTGAAGGCCCAGGCGCTGCATGTGCCGGGGCATACGCCCGCAGACATGGCCTACTTGATCGACGGCCGCTTGATCCTGGTGGGCGACACCCTGTTCATGCCTGATGTCGGCACCGCCCGCTGCGACTTCCCCGGCGGTGATGCGCGGCAGTTGTATGCGTCGATGCGCAAGCTGTTGGCGTTCCCCTCTGACACCAGGCTGTATGTGTGCCATGACTACCCACCTGAAGGGCGTGAGGCCAAGTGCCTGACCACGGTGGCGGAACAACGGGCGGGGAATATCCATGTGCATGACGGGGTGGATGAAGCGGCGTTTGTAGAGATGCGCACCACCCGTGATGCCGGGTTGAGCATGCCGACGCTGTTGTTGCCGGCGATCCAGGTGAATGTGCGTGCGGGGAACATGCCACCTGCGGAAGAGAACGGCGTGACCTACCTGAAGATCCCACTCAACCAACTTTGAAATGCGGAAAAAAATGTGGGAGGGGGCTTGCTCCCGATGGCTGTGTACCAATAACGAATGAGTGGTCTGACACACTGCAATCGGGAGCAAGCCCCCTCCCACATTTCGCCCTGTGTTGAATCAGGAACCGAGGCTGATGCCGTTGGCCGGCAATGGCAACGCCGTCTTGTAGCGCACCTGCTTGAGCGCAAAGCTTGAGCGGATATTCGCCACCCCCGGCACCTTGGTCAAAAAGTCCATCATGAAACGCTCCAGCGACTGAATCGTCGGCACCAGCACACGGATCAGGTAGTCCGGGTCGCCGGCCATCAGGTAGCACTCCATCACTTCCGGCCGGTCCGAGATCGCCCCTTCGAACTGCTGCAACGCCAGTTCATTCTGCTTTTCCAGGCTCACATGGATGAACACATTAACGTGCAGCCCCAGCAGGTCGGCATCCAGCAGCGTGACCTGGTCGCGAATCAGGCCCAGTTCTTCCATCGCCTTGACCCGGTTGAAACACGGCGTGGGCGACAGGTTGACCGAGCGGGCCAGGTCGGCGTTGGTGATCCGCGCATTCTCCTGCAGGGCGTTGAGAATGCCGATATCGGTACGGTCCAGTTTGCGCATGAGACAAAATCACCTGTTTATTATGTTTATGCAGGTTTTTTATCCGCAAATGATCGTGGGCGCAACGAAACAGAGATAAATATTCTCCGACGCCACGCCTATGATTGTTGTAGGACAAGATTTCTTCTACCCGAAGACTGACTGTCAGCTAGCGCGCCCACTACAAGAAATTCACAAGATAGAGCGTAGAAAGCCATGACCCAGCCGTATGCACCGCTGCGCCTGCACGTTCCCGAACCCTCGGGCCGCCCAGGCTGCAAGACCGACTTCACCTACCTGCGCCTGACCGACGCCGGCCTGGTACGCAAACCCGCCATCGACGTAGAACCCGCCGACACCGCTGACCTGGCCAAGGGCCTGATCCGCGTGCTCGACGACCAGGGCCAGGCCCTTGGGCCGTGGGCCGAAGGCGTTTCCAGCGAGATCATGCGCCGCGGCATGCGCGCCATGCTCAAGACGCGCATCTTCGACAACCGCATGGTGGTTGCCCAGCGTCAGAAAAAAATGTCGTTCTACATGCAAAGCCTTGGCGAAGAAGCCATCGGCAGCGCCCAGGCCCTGGCCTTGAACATCGACGACATGTGTTTCCCCACCTATCGTCAGCAAAGCATCCTGATGGCCCGCGACGTGCCGCTGGTGGACCTGATCTGCCAATTGCTGTCCAACGAGCGCGACCCGCTCAAGGGCCGCCAGTTGCCGATCATGTATTCGGTCAAGGACGCAGGTTTCTTCACCATTTCCGGCAACCTCGCGACTCAATTCGTGCAAGGTGTGGGCTGGGGCATGGCCTCGGCGATCAAGGGCGATACCAAGATCGCCTCGGCCTGGATCGGCGACGGCGCCACCGCTGAATCGGACTTCCACACCGCCCTCACCTTCGCCCACGTCTACCGCGCGCCGGTGATTCTCAACGTGGTCAACAACCAGTGGGCCATCTCCACCTTCCAGGCCATCGCCGGCGGCGAAGCCACCACCTTCGCCGGACGCGGCGTCGGTTGCGGCATCGCCTCCCTGCGCGTAGACGGCAATGACTTTATCGCGGTGTACGCCGCTTCGGCCTGGGCTGCCGAGCGTGCGCGACGCAACCTTGGGCCAACGCTGATCGAATGGGTCACCTACCGCGCCGGTCCGCACTCCACCTCCGATGATCCTTCGAAGTACCGCCCAGCCGACGACTGGAGCCACTTCCCCCTGGGCGACCCGATTGCCCGTCTCAAGCAGCACCTGATCAAGATTGGCCAGTGGTCCGAAGAGGAACACGCGGCGGTCAGTGCCGAACTTGAAGCCGAAGTGGTCAAGGCGCAGAAGGAAGCCGAGCAGTACGGCACCCTCGCCGGCGGCCAGATTCCTAGCGCCGCGACCATGTTCGAGGACGTCTATAAAGAGATGCCGGAGCACTTGAAGCGCCAGCGTCAAGAGTTGGGGGTGTGACATGAACGACCACAACAACAGCATCGAACTGGAAACCGCCATGACCACCACCACCATGACCATGATCCAGGCCCTGCGCTCGGCCATGGATGTGATGCTTGAACGTGACGACAACGTGGTGGTGTTCGGCCAGGACGTCGGTTACTTCGGCGGCGTGTTCCGTTGCACCGAAGGTTTGCAGACCAAGTACGGCAGCTCGCGGGTGTTCGACGCCCCGATCTCGGAAAGCGGCATCGTCGGCGTGGCCGTGGGCATGGGCGCTTATGGCCTGCGCCCAGTGGCTGAAATCCAGTTCGCCGACTACGTCTACCCCGCCACCGACCAGATCATCTCGGAAGCTGCGCGCCTGCGTTATCGCTCGGCCGGTCAGTTCACCGCGCCGCTGACCATGCGCATGCCGTGCGGCGGCGGCATCTACGGTGGCCAGACCCACAGCCAGAGTATCGAAGCGGTGTTCACCCAGGTCTGCGGCCTGCGCACGGTGATGCCGTCCAACCCCTTTGACGCCAAGGGCCTGCTGATCGCCTCCATCGAGAACGATGACCCGGTGATCTTCCTCGAGCCCAAGCGCCTGTACAACGGCCCGTTCGACGGCCACCACGACCGCCCGGTGACGCCGTGGTCGAAACACCCGCAAGCCCAGGTGCCGGACGGTTACTACACCGTGCCGCTGGACGTGGCCGCCATTGTGCGCCCCGGCTCAGCCGTCACGGTGCTGACCTACGGCACTACTGTGTATGTGTCGCAAGTCGCCGCCGAAGAAACCGGCATCGACGCCGAAGTCATCGACCTGCGCAGCCTGTGGCCGCTGGACCTGGAGACCATCGTCAAGTCGGTGAAAAAGACCGGCCGTTGCGTGGTGGTGCATGAAGCCACCCGCACCTGCGGCTTTGGTGCCGAGTTGGTGTCGCTGGTGCAAGAGCATTGCTTCCACCACCTGGAAGCGCCGATCGAACGCGTCACCGGTTGGGACACGCCCTATCCGCACGCGCAGGAGTGGGCGTATTTCCCAGGGCCGTCCCGAGTGGGCGCGGCGTTGAAACGGGTCATGGAGGTCTGAATGGGCACGCACGTTATCAAGATGCCGGACATTGGCGAAGGCATCGCGGAAGTCGAATTGTCGGTGTGGCATGTGAAGGTCGGTGACCTGGTGGTTGAAGACCAGGTGCTGGCGGATGTGATGACCGACAAGGCGATGGTGGATATTCCCTCGCCGGTCCACGGCAAGGTTATTTCCCTCGGCGGCGAGCCGGGTGAAGTCATGGCGGTGGGCAGTATTTTGATCAGCATTGAAGTCGAAGGCGCGGGCAATACCAAGGATGTGCCGGTAGCTGCCGAACCGGTGAAGGCTGCGCCTGCGGCCGAAGCCAAACCGGTACAGGCACCGGCACCGGTCGAAAACAAACCCGCGGCTGCCGTGAAGGCGCCACAAGCGCCCGTGGCCCGTGAAGCCAGCGAGCGCCCCTTGGCCTCCCCTGCCGTGCGCAAGCACGCGCTGGACGCCGGGATTCAGTTGCGCCTGGTCCAGGGCTCAGGCCCGGCGGGCCGGATCCTGCACGAAGACCTGGAGGCGTACTTGCACCAAGGGCCGGCCACCAGCACCAGCGCCGCCAACCCTTATGCCGAGCGCAATGACGAACACCAGATCCCGGTGATCGGCATGCGCCGCAAGATCGCCCAGCGTATGCAGGACGCCACCCGGCGTGCCGCGCATTTCAGCTATGTGGAAGAAATCGACGTTACCGCCCTCGACGAGTTGCGCGTGCACCTCAACGAGAAGCACGGCGCGACACGCGGCAAGCTGACCCTGCTGCCGTTTATCGTGCGCGCCATGGTCGTGGCGCTGCGCGAGTTCCCGCAGATCAACGCACGGTATGACGACGAAGCCCAGGTCATCACCCGCCTCGGCGCGGTGCATGTGGGCGTCGCCACCCAGAGCGACGTGGGCCTGATGGTGCCGGTGGTGCGCCACGCCGAAGCCCGTAGTTTGTGGGGCAATGCCGAAGAAATCGCGCGCCTGGCCAACGCCGCGCGCACTGGCAAGGCCAGCCGTGATGAGCTGTCCGGTTCGACCATCACCCTGACCAGCCTTGGCGCCTTGGGCGGCATCGTCAGCACGCCGGTGCTGAACCTGCCGGAAGTGGCTATCGTCGGCGTCAACCGTATCGTCGAACGGCCCATGGTGATCAAGGGCCAGATCGTGGTGCGCAAGATGATGAACCTCTCCAGCTCCTTCGATCACCGGGTGGTCGATGGCATGGACGCGGCGCAATTCATCCAGGCTATTCGCGGCCTGCTCGAACAACCCGCCAGCCTGTTCCTGGAGTAAGGGCATGACTCAGACATTGCACACCACGCTGCTGATTATCGGCGGCGGCCCCGGCGGTTATGTGGCGGCGATTCGCGCCGGCCAGCTGGGTATCCCGACCATCCTGGTGGAAGGCCAGGCCCTGGGCGGCACCTGCCTGAACATCGGCTGCATTCCCTCCAAGGCCCTGATCCATGTGGCCGAGCAATTCCAGCAAACCGTGCACCATAGCCAGGGCTCGCCACTGGGCATTGAAGTGGATGTGCCGACCCTGGACATCCGCAAAAGCGTGGAGTGGAAAGACGGCATCGTCGACCGCCTGACCACCGGCGTCGCCGCGCTGCTGAAGAAACACAAGGTGCAGGTGATCCACGGTTGGGCCAAGGTCGTCGACGGCAAGACTGTCGACGTGGGCGAACAGCGCATCCAGTGCGAACACCTGCTGCTGGCTACCGGCTCTAAAAGCGTCAACCTGCCGATGCTGCCGATTGGCGGGCCGATCATCTCCTCCACCGAAGCCCTGGCGCCGACCCGCGTACCCAAGCGCCTGATCGTGGTGGGGGGTGGTTACATCGGCCTGGAGCTGGGCATTGCCTACCGCAAGCTCGGCGCCGAAGTCAGTGTGGTCGAGGCCCAGGCGCATATCCTGCCTGCCTACGACGCCGAGCTGACCCTGCCAGTGGCTGAATCCCTGAAGAAATTGGGGGTGAAGCTGTACCTCGAGCACAGTGTCACCGGTTTTACCGACGACAAACTCCAGGTCCGCGCCCCCAACGGCGACACCCTGGCGCTGGACACCGACCAGGTGCTGGTGGCCGTGGGACGCAAACCCAACACCCAGGGCTGGAACCTCGAAGCCTTGAACCTGGACATGAACGGCGCGGCGATCAAGATCGACAGCCGCTGCCAGACCAGCATGCGCAATGTGTATGCCATCGGCGACCTCAGCGGCGAACCGATGCTGGCGCACCGGGCCATGGCCCAGGGTGAAATGGTTGCCGAACTGATCAGCGGTAAAACCCGCGAATTCAACCCGGCAGCTATCCCGGCGGTGTGCTTTACCGACCCGGAGCTGGTGGTAGTCGGCAAGACCCCGGACGAGGCCAAGGCTGCCGGCCTGGACTGCATCGTGTCGAGCTTCCCGTTCGCCGCCAATGGCCGGGCCATGACCCTGGAGTCCAAGGCCGGCTTCGTGCGGGTAGTGGCGCGGCGAGACAATCACCTGATTGTTGGCTGGCAAGCCGTGGGGGCTGGCGTGTCCGAGCTGTCCACCGCCTTTGGTCTGAGCCTGGAAATGGGTGCACGCCTGGAGGATGTGGCTGGCACCATCCACGCCCACCCGACCCTGGGTGAAGCGGTGCAGGAAGCTGCGTTGCGGGCTTTGGGGCATGCGCTGCATCTGTAAGAGCGCAGTTCCCACACAAAGCAAGAATGCAGTATTGTTGCGCCCATCCAGAAGAAAATCCGACTTGGCCAGAGATAGAGGGTGTCATGGGTAACGAAAGCATCAATTGGGACAAGCTGGGCTTTGACTACATCAAGACCGACAAGCGGTTTCTCCAGGTCTGGAAAAACGGCGAATGGCAAGCAGGCACCCTGACCGACGACAACGTGCTGCACATCAGCGAGGGCTCCACCGCCCTGCACTATGGCCAGCAATGCTTTGAAGGCCTCAAGGCCTATCGTTGCAAGGACGGTTCGATCAACCTGTTCCGCCCCGACCAGAACGCCGCGCGCATGCAGCGCAGCTGCGGCCGCCTGCTGATGCCGCAAGTGCCGACCGAAGCGTTCATTGACGCTTGCAAACAAGTGGTCAAGGCCAACGAGCGCTTCATCCCGCCGTATGGCAGCGGCGGCGCGCTGTACCTGCGCCCGTTCGTGATCGGCACCGGTGACAACATTGGCGTGCGCACCGCGCCGGAGTTCATCTTCTCGGTGTTCTGCATCCCGGTCGGTGCCTACTTCAAGGGCGGCCTGGTGCCACACAACTTCCAGATCTCCGGCTACGACCGCGCCGCGCCGCAAGGCACCGGTGCTGCCAAGGTGGGTGGCAACTACGCCGCCAGCCTGATGCCGGGCTCCGAAGCGAAGAAATCCGGTTTCGCCGATGCGATCTACCTGGACCCGATGACCCACTCGAAAATCGAAGAAGTCGGCTCGGCCAACTTCTTCGGCATCACCCACGACAACCAGTTCATCACGCCGAAGTCGCCCTCGGTACTGCCAGGCATCACCCGCCTGTCGCTGATCGAACTGGCCAAGACCCGCCTGGGCCTGGAAGTGGTTGAAGGCGAAGTGTTGATCGACAAGCTGGATCAGTTCAAGGAAGCCGGTGCCTGCGGTACCGCTGCGGTGATTTCGCCGATCGGCGGCATCCAGTACAACGGCAAGCTGCACGTATTCCACAGCGAGACCGAAGTCGGCCCGATCACCCAGAAGCTCTACAAAGAGCTGACCGGTGTGCAGACCGGTGACGTGGAAGCGCCAGAAGGTTGGATCGTCAAGGTCTAAACACTGCATCAGCAACACTAAAAAACCTGTGGGAGGGGGCTTGTCCCCTCCCACATTTGATCTCCAGTATTTTCAAGACTGAGGAATATTCTCGGCAATCTTCTTGCCCATGCTGATCCTCGGCTCCACGCCATACCCCAGCGCCTCATAAAACCCCACCACCGCGTCATTGCCGCCGGTAATCTGCAGGTTGATCTTCATGCAGCCCAAGGCCGTCAGCGCCTGTTCCGCATGCCGCACCAACGAAGCTCCCAAGCCTTGGCGCCGATAATCCGTACGTACCGCCACCGAGTACAACCAACCACGATGGCCGTCATAACCGGCGAGAATCGTGCCGATCACGGCTTTCTTGTCGGTGGCGACGAAGAACAACCCATCATTGACCGCCAGCTTCTTCTCGATCGCCAGGCTCGGCAGGTTATGTGCCGTGTCATAACCAAAGGCCTCCTGCCATAACCCGACCACCTGGGCGCGGTGCTGACGGTCGCGATAGGGGCCGATGGGATGTCGAGACGATAACGCCTTCTCCATCACCAGGGTGCGCTCGTTGCCGTGATAAACGTCACGCACGCTGTGAAAACCCAGCTTGGCGTAGAACGGCTGCGCCGTCAGCGAAGACGGCACGCTCAATACCGTTACACCCGCCTCCCGGGCACGCAGTTCGATCTCGATCATCAACAGCCGGCCAATGCCCTGCCCTTGCAACGTCGGGTTGACGAACACCGAGCGCACCACGTTGCCATCAAGCGCCGCCGTAGCGACGATCAGTTGATCCTGAGTCGCCACCAACACCGTCCGCCGCTGGAGCAACGCCAGCACAGCGTCGGGGGTGAAGTTGCTGGCAACCCGCGCAATGACATCTGCTGGGTAATCACGCGCGTTGCTGCTATGCAGCGCAGCCAGGATGACTTGGCTGATGCCCTCGGCATCTGAAGGCTGGGCAAGGCGAACAGCGGTAGACATGGTTCCTCCTGGCTGACAGCGCTATAACAGCCACAACAATACCAATGTGGGAGCGGGCTTGCTCGCGAATGCGGAGTGTCAGTCACTAGATTCAGTGCAGACAGACCGCATTCGCGAGCAAGCCCGCTCCCACATTTGTCCAC
Organism: Pseudomonas sp. MF6755; assembly: GCF_016405635.1. Taxonomy (NCBI): domain Bacteria; kingdom Pseudomonadati; phylum Pseudomonadota; class Gammaproteobacteria; order Pseudomonadales; family Pseudomonadaceae; genus Pseudomonas; species Pseudomonas sp. MF6755. The sequence goes on from NZ_JAEKDA010000015.1 coordinate 181,772, forward strand.
ATTTCAATCTGGCAGCCGATTCGGCTGCGCCACTCCCGTTTTCAGCTTTCTTGGCTGAGCCACCCCGCTGTTTCAGCCGGGATCCTTTCCCCACAACGCACACAATAGCGGCACAAGATCCCCAACGGACCCGTGCCCCCATGCAAACCACCAACACCGTCCTGATGATTCGCCCGGCGCGCTTTGCCTTCAACCCGGACACCGCGATCAACAACCGCTTCCAACGCCCGCCGCTGGACCCGCTCAGTGCACAGCACAAAGCGCTGGAGGAGTTCGACGGTTATGTCGACACCCTGCGCAATCACGGCGTGGAAGTACTGGTGGTGCAAGACACCCCGGCGCCCCACACCCCGGACTCGATCTTCCCCAATAACTGGTGGAGCAGCCACGCCGACGGTAGCCTGGTGCTCTACCCCATGGAAGGCCAGAACCGCCGATTGGAGCGCAACAAGGGCGTGCTGCAAGTCCTGGAGCAACGCTTTGCGATCAAAGACACCATCGACCTGAGCCACCTTGAGCAACAGAATATCTTCCTCGAAGGCACCGGCAGCATGGTGCTCGACCGCCAGCACCGCATCAGCTACGCCTGCCACTCCGGGCGCACCCACCACGCGGCGCTGCGCCAGTTCGCCGAACGCCTGGACTACCAGCTCTGCGTGTTCCATGCCCTCGACCGCCACCACGCGCCGATCTACCACAGCAACGTAATGATGAGCGTCGGCCGCGACCTCGCGGTGGTGTGCCTGCAGGCCCTGCCCGACGACAGCGAGCGCCTGACCCTGGAACGCTCCCTGCGCGACACCGGTAAAGACATCCTCAGCCTCACCTTCGATCAGTTGGAAGCCTTTGCCGGCAACATGCTTGAAGTCCACGACCGTGACGGCCAGCCGCTGCTGGTCATGTCCGCCAGCGCCTGGGGCGCCCTGCAACCAGCCCAACGCCAGCACGTGGAGCGCCACACGCGGCCGGTGGTGGTGAATATCGACAACATCGAACGCATCGGCGGCGGCAGTGCCCGCTGCATGCTGGCCGAAGTCCACCTGCCGGTCCGTCCCTCATTTCAATAAGGAGTCTTGCCATGACCCGTTATATCGACGTCAACGACCTCAGCTACCTGGTCTCGCAGAAAGGCCTGCAAACCTGCATCACCGAGATGGCCGACTACATCCGTGCCGACTACCTGCGCTGGCAGGACTTTGAGAAATGCGCGCGCCTGGCCAACCATTCACCCGATGGCGTGATTGAGTTGATGCCGGTGTCCGATGCCTCGCTGTACGCCTTCAAATATGTCAACGGCCACCCAAAAAACACCCTGGCCGGCATGCTCACCGTGATGGCCTTCGGCGCCTTGGGCGATGTGGATACCGGCAAGCCGGTGCTGCTGGCGGAAATGACCCTGACCACCGCGATCCGCACCGCCGCCACTTCGGCCCTGGTTGCCCGTTACCTGGCCCGCGCCAGCAGCCGCAGCATGGCGTTGATCGGCAACGGCTGCCAGAGCGAATTCCAGGCCTTGGCCTTCCACGCCATGCTCGGTATCACTGAAATCCGCCTGTTCGATATCGACCCCAAGGCCACCGCCAAGCTCGCCGCCAACCTCAAGGCGTTCCCGGCGATCAAGGTGATCCTGGCTGGCAGCGTGGCCGAGGCGGTCAAAGGCGCGGATATCGTCACCACCGTCACCGCCGACAAAGCCTACGCCACCATCCTGACTGACGAGATGATCGAGCCGGGCATGCACCTCAACGCCGTAGGTGGCGACTGCCCAGGCAAGACCGAACTGGACCGCCGCATCGTCGAGCGCGCCCGTGTAATCGTCGAGTACGAACCGCAAAGCCGTATTGAAGGCGAAATCCAGCACATGCCCGAAGACTCACCAGTGACCGAGCTGTGGCAAGTGATCAACGGCCAGAAACCCGGCCGCGAGAATGAGCGCCAGATCACCCTGTTCGACTCGGTGGGCTTTGCCATCGAAGACTACTCGGCCCTGCGCTATGTGCTCGACGTGGCCAAAGCGCTGGATGTGGGCAGCGAGTTGGAACTGGTGCCCGACCTGGCCGACCCGAAAGACCTGTTTGCACGCCTGGCCCAGCAACCGATGGCACAGCAGAAAAAGCGCGCCTGAGAACGCTCTGGCCTGCCGCTTTGCGCCCAGGGCGGGCCAGTTCTGCAGAGGTAAAAAGCCGATTCAGCGGGTGCTACAGCCGATTCCGCTGCATTGCAGGTTTTAACAGCGCAATTTGCGCTTTGTGCAGGGGTTAAACGACACAAAAAACGCACCACCATGAAGCATTCTGAGCCCGACCAAAGAGTCAGCAAATGAATGCAAGCTGCGCCCTTTTACTGCCCTGACATCAATTACAAAATATAGGGACCTACACATGACTGCACTGCGATCACTCTTCGCTGCGTTGCTGTTGCCACTGTGCGCCAGCGTCGCTCATGCCCAGGATTGGAAAGAAATCCGCTTTGGCGTGTTCCCCGAGTACCCACCCTTTGAATCCGTAGCCGCCGACGGCAGCCTGCAAGGCTTCGACATCGAGTTGGGCAACGCCATCTGCGCCAAGCTGGAAGTCAAATGCACGTGGGTGCACAACGAATTCGACGGCATGATCCCGGCCCTGCGTGCGCGCAAGTTCGACGCGATCATGTCCTCCATGGCCGTGACCCCGGCCCGGGAAAAAGTCATCGACTTCACCGACCGGCTATTCCTCAGCCCGACTTCGGTGATCACCCGCAAAGGCGCAGACTTCGGCGACACGCCCGAATCGCTCAAAGGCAAGCAGGTCGGCGTACTGCAAGGCTCGCTGCAGGAAGCCTATGCGCGGGCGCACCTGGCCAAGCTCGGCGCGCAGATCAAGGCGTATCAGTCCCAGGAGCAGAACTACGCCGACCTGCAAAACGGTCGCCTCGACGCCACCCTGACCGACAAGCTCGAAGCCCAGCTCAACTTCCTGTCCAAGCCCGAAGGCGCCGACTTCAAGACCGGCCCGGCCTTCAAGGACCCGACCCTGCCCCTGGATATCGCCATGGGCCTGCGCAAGAACGACCAGGCGCTGCGTGAGCTGATCAACAAAGGCATCGCTGCCGTCCAGGCCGATGGCACTTACGCGCAGATCCAGAAGAAATACTTCGGCGATCAAGACATCTACAACGAATAAGCCAACACAATCCCTTGTGGGAGGGGGCTTGCTCCGATAGCGGTGGGTCAGTCAATACATGTGTCGACTGGCACGCCCTCATCGGGAGCAAGCCCCCTCCCACAGGGGTATGTCTGCGCCCTTTAGAGGTCCCCCCATGAACGAACTCCTCAACCTGCAAGGCTACGGCCCGATGCTGGCCCAGGGTGCCTGGATGACGCTAAAGCTGGCGTTGCTCGCGCTGGCCCTGAGCCTCACCCTGGGCCTGGTCGCCGCCGGCGCCAAACTCTCCAGCGCCAAATGGCTACGCGTGCCGGCCACGCTGTACACCACGCTGATCCGCAGCGTGCCGGACCTGGTGCTGATCCTGCTGATCTTCTACAGCCTGCAACTGTGGCTCAACGACCTGACCGACGTGTTCGGCTGGGACTACGTTGAAATCGACCCGTTTACCGCCGGAGTGGTCACCCTGGGGTTTATCTACGGCGCGTATTTCACCGAGAACTTCCGTGGCGCGATCCTCAGTGTGCCGGTGGGCCAACTGGAAGCCGCCACCGCCTACGGCCTGAGCCGCTGGCAGCGCTTTCACCTGGTGCTGTTCCCGCAACTGATGCGCTTTGCCCTGCCGGGCCTGGGCAATAACTGGCTGGTGCTACTCAAGTCCACGGCGCTGGTATCGATCATCGGCCTGTCAGACCTGGTCAAGGCCGCGCAGAACGCCGGCAAGTCCACCAGTGAGCCCCTGTACTTCCTGATCCTCGCGGGCCTGGTTTACCTGGTGATCACCACCCTCTCCAACCGCATCTTCAAGCGCCTCGAACGGCGCTACAACCTGGGCATCAAGGGGATGGCGCGATGATCGAACTGTTCCAGCAATATGGCCTCGCCTATCTGTTCAGCGACGGCACGGGGTTATCCGGCGTAGCCATGACCTTGTGGCTGTTCATTATCTCGGTGGTGCTCGGCTTTTGCCTGTCGATCCCCCTGGCGCTGGCGCGCGTTTCGCAGCACTTCTGGCTGCGCTGGCCGGTGGAGGTCTACACCTACCTGTTCCGTGGCACGCCGCTGTATATCCAACTGCTGATTTGCTACACCGGCCTGTACAGCCTGGAGGTGGTGCAGGACAACGCCTTGCTTAACCAGTTTTTCCGCAATGCGCTGAACTGCACCCTGTTGGCGTTTGTGCTCAACACCTGCGCCTACACCGTGGAAATCTTCGCCGGGGCGATCCGTAATATTCCCCATGGCGAAATCGAAGCGGCTCGCGCCTATGGCCTGCACGGCTGGCGCCTGAACCTCTATGTGGTGGTGCCCGCCGCGTTGCGCCGCGCCCTGCCGGCCTACAGCAATGAAATGATCCTGATGCTGCACGCCACGTCGCTGGCGTTTACCGCCACCGTCGCCGACATCCTCAAGGTCGCCCGCGATGCGAATGCCGAAACGTTCCTGACCTTCCAGGCCTTTGGCATCGCCGCCCTGCTCTACATGCTGCTGTCCTTTGCACTGGTGGGCCTGTTTCGGCTGGCCGAACGTCGCTGGATGCGCTTTCTTGTTCCTACCCGAGGCTAACCCATGAATCAGTCCGCGCAGGCCCTGGCCGCTTATCCGGTGGATGTACCCGAGGTCAAAACTGCAACTGCTGCGATCAAGCTGCAAGTCGAAGGCATCCATAAACGCTACGGCGATCACGAAGTGCTCAAGGGCGTGTCCCTCAACGCACGCCATGGCGATGTGATCAGCCTGATCGGCGCCAGCGGCTCGGGCAAAAGCACGATGCTGCGCTGCATCAACTTTCTCGAACAGCCCGACGCCGGGGTGATCACCCTGGACGGCATCAGCATCGAAATGCAACAAGGCCGCGCCGGCACCCGCGCCCCGCACCAGGCCCAACTGCAAAACCTGCGCACGCGCCTGGCCATGGTGTTTCAGCACTTCAACCTGTGGAGCCACATGACCGTGCTGGAAAACATCACCATGGCCCCGCGCCGGGTGCTGGACGTGAGCGCCGCCGAAGCGGAAAAACGCGCACGCCTGTACCTGGACAAAGTTGGCCTGCCAAGCCGCGTGGCGGACCAATACCCGGCATTCCTGTCCGGTGGCCAGCAGCAGCGCGTGGCGATTGCGCGGGCGTTGGCGATGGAACCGGAGATTATTCTGTTCGATGAACCCACCTCTGCCCTCGACCCGGAACTTGTAGGAGAAGTCCTCAAAGTCATACAGACGTTGGCCGAGGAAGGTCGTACCATGCTGATGGTCACCCACGAAATGGGCTTTGCCCGCCAGGTGTCCAGCCAAGTACTGTTCTTGCATCAGGGCCAGGTCGAGGAACACGGCGGCGCCGAGATCCTCGACCACCCCAACAGCGAACGCTTGCAGCAATTTCTTTCCAATCGTTTGAAGTGAACTCATGGATACCAAGGCCAACGGACCCCATTCTTCCCCTGCGCTGGATCGCATCGACGAGGCGATCATTGACGTGCTGCGGCACCAGGGGCGTATCACCTACGAAAGGCTCTCGTCGCTGGTTCACCTTACCCCCAGGCCTTGCCTGGAGCGGGTGCGCAAGTTGGAGCGACGCGGGGTGATTCGTGGATACGGGGCGATCATCGATGTACAGATGGTCTCACCAGGGCTGTCGCTGCTGGTACTGGTGGCCTTGTCCAACCAAAGCGGGCGCTCGGCGCAAAAGGCCTTCGAAGCCTGCGTCAAAGCCTGCCCCCAGGTGTTCGAATGCCAGTTGATCAGCGGGCCGTTCGACTACAGCCTGCGCATGCGCTGCCGGGACATGGAGCATTACCGGGTGCTGACCGAGACCTGGTTGAACAATGATGAGTTGCACATTGATAAGTTGGTGGCGCATCCGGAGTTGGCGGTGGTGAAGAACACCGCGACCGAACTGGCCTGAGCCCCACTGGCCAATCCAATGAAGATCGAATGTGAGAGGGGGCTTGCTCCCGATAGCAGTGTGTCAGTCAGCTCATCTGTCACTGACCCACCGCTATCGGGAGCAAGCCCCCTCCCACATTTTTAACCATGCCCGCTTAAGATTTTCTTACCTTGCCGCGCCCCAATCATCTTCGCCTGCCCATCCTTCTGCTTGCCCGTGCGCGCCTCGCTGATCAAGCCCGGGATCAACTTGCCCTCCGGCAGATTCTTCCAGAACCGGCTGGGCAAGTGCCCCTCCATCACCTTGGGGTTCAACCGCGCCGGGTTGAAGATGTGGCTGTAATAGGTCAACCACATCGCGCTGTGGGGATCTTCGACCGTCTGCGCCAGTTGCTGCCAGGCCTCGGGGCACTGGCGTTGATGAATCAACTGCTCGCCGTCGTAATACACCCCGTCCAACGGCGTGGCGATCATCCAGCGATGACGGCCCATGCGCCCGACAAAATGCTGGCTGGCGCTTTTGAGAATATCGTGGGCCGGCTCATGCCAGGCCACGTACTCCGGCAGTTGCGGCCCCGCCTCGGCCGGCAGGGCAATAAAGCGCACAAAAGCATGCAGGTGATGGGCTTCGCGGCTGACCTGTTTGATGCGCCGTTGCAACTCGCTGCCGAGCTTGTCCCCCGCCAGCATCGCGGTGCGATCACCATGGCTGACCCGCCACAGCACCTCGTACAACAGGCTCCAGCGCTGATCACCCTGGTAACAGGCGGCCGACGCCAATAGCTCCAGCAACGCCTTGGGAATCCGCGCTTGAAACGGACCCAGCCCAGGCGGGATCGGCTCATCGGTGGCAAACAGGTCCGCCGCCTGCACTTCACCCCAGCTTACCTGGCTGGGATCAACCTGATGGCTGAGCAGCCAGCGTGCCTGTTCGCGCCAGGTGCTGAACAGGTTGTCGCATTCCAGGCTGATCATCCCCACAGCCCCATCTGTTGCGGCTGCGGGCGGTCGCGCAGTTGTTCACGCAGCAGCACGCTGGTGCTGTCGGCCTGTTGCGGGTGGTAGTCACTGGTGATGAAAAACGGCTTGGCCTTGGCCAGCACGCAGCGCATGCGTGCGAGGTCTTCGAAGCGAATCTTGCGTTCGCGGCGCAGGTCCACCAGGCGCTGGGTGGTGCGCAGGCCGATGCCGGGGATCCGCGCAATCAGGGTCGGCTCGGCGCGGTTCAGGTCCAGGGGGAATACTTCGCGATGCTCCAGGGCCCAGGCCAGCTTGGGGTCGATATCCAAGGCCAGGTGACCGGGGCCTGCAAACAGTTCATTGGCACTGAAGCCGTAGCTGCGCAACAGAAAATCGGCCTGGTACAAACGGTGTTCACGCATCAACGGCGGCGCAGCCAGGGGCACGCTTTTCGGGCTGTTGGGAATGGGGCTGAACGCCGAGTAATACACACGGCGCAGCTTGAAGTTGCCATACAACGCCTCGGCACCGTGGAGGATGGTGCTGTCATCGGTGTCGTCGGCGCCGACGATCATTTGCGTGCTCTGCCCGGCCGGGGCGAAACGCGGGGCGCGGGGTTCATTGAGCACCGTCTGTTCGCCGGTGTAGATGGTCTGCATGGCCTGCTTGATCGAGCCGATCTGCTTCTCCGGCGCCAGGGTTTGCAGGCTGGCGTCGGTGGGCAGTTCGATATTCACGCTCAGGCGATCAGCATAGCGCCCGGCCTCGGCGATCAAGGCCGGGTCGGCTTCAGGAATGGTCTTGAGGTGGATATAGCCGCGGAAGTCATGCTCTTCGCGCAGCAGTTTGGCCACCCGCACCAGTTGCTCCATGGTGTAGTCGGCCGAACGGATGATGCCCGAGCTGAGGAACAGCCCGCTGACGCAGTTGCGCTTGTAGAAATCCAGGGTCAGGGTTACCACCTCTTCCGGGCTGAAGCGCGCACGCGGCACGTCGCTGGAACGGCGGTTGACGCAGTATTGGCAGTCGTAGAGGCAGAAGTTGGTGAGCAATACCTTGAGCAGCGACACGCAGCGGCCGTCGGGTGTGTAGCTGTGGCAGATGCCCATGCCATCGGTGGAACCCAGCCCCGCCTTGCCCTCGGAGCTGCGCTTGGGCGCGCCACTGCTGGCGCAGGATGCGTCGTACTTGGCGGCGTCAGCGAGGATGCTGAGTTTTTCGATCAACTGCATGGCGGGCTACCGATACTGGTTTTTTGTACAGTACCAATAGCCACACTTTGTCACAAGTGCCGTCTGTAGGAACAGGTCAGCTGGCAGTGGCCAACAGCAGGTCCTGCACCGAGCGCGCCTTGTCACGGTTTCGATCGTTCTCATACAACGACGCCGCTATCTCATCGGCCCGAATCGGCAGCACCGACAGCAAGGTATCGCTCAAGCCATGACTGGCCTGGCTGAAGCCCTGGATGTAGATGCCGGCTTTGCAACGCTCATCGGTAACAATGCGGTAGTCGCGGGCCACTTCGAAGTCGCCCATATAGGCTTGCAGCGGCGCCAACAGTTCGCGGTGCATCTGGCGCTCGTAACCGGTGGCCAGGATCACGGCGTCGTAATGGTTGATGCTGGTTTCGCCCGTGGCGCTGTTGCGCAAGGCCAGTTCGATGCCCAGCGGGCCGGGGGTAGCCTTTTCCACTACGGTCATGGTGCGAAACGCCTGGCGGGCGATGCCTGAGACCTTCTGGCGGTAGAAAATCCCGTAGATACGCTCGATCAGGTCCAGGTCCACCACCGAATAGTTGGTGTTCTGGTACTCGGCGACCAGACGCTCGCGCTCGGCACCGACTTGCTGGAACACCAGGTCAGTGAAGGCCGGCGAGAACACTTCGTTGACGAATGGGCTGTCATCGGCCGGCTTGAGCGCCGAGCCGCGCAGGATCATGTCGACCTGCACCGACGGGAAGCTGTCATTGAGGTCGATGAACGCTTCGGCCGCGCTCTGGCCGCCGCCGATCACCGCAATGCGCATGGCCTTGCCGTCCACACAAGGCTGGCTGGCCATGCGCTCCAGATAGTGGGAATGGTGGAACACCCGGCTGTCACCCTTGAGCGCCTTGAATGCTTCGGGGATGCGCGGCGTACCACCGGCGCTGACCACCACCGAGCGGGTGGTGCGCACATGCTGTTCGCCCTGGGCATCGCGGGAAATCACGCGTAAGGCCTCGACCTGCTGCTGGTGCAGGATCGGCTCGATGGCCAGCACTTCTTCACCGTAGTTGGCCTGGGCCTGGAACTGCCCCGCGACCCAGCGCAAGTAGTCGTTGTACTCCATGCGGCACGGGTAGAAGGTGCCGAGGTTGATGAAGTCCACCAGGCGGTCGTGGGCCTTGAGGTAGTTGACGAAGGAGTACGGGCTGGTGGGGTTGCGCAGGGTCACCAGGTCCTTGAGGAAGGAAATCTGCAGCTCGCTCTGGGTCACCAGGGTATTGCCGTGCCAGCGGTAGTCGGCTTGTTTGTCGAGAAACAGCACGTCCAGCTTGCCCTGGGCCTTTTCGCGCTCCTGCAGGGCGATGGCCAGCGCCAGGTTCGAGGGGCCGAAACCGATCCCGATCAGGTCATGAACCGCGGGCGAAGCAATTGCCTGTGTCATTCCAGTGTCCTCTGGATAAGCCCCTTGGCGGTGGGGCGGAAATACCTTCATGGCCTGAACAACAGGCCGTGTGTTGATAGGAAACGAGGACAGTGAAATAAAATTTAACCAATCGGCGCTCAGTGCGCCTCCCACTCGCGCATGCGTACCCGGCAATGCTTCATCGCGTTGACGATGTGTTTTTCCACCAGGCTGCGGGAAATGCTCAGGCGTTCGGCGATTTGCACGTGGGACAGGCCTTCGAGTTTGCGCAGCAGGAAGCTGTCGCGACACGCCGCCGGCAACTCGTCCAGGGCGCGCTCGAGCATCTCCAGGCGCTGGCCCTGATCGTGGCTGGTGTGGGGCGAACAGGGGGCAAAGCGTTCTTCGCTGTCCAGCACGTCGAGGGGCTCGGCTTGCCGCACGGCATTGCGCCGATGGCCGTCGATCACCAGGTTCAAGGCGGTGCGGTACAAGAAAGCACGGGGCTGTTCGATCGGGGTCTCGCTGGAGCGCTCCAGCACCCGCACATAAGCGTCATGCACCACATCTTCGGCCACCTGACGGTTGCCCAGCTTGGCGTTCAGGAAACACACCAGCTCGCGATAGTAGTTTTCCAACATGACTCCTGGCCCCATGGCCTTGGTGCTAACGATGCCAGCCCGTGTAGGAGCGAGCCCATCGATGATGGCAGTTTGAGTGTGTGCAATTTATAGTAATTCTCATCTACTTTTAAAGAAGTCTTGCACCAACACTGCGTTTTTTTCGTCGTGCGAGCTGTTACGGCGTGTGTAACAGCCTAAATCCCCGGGCAAGTTTCTCGTATAACTGTCAACTCCCCGCTCCTGCGGTCAACACCTCCCGGCTGGAACCAAGACATGAAACGCCCTCGACCTGCCCGACGCGCCCTGCTTGTGGTGGCGTGCCTGCTCCCCATCCTCGCGGTGGCTGCCTGGCAAGTGCTGCCGTCGGGCCGCGACAGCCTGCCCACGGTCGCCGTAACCCGCGGCAACATTGAAAACAGCGTTACCTCACTGGGCACCCTGCAACCGCGCCGGTACGTCGACGTGGGTGCCCAGGCGTCCGGACAGATTCGCAAGATCCATGTGGAGGCCGGTGATCAAGTCAAGGAAGGCGAGCTGCTGGTGGAAATCGATCCCGCCACGCAACAGGCCAAGCTCGACGCCAGCCGCTACTCCATTGAAAACCTCAAGGCGCAGTTGCAGGAACAGAAAGCCCAGCACGAACTCGCACGCCAGAAATACCAGCGCCAGCAACGCTTGGCTGCAGGCAACGCCACCCGTGAAGAAGATGTGCAAACCGCCAAAGCCGAACTGAGCGCCACCCAAGCCCGCGTCGATATGTTCCAGGCGCAGATCCGCCAGGCCCAGGCCAGCCTGCGCAGTGACGAGGCCGAACTGGGCTATACGCGGATTTACGCGCCCATGAGCGGCACCGTAGTGGCGGTAGATGCACGGGTCGGCCAGACCCTCAACGCCCAGCAGCAAACGCCGTTGATCCTGCGCATCGCCAAATTGTCGCCGATGACCGTATGGGCCGAAGTGTCCGAAGCCGATATCAGCCACGTCAAACCGGGCATGAGCGCCTATTTCACTACCCTCGCCGGCGGCAACCGGCGCTGGACCAGCACCGTACGCCAGATCCTGCCGATCCCGCCCAAGCCGCTGAATGAAGCCAGCCAGGGCAGTGGCAGCCCCACCAGCACGAGCAAAACCGGGAGTGGCCGCGTAGTGCTGTACACCGTACTGCTGGATGTGGACAACACTGACAATGCACTGATGGCCGAAATGACCACCCAGGTGTTTTTCGTCGCCAGCCAGGTCAAGGACGCTCTCACCATCCCGGTCGCAGCGCTGCTCGGCAGCCAAGGCACCGACAAGCAGATCGCCCGGGTCGTGACCAAAAACGGCGCCATCCAGGAGCGCGAAGTACATTTGGGTATCAGTGACCGCCTGCGCGTTGAAGTGCTGGATGGCCTGGACGAAGGCGATCACCTGTTGATCGGCCCAGCCAGCGGCAGCAGCGGGGGTTGATGTGACCACGCCACTGATCGAACTCAAGAACATCCGCAAATCCTACGGTGGCGGCGACAGCCCGCAGGTCGACGTATTGCGCGGGATCGATCTGTCGATCCATGCAGGAGAATTCGTTGCCATCGTCGGCGCCTCGGGCTCCGGAAAATCCACCCTGATGAACATCCTCGGCTGCCTCGACCGCCCCACCGTGGGCGACTACCTGTTCGCCGGGGAAAACGTCGCCCACCTGGACAGCGACGCACTGGCCTGGCTGCGCCGCGAAGCCTTTGGTTTCGTGTTCCAGGGCTACCACCTGATCCCGTCCGGCTCGGCCCAGGAAAACGTCGAGATGCCAGCGATCTATTCCGGCATCAGCGCTGCCGAACGCCATTCCCGCGCCAAGGCTCTGCTGACCCGCCTGGGCCTGGCCGACCGCACCAGCAACCGCCCTCACCAGCTCTCCGGTGGCCAGCAACAGCGCGTCTCGATTGCCCGTGCGTTGATGAACGGCGGGCATATCATCCTTGCCGACGAACCCACCGGCGCCCTCGACAGCCACAGCGGCGCCGAAGTGATGGTGCTGCTGGATGAATTGGCCAGCCAGGGCCACGTGGTTATCCTGATTACCCACGACCGCGAAGTCGCGGCGCACGCCAACCGCATCATCGAGATCAGCGACGGCCTGATCATCAGCGATTCGGCGTTGAGTCACACCCACGTGCCCGTCACGGCCAACAGCGACGCATTGCAAGCCGTAGATCTGCGCCAGCGCCTGGCCGACGGCGCCGAACACAATGGTGCCTGGAAAGCCGAGCTGCTGGACGCGGTACAGGCGGCCTGGCGGGTGATGTGGATCAACCGCTTTCGCACCGCATTGACGCTGCTGGGGATCATCATCGGCGTGGCGTCGGTGGTGGTGATGCTGGCGGTGGGCGAAGGCAGCAAGCGCCAGGTCATGGCGCAGATGGCGGCCTTCGGCTCCAACATCATCTACCTGAGCGGCTTTTCGCCTAACCCGCGCACGCCGCCCGGTATCGTGACCCTCAATGATGTGGCGGCATTGGCTACATTGCCCCAGGTCAAGCGCATCATGCCGGTGAACGGCACCTACGCCGGTGTGCGCTTCGGCAACGTCGACTACATGGCCTATGTGGGCGGTAACGACACCAACTTCCCCGACATCTTCAACTGGCCTGTAGCCGAAGGTAGCTACTTTACCGAAGCCGACGAGCGCGCCGGAGCCACGGTGGCGGTGATCGGTCATCGCGTGCGCGAAAAGCTGTTCAAAGGCCAGTTGGACCCCATCGGCCAATACATCCTGATCGAAAACGTGCCCTTCCAGGTGATTGGCGTGCTGGCGGAAAAAGGCTCCAGCTCCGGCATGCAAGACAGCGACGACCGTGTCGCCATTCCCTACACCGCCGCCAGCGTGCGCCTGTTCGGCACCTATAACCCCGAATACGTCGTCATTGCCGCGGCCGATGCGCGCAAGGTGCAAGAGGCCGAGCAAGCCATCAGCCAGCTTATGCAAAAGCTGCACGGCGGCAAACGCGACTTCCACCTGACCAACGACGCAGCGATGATCCAGGCCGAGGCGCGCACGCAAAATACCCTGTCGCTGATGCTCGGCTCGATCGCCGCGATTTCTCTGCTGGTGGGCGGTATCGGCGTGATGAACATCATGTTGATGACCGTGCGCGAACGCACCCGTGAAATCGGCATTCGCATGGCCACCGGGGCGCGCCAGCGCGACATCCTGCGCCAATTCCTCACTGAGGCGGTGATGCTCTCGGTGGTCGGCGGCCTGTTCGGTATCGCCCTGGCGATGCTGGTGGGCGGCGTGCTGGTGCTGGCCGAAGTGGCGGTGCAGTTCTCCCTCGTGGCGGTGCTCGGTGCGTTTGGTTGTGCGCTGGTTACCGGTGTTGTATTCGGCTTCATGCCGGCCCGTAAAGCTGCCCGGCTCGATCCGGTTAAGGCGTTGACCAGTGAATAAACGATCCATCGCACCACAACTGTCAGTGCTGAGCCTGTGCCTGCTGCTCAGTGCCTGTGCCGGCAAGCCTCCCGCCCTCGACAGCGGCATCGCCCCGCCCGCCGCCTGGCAATACGCCGAGCGTGCGACCACCCAGGCCACCAACCAGCGCTGGTGGACGCAGTTTGGCAGCCCGGCGCTGAACCGCCTGATCGACCAGGCCCGGCGCGACAGTTTCGACGTCGCCGCCGCCATGGCCCGCGTGCGCCAGGCCCAGGCCACGGCGGTGATTGCCGGGGCGCCGCTATTGCCGGAGGTTAAATTCAACCTCACTACCCGCCACCAGAAGTTACTGCGCGGCAACGGCGGGCCTGACCTGGATACGTCGCAAAGCAAAGACGCCGTAAACAATTTCGGCGCCAACTTCAGCGCCAGCTATGAAGTGGATTTCTGGGGTGGCCGCGCCGCCGCACGCGACAGCGCACTCTACAGCCTGCGCGCCAGTGAGTCGGACCAGGCCACCGTCGAGCTGACCCTGCTCAGCAACGTCGCCGACCGCTACGCGCAAACCCTCGCGGCGCAGCAACGCCAGCAGATCGACACACTCAACCTGGCCAATGCGCGCAACGTCCTCGACCTGGTGCAGACCCGCTACGACGCAGGCTCTGCCACCGCCCTGGAACTGGCCCAACAGAAAAGCCTGGTAGCCAGCCAGCAACGGCAACTGCCGCTGATTCAACAGGTGGCTGAAGAGTCGCGGATCACCCTCGCCGCCCTTCTCGGCCAGCCGGTGCAGGCCCTCGACCTGAGCAGCGAGCCCTTCCAGACGCTCACCTGGCCAACTATCGGCCCGGGCGTGCCCAGCCAATTGCTGAGCCGTCGTCCCGACCTGGCCAAGGCCGAAGCCGAGCTGGCCGCGGCGCAGGCCGATGTCACCGTGGCCCGCGCCGCGATGTTGCCGGCGGTAACCCTTGGCGCCACGCTCGGCTCCGACGCCGACAAGGCCGCGCAACTCCTGCGCAGCCCCTACTACACCCTGACCGCCGGCCTGATCGCACCGATCTTCAACAATGGCCGTTTAAGCGCCGAGCGCGACAAGGCCCGGGCGCGCCAGGATGAGCTGCTGCAAACCTACCGTGGGGCGATCATCAACGGCTTTGCCGATGTGGAAAAAGCCCTCAGCAGCATCACCCGCCTGGACCAGCAACGCCAATGGCAAACCGAAGAGCTGCAACAGGCGCAGACAGCCTTCCAGATTGCGCAAAGCCGCTACGAAGCCGGCGCTGAAGATCTGCTCACGGTATTGGAAACCCAGCGCACCCTGTACGCCGCCCAAGACTTGAACGTGCAATTGCGCCTAGCGCGCCTGCAAGCCAGCATCGCCCTGTACAAGGCATTAGGGGGGGGCTGGAACACCGAGGACTGATAAACAAAATTGGTATTTCGTACACGAACTGTTTCCTAGCCTTACATTTTCCAACCCAAGATCCTTGGTAAAAAAGCCGCTATCACACGGCTGCCCGGGATCTCTTGATGAAACCCAGCGTTTTTGTAAAAAGCCTGGCCTGCATCGGCTGCTGGCTGATAGCAAAGCTGGCAATAGCCGAACCCTTGATCGCCCCCACTGCGATCGACTGGCTGCTGGACTGCCCCCTCACTGCGACTGCGCACCTGGACCCCGAAGTAGTTGGACGTACCCAATGCGGCCTGGTCAGCGTGCCCCGCGACCATGCTGCCCCCGAGCGCGGCCGTATACGCCTGACCGTGACCCGCGTCGGCGCGCGGCAACCGCTCAACCGTGAAGGGGTGGTGTTCATCCAGGCCGGCGAGCCACCACAGGCCAAGGGCGCGCCTTTCGTCCTTCACCTGGCCAGCCGCTGGGAGTCGCTTGCCACGCGGGCCTATCGCACGCTGATCGACCGCTATGACATCATCGAACTGAGTGCCCGCGACCTGAAACAAAAGAGCGCGGTCGAACAGGCTGCGCAGGACATGGAGTTCGTACGCGGGCAACTCGGCGAGGCGCGCCTCAACTATCTGGGCAACGCCGCCGCCACCCGCCTCGGCAGCCGCTATGGCACGTTGTTTCCTGAACGGGTCGCACGCATGGTGCTGATTAACGCCGGGCCTGGCGAACCCATCGCCATGGGTTTCGAGCAACTACTGCTCAAGGAATCAGCGCGCTCGGGCGCCGACGGCTGTGTCAGCCGCTGGCTGGGGGATTTTCTCGCCTATGGCAAATACCCACCGGCGTCCGCGCGCTGTCTCGACCTCGGCGCCTGGGAGTAATCAGCACATTTACGACCTCTGGCCACCGAAAACGACACCCTGCATTGACGCTCCTGCCCAATCGTTATTAAGTGCTATTTATCCGCATTAATACGATAAATAAACCATGCTGACTCGCCCGTTACGCCGCAAACGCCAGAAGCTTTCCGATGTAATTGTCGAGTCGGTCAAGCGCTCCATCGTCACCGACGCCTTGAAGCCCGGCGACCGCCTGCCCACCGAACGCGAACTGATGGAAAGCTTCCAGTGCTCCAAGGGTTCGGCACGTGAAGCGCTCAAGGCACTGGAAGTCGAGGGCTTGGTAAGCACGCGCACCGGCCCCAGTGGCGGGGCCTATCTGAACCAGGCCGGTACCGAACCGGCCAGCCGCGCCTTGCGCAACTACCTGCACTTCCAGCACCTGGATGGCGAGCAGGTGTACCAGCTGCGCAAGGTCATTGAAGTGGAACTGGCCGTGTCGGTACTCGGGCGCTTGAGCGAAGACGATTATCACGCCTTGCAAGCCAACGTGGATTTGTGCAGCGCCCCCGAAGACAGCGAAGCCGGCCAGCGCGAACAGCGCCTGGCGGAACTGGAGTTCCATAACCTGCTGGCCAGGGCCTGCCCCAACCCATTGCTGAGCTTTATGGCGCAGTTTCTCAATGACCTGCTGCGCGATCTGGTGGTGCTGAAAAAAGCCTACAAGCCCAAACGCAAACAGTTCGACGCGGCCAACCTCGACTATCACAAGCAACTGCTGATCGCGTTTCGCGCCGGGGATGAAAGTGCCGTGCGTGGTTTGATGCATGAGCATATGTGCGATGCCGAACACCACATGACTGCGCTGGAAGGCCAGGTCAGCCCGCATTTCCTTTTGGAGTTCGATCATCGATAAGAACACCGAAAAACCAATGTGGGAGCGGCGGTGCGACGATTCGACTTGCTCGCGAATGCGGTGTATCAGTCACTGCATGCGTGGCTGACCTACCGCATTCGCGAGCAAGCCCGCTCCCACATTTCGACCCAGTTGCGACCGTTAGACCGTTTCACTCAATTCAATAACAGGCCTGCCCACAGGCCCTTGCTCCACCGTATCGCCCTTGCCGCTCCTGCCAATAACTAAACCAGGGAGTCACCCCATGCAGCGTCGTACGTTATTGAAAGCCAGCCTCACCGCGGCCGCCGCCCTCAGCTTGCCGCTGAGCGTGCGTTCGGCATTCGCCGCCGAGCCCTTTACCTTTTACGGCCTCAAGTCCATGTCTGGCGCCTTTGCCAGCTATGGCAAATTTGCCGACATGGGTTCGCGCCTGGCGGTAGACCAGCACCCCGAATTGCTCGGGCGCCCGCTGAACTACAAGGTCATCGATACCGAAGGCAATGCCGGCAAGGCGGTGCGCAAGGTGCAGGAAGCCATTGCGCAGGACGGCGCACGGTTCTTCCAGGGTTGCACCTTGTCTTCGTCGGCACTGGCGGTGGCCAAGGAAGTCGACAAGGTTGGCGGCGTGTTCATGACCCCGGTGGGCGCCGATGAAGTCACAGGCAAAGACTGCAACAAGGCGACCTTCCGCTGGTCAGTGCCCACCTACGGCGCGATCCGCGAAACCATGGTGCCGCTGATCAAGCTGCTGCCGGACGCCAAGCGCTGGTACACCATCACGCCGCAATACGTGTTTGGCGAAGCCTTGCTCGAAGGTGCCAAGAACGTGCTCAAGGAGCACGGCCTGGAACACGTCGGCAACAGCTACCACTCGCTGCAGGAACAGGAATTCTCCGGCTACCTGACCAACGCCATTTCCACCAAGCCCGATGTGCTGGTGCTGCTCAACTTTGGCAGCCAGTCGTCCAACACCCTGCGCCAGGCCGTGAATTTCGGCATCAAGGAGCGCATGAAGGTGCTGCTGGTGTGGTCAGCCGGCCTCGATCAGTTCCAGGAACTGGGCAGCGATGTACTCGAAGGCGTATACCTCGGCGCGCAGTACTGGCACCAGGTCGACACCCCGCTCAACCGTGAACTGGTCAAGCTGACCCAGGCCAAATACGGCATCAACCCCACCTACCCGCTGGCCGCCGACTACATCAGCACCAAGGTCATGCTCGAGACCATCATCGCCACCGGCAGTTTCGACGGCGCGACCGTGGCCAAGGCCATGCAAGGCTTGAGCTACGAAGGCCCGACCGGCAAGGAGTCGATCCGTGCCGGCGACCATCAGGTGATCAAGGATTACTACCTGCTGGTCGGCAAGGCCAGCGGCGACATGGCCGACAAGGACGACCTGGCTAAAGTGCTCAGCGCCGGCCAGTCGTTCCCGCCAGTGGAAGCCACAGGCTGCTCGCTCGGCTGACCCCTTAAATTGTGTCGCGCAGGTCCGCGCAAGCGGCGTCCTGCGGAGGGTTCCTGCATGCTTAATCTTTACCTGTTCCAGATCCTCAACGGCCTTGGGTTGGGGATGATCTACTTCCTGATTGCGGTGGGGCTGACGATCATTTTCGGCCTGCTCAACTTCGTCAACTTCGCCCACGGCGCGTTCTTCCTGCTGGGTGCCTACATCTGCTACACCGCCGTGAGCCTCACCGGCAACTTCTGGCTGGCGCTGCTGATCGCGCCGCTGGTGGTGGCCGCGCTGGCCTGGGTGATCGAGCGCTTGCTGATCCAGCGCATTTACCACTTGCCGCATATGTTCCAGATCCTGGTTACCCTGGGGATCGCGCTGATCATCCAGGAAGCCAGCGTGATGATCTGGGGCCCGGTGGGCAAAAGCGTCGCGGTACCCGAACTGCTGCGCGGCGTGCTGGTGGTGGGTGATTTCGTCTACCCCTACTACCGCCTGTTCCTCATCGTGTTTTCCGGGCTGGTCGGCCTGGGCCTGTGGCTGCTGCTGGAACGCACGCGCTTCGGCGCCCTGGTGCGTGCCGGCAGTGAGAGCACGGAAACGGTGTCGCTGCTGGGCACCAATATTTTCCGCCTGTTCTCCATGACCTTCGCCCTCGGCGTGGCCCTGGCCGGTGTCGCCGGGGTGTTGTTCGCACCGTTGCGCGGCGCCCAGCCCTTCGTCGGCCCGGAGATTCTCGGGGTGGCGTTCGTGGTGGTGGTGATCGGCGGCATGGGCTCCTTCAGTGGTGCGCTGGTCGGCGGTTTGCTGGTGGGCGTGGTGCAAAGCCTGATGACCACACTCTGGCCCCAGGGTGCGAGCCTGATGATCTACGGTGCGATGGCCGTGGTGATTCTGGTCCGCCCCTACGGCCTGTTCGGGAGAGCCTGACATGAGCGAGAAAAATCCCCTGCCGTTTGCCAAGACGCAATCCAACGCCATGTTGCTGTGGGTACTGGCGGTACTGATCGGCCTGCCGTTGATATTGCCCTCGGCGACCCTGGCCACCGAGATCCTGATCTTTGCCATGGCCGCCCTGGCCTGCAACCTGCTGCTGGGCTACACCGGGCTGTTGTCGTTCGGCCAAGGCATCTTCTTTGGCGCCGGTGCCTACTGCGCGGCGTTGCTGATGATTCACCTGCAACTGGGCTTGTTCACTGCGCTGCTCGGCGCCGCGCTGGCCGGTGGGTTCCTGGCCTTGCTGGTCGGTGCCCTGGCGATTCGTCGCACCGGCATCTACTTCGTGATGCTGACCTTGGCGTTCAGCCAGATGGCCTACTTTGTCGCCTACACCTTGAGCGACTGGACCGGTGGCGACAACGGCCTGCTCAGCGTGCCGCGCCCGGAAATCCGTGTCGGCGACACCGTGCTGCTGTCACTGGCCGACGCCCGCGCCTTCTATGGCTTTGTCGCGGTGCTGTTCCTGCTGATCTTTATCGGCGCCCGCCGGGTAATCGCCTCGCCGTTCGGCAGCACGCTGATGGCGATCCGCGAAAACGAAACCCGCGCCTCGGCCATCGGCTATGACACGCGGCACTTCAAGATCCTGGTGTTCGTGCTGTCCGGCGCGGTTACCGGGATTGCCGGCGCGCTGTACGCCATGCTGCTGCACTTTGTACCGCTGTCGAATATCGACCTGGTGATGTCCGAGAACATCCTGATCATGACCATCGTCGGCGGTACCGGCTCGCTGTTCGGCTCATTGCTCGGTGCCGGCTCCATCGTGCTGCTGGGCGATTTCCTCTCCGACCTGTGGCCGCGCTGGCTGATGCTGCTGGGGGTGATCCTGATCCTGGTGGTGATCTTTATGCGCGGTGGTTTGTGGGGCGGCCTGGCGTCGCTGTTCGAGAAAGTGCGTGGCAGCCGCAAAACCGCCGTCGCTGCCAAGGAGGAAGGGCTATGAGCATCCTGCTGGAAACCCAGAACCTGGAACTGGCCTATGGCGCGTTCCATGCCGTCAATGGCGTCAACCTCAAGGTCGAGGCCGGCACCATCCACACCATTATCGGCCCCAATGGCGCCGGCAAGACCAGCCTGTTCCACTGCCTGACCGGCGAACGCCAGGCCACCGCCGGGGCGATTCATTTCGACGGCAAGAACCTGATGCGCAAACCCGCCCACGCCCGCGTTGGCCTGGGCATGGCGCGCTCGTTCCAGCTCACCAGCCTGTTCCAGAACCTCAGCGTGCGCGAAAACCTGCGCCTGGCTGCCCAAGGCCGTGACGGTGCGCGCGCCCTGAATTTCTGGCGCCGTGTGGACAGCAAACGTGAGCACTTGGAGATGGCCGACCAGGTACTGGAACGCCTGCAACTCAGCGCCCGCGCCGACACCCTGGCCGGCGAGTTGTCCCACGGCCAGCAGCGGGTGCTGGAGGTGGGCATGTCGATCTGCTCCAAGCCGAAACTGTTGATGCTCGACGAGCCCACCTCAGGCATGGGCATCGATGACATCCCGATCATGACCCAACTGATCAGCGACCTCGGCCGCGACCACACGGTGTTGCTGATCGAACACAACATGAGCATCGTCATGTCCATCAGCCAACGCATCACGGTGATGAGCCACGGGCAGATCCTGGTGGAAGGCACACCAGAGTTCGTGCGTGCCGATGAACGTGTGCGCAGTGCTTATCTTGGGGAGGCTGCCTGATGCTGATCGTCGAGAATATCCATTCCTACTACGACAAGAGCCACGTGCTCGAAGGCGTGTCGTTGACCGTTAACCCGGGCGAACTGGTGACGCTGCTCGGCCGCAACGGCGCCGGCAAGACCACCACCTTGCGCAGCATCCTCGGGATTATCTGCCCGCGCCAGGGCCAGATTCACTTCAACGGCCAGGCACTGGTGGGGCAGAAGATTTTTGAAATTGCGCGTCAGGGTTTGGCGCTGGTGCCGGAGAACCGTGGGATTTTCCGCCTGCTCAGCGTCGAGGAAAACCTGCGCATCGCCGTACGCAAAAGCAGCCGCTGGCAACTGCAAGACGTGTACGCGATGTTCCCGCGCCTCAAGGAACGGCGCAAAAACGCCGGCCACGCGCTGTCCGGCGGCGAACAGCAGATGCTCGCCATCGCCCGCGCCCTGCTTAACGACCCCAAGCTGCTGATCCTCGATGAGCCCACCGAGGGCCTGGCCCCGGTGATCGTCGACGAGCTGGTGAAGATACTGCGCAAGGTCAAGGACGAAGGCCTGCCGGTGCTGCTGGTGGAACAGAACCTGATGGTCTGCGACAAGCTTGCCGACCGCCATTACGTGCTCGAACAGGGGCGCGTGGTGTACGAAGGCAGCGCCGCTGACTTCCGTGCCGACCCGTCGATCAAGAACCGTTATCTGGCGTTGAGTGCCTGATTGGAGATCTCTGATGAATAGCTTTGCGCAATCGCTCCAGAGCAACGCCCCGCTGATCAACCGCGACCGCTTGTGGCAATCGCTGACGGACCTGGCCCAACTCGGCGCAACGGCCAAGGGCGGTGTCTGTCGCCTGGCCCTGACCGACCTCGACCGCCAGGCCCGCGACTTGTTCGTGCAGTGGTGCGAGGCGGCCGGGTGCAGTGTCAGCGTGGATGCCATCGGCAATATTTTTGCCCGGCGTCCCGGGCGCAATCCCTCCCTGGCGCCGGTGATGACCGGCAGCCATATCGACACCCAACCTACCGGCGGCAAGTTCGACGGCTGCTACGGGGTGATGGCCGGGCTGGAAGTCATCCGTACGTTGAATGACTTGCAGATCGAGACCCAAGCGCCGATTGAAGTGGTGGTGTGGACCAACGAAGAAGGCTCGCGCTTCCCGCCGTGCATGATGGGCTCCGGGGTGTTTGCCGGGAAGTTCGACTTGCAGGACACCCTCGACAAGCTCGATGACCAGGGCCTGTCGGTGGGCGCCGAATTGCAGCGCATCGGCTATGCCGGTTCGCGTGAAGTGCTGGGCCACCCGGTGGGTGCGTATTTCGAAGCCCATATCGAGCAAGGCCCGGTGCTGGAAGACCAGGCCACCACGATTGGCGTGGTCATGGGTTGCCTGGGCCAGAAGTGGTTCGACCTGACTCTCATCGGCGTCGAAGCCCACGCCGGCCCCACGCCCATGCACCTGCGCAAGGACGCGCTGGTCGGCGCTGCCGAGGTGGTCAGCGCAGTCAACCGTATCGCCCACCAACAACAGCCGCACGCCTGCGGCACCGTCGGTTGCCTGAGCCTGCACCCGGGTTCGCGCAATGTGATTCCCGGCCAGGTGCACATGACCATCGATTTGCGCCACCTGCATGCCGACAAGCTGCAAGCCATGGTCGATGAAGTGCGCGGCGTGATCGAAACCACGGCCGCCCGCCACGGGTTGACGTTTGAACTGACACCCACCGCCGACTTCCCGCCGCTGGACTTCAACCCGGCCTGCGTCAACGCCGTTCGCGATGGCGCGCGTGCCTTGGGCTTGAGTCATATGGACATCGTCAGCGGTGCCGGGCATGACGCGATTTTCGTCGCCGAACTGGGCCCGGCCGGGATGATCTTTGTGCCGTGCGAAGGCGGCATCAGCCATAACGAAATCGAAAACGCCGCGCCGGATGACCTGGCGGCCGGTTGCGCAGTGTTGCTGCGCGCCATGGTCAATGCGGCTCAGGGGGACGTGGCATGAGTGAGATTGGGCAACTGACGGCGGTGCAACTGTTGCAGCATTTTCGCGACAAGAGCTTGTCACCGGTAGAAGTCACCGAAGACGCTTTACTGCGCATCGAACGCTATAACCCGGTGGTGAACGCCTACTGCCATGTGGACCCACACGGCGCATTGAACGCTGCGCGGGCCTCGGAACAACGCTGGCTGAAAGGTGAGCCTTGCGGCGCACTGGATGGCGTACCGGCGTCGATCAAAGACCTCACGCTGACTCTCGGCATGCCGACGCGCAAGGGTTCACGCACGTCTTCAGCCGAAGGCCCATGGGATGTGGACGCGCCCTTCTCGGCCTTTATGCGCAAGGCCGGTGCGGTGTTGCTGGGCAAGACCACTACCCCCGAATTCGGCTGGAAAGGCGTGACCGACAACCCGCTGTACGGGATCACCCGCAACCCGTGGGACACCCGCACCACGGCAGGCGGCTCGTCCGGTGGCGCGGGTGCAGCGGCGGCGCTGAACCTCGGCGTGCTGCACCAGGGCAGCGATGCGGGCGGCTCGATTCGTATTCCCTGTGCATTTACCGGCACGTTCGGGATCAAACCGACCTTCGGCTATGTGCCGCAATGGCCGGCCAGTTCCATGACAATCCTCTCGCACCTGGGGCCGATGACCCGCACGGTGGAAGACAGTGTGCTGATGCTACAGACCGTGGCACACGCGGATGCGCGGGATGGCTTGATCGGTGCACCGAGAACCACGCCGTGGCTGACGCCGGGTACAGATTTGAAAGGCTTGCGTGTGGCCTATAGCCCCACGTTCGGCTATGTGGATGTGGATCCGCAGGTCGCCAAGGTGGTCGCCCAGGCCGTGGAGGGCCTGGTGCAATTGGGCGCCCATGTCGAGCAGATCGACCCAGGTTTCAGCGACCCGCTTGAGGTGTTCAGCACGTTGTGGGCTGCCGGCGCTGCACGCTTGACCGGCTCCATGAACGACGCCCAACGGCAACTGCTGGACCCAGGGCTGCTGCGTATTGCGCAACGCGGCGAGCGGCTGAGCCTGAAGGATTTCAACGCAGCCTTGGAAGCGCGGGCAGCATTGGTGGCGCGTATGGCGGCGTTTCATGAGCACTACGACGTGCTCGTGTCGCCGATGATGCCGATCACCGCGTTCGACGCCGGACACAACGTACCGCCCGACTCGGGGATGAACGAGTGGATGGAATGGACGCCGTTCACCTACCCCTTCAACTTGACGCAGCAACCGGCGGCGTCGGTGCCGTGTGGGTTGGCGGCGAATGGGCTGCCGGTGGGCTTGCATGTGGTGGGCGCGCGTTTTGCCGATGAGATGGTGTTAGGGGTGTGTCGAACGTACGCAAAGGCGTTCCCCACCGAACACCTTGAAGCACCGAGCGTGCCCTGAACCGCGGCTTTCGACCGCAGATTGCCGTGTGCATCTGCGGTCGCGGATGGCCTATAATTCGCGCCTCTTTTTGTTGCCCGGATTGTTTCAGATGGAATTCACAAGGACTGTCCTGACGAGCGCAGTGCTCGCCCTCCTGCCTGTCATGGCCCACGGCGCGCCGTTGGACCTGACCTACACAGCTCCACCTTCGCAAGTTGTGCCGGTCGACTTGACGGCCCCGGCCAAGCCACTGTTCCCGGTTCAAACCCTGCCTGCGCTGAAACTCGAACACAGTTGCGAAGGTCCGCAGTGCCAATACGAAATTGATCTCGACAAGCGCCACGAAGACCAGGCGACACGGCGATGGTCTATCGGGATCCAGTAAGACGCTACGCACGAACGTCGCCCCAGATAAGCAAAAGCGGCAACCGCCGTCACTGACGCACTGCGGGTGTGCCAGCGATACGCCAAGGCATTTCCAACCGAACATCGGGCGTCCCCACAGTGAAGTCATCAAGGCCTGGGGCATCTATGTACCGCCGCCACAGGCCTGATCAGCAGTCAAATCCTCAAGGTCATAACCCTTAACCTTGAAGAGTACATGCACCTTGGACCCGATCAGATACAAAGATCTTTTGATCAACTTCACACACAACTTTTCCTACTACGGAAATAACCGTACCGGCAATAGCGAGAACGAGCACTTCGGCGATAAGCCCATCACGTTCTATCGCCCCAGAGTTCCCCCGGAACTGGCCGAATATTCAATACTGGGCGATGTACTCGAGCCTAACTTCCGCGATATCCACGGCCTGAAGGTGGTGCCAGTGGTGGCGGACGCACAGGGCCCGACAGGGACCGCGCTCAAACCACCGATCGACTTTACCTGGGTGTGGCAGCTAGACAGACCCGAACTCACCCTTTCGATCTGGCGCCCGGTAGCACCGCCCGGTTACGTGAGCATGGGGTTGGTCTGTAACAATTCCCTTCGACCTCCGAGTAACGCAGCGGTCAAATGTGTGCGTAAAGACCTGGTTATTCAAGCCCGGATCGATGAGGAGGTCTGGAACGACAGGGGCACGCAGGCGGGCACGAACTTCTCCGCCTGGAAAATTGCGCCGCCCTCGCCCTTGCCGGCAGAAGTGTTCTTTTGTACGGGAACCTCTATCGGTCATAACCAATATTCAATGCCCTCATCCGTCACCCGCGCCTTCGCCCTGCGTACGCACCTGCCCATCCAGGCCCCCGTCGCGCCCTCGCACGCGCCGGTGTTGACAGGCTACGCCCGGCCATCGGACTTCGAGCGTAATAACGCGACCTACACAATGGTACTGCCTTGGTTCGTTATCTCTGACCCCGTATTGACGCCGGATCAGCAGTTCATTCAATCACCTCAGTACCACTTGCAGAGAACCGAGAACTACGTGCTGGTTCGCCATGCTCACAACAACACGGGTGACGTTCAACGCTACAACTGGGCGATCCATTCCAGTGAATCAACCAGCAGCACGCAAACGAACTCAACCACTGCAGGAATAGAGTTAAGCGTAGAGGCTGGCTTTGCGGGGCTGTTCAAAACCGCTGCGAAAAGCAACTTCAGCATCAGCCAGAGCAACGCAATCACCCAAGGTTGGACAACCTCAAAAACGTTCACTGTCTGGTGCACCCTGGGCGCCTATAAAGCCGTTGGCGTATTTTTGATCAGCTATGCATACCGGCTGCTGCGTACCGACGGCAGCGAAGTGGGTGAAGGCCTTACGCTGCAACCGCACAACAGTTTGTACTGGGCCGAGTACCCGTCTGCCCCTGGCTCGGCGACGGTAGTCGAAACGGCAGAGTATTTGGTCTCGTAGCCTCTGCTGCATGAATGAATGCCAGTCCAGGGGACAATGACTCTACAATAACCGTCACTTTCTTCTGCGACTCCCCCATGGACATCGAACTGGCACGCACCTTCCTCGAAATCACCCGCTGCGGCAGCCTCGCCGCAGCAGCCGAGAAACTGCACGTCACCCAGACCGCCATCACCGCCCGCGTGAAGAACCTGGAGAGCCAACTGGGCAGCACGCTGTTTATCCGCAACCGCGCAGGGGCACGCCTGACCGCCGATGGCGAGGCCTTCGTGGTGTACGCCAACCAGCTGCTGCAAACCTGGGAAGCCGCCAAGCGTGACCTGCCGTTACCCGATGGTTACCGCAATGTGCTGCATATCGGCGGCGAGGTCAGCTTGTGCAACCCGTTGATGCTCGGCTGGGCCCAGGCCCTGCGCGAGCACATCCCCGGGCATGCCCTGCGCACCGAAATCCGCGAAGGCGACTATCTGTTGCGCCAGTTGGAACTGGGCGTGCTCGATGCCGCGTTGGTGTTCCAGCCGCACTACTGGCCGGGCTTGCAGGTGGAGCAGGTGCTGGAGGAAAAACTGATCCTGGTGCAACTGGCAAGCCAGCCGGAGCCGTACGTGTATATCGATTGGGGCCAGGGTTTTCGCCAGCAACATGACACCGCCCTGCCCGACAAGGCCCGCGCTGCGCTGAGTTTCAACCTCGGACCGCTGGCGTTGCAGTACATCCTGGAGCATGGCGGCGCAGGGTATTTCCGCACGAGGGTGGTGCAGAGCTACCTGGACAGTGGCGTGATGCAGCGGGTAGCCAAGGCACCGGAGTTCAGTTTCCCCACTTACCTGGTGTATTCACGGGCGCGGGATTCGGCGGTGTTGCAACAGGCATTGGCGCTGCTGCGCGAGGTGGTCAAGGCCGAAAGTGACTGGTCGCAACGCTGGGATCCGCTGATTTGAAGCGCCGGATGGCGCCGCGCATGCTAGCCTGCGGGTGTTTCCTTTTGCAGCCTTTGCGATGAACAAGAAAAAGTCCGTCACCATCAGCGACATCGCCAAACGGGTCGGCATGACCACCATCACGGTGTCCCGGGCGCTGAGCAAACCCGACCTGGTCAAACCCGCCACCCTGGCGCGCATCCTCGAGGTGGCGCGCGAGCTGGACTATGTGCCCAATGCCTTCGCCCGTGGGCTCAAGCGCAGTGAAAGCCTGATCATCGGGGTGATTACCGCATCGGTGGACAACCCGTTCTACAGCGAGATGATCAAGGCGATTTCCCGCGAGGCCAAACAGCACGGCTACACCATCATGCTGGTGGACACCGACGAGCTGGAAGAACTCGAGAGCAAAGCGGTGGACACCCTGCTGGGCTACCGCGTGGCGGGGATCATCCTCTCGCCGGTCTCCGATGAGCCCAGCTACCAGCCTGACTATCTTGAGCGCCTGGCCAACGGCAAGACGCCGGTGGTACTGCTTGATCGCACTATCCACGACAGCCCTTTCAGCCGCGTGGTGCTCGACAATTACCACAGTGGCCTACAGGCCGCACACTACCTGCTACGCCAGACCCCACACTTCAAACGCCTGCTGGTGCTGACCGGCCCCGAGCATTCACGCATCACCGTGGAGCGTCTCAAGGGCCTGCGCGAAGTGCTGGCCGAACACCCGCAGGTCGAAGTTGAAGTGCAGGCCGGCGACTACACCTTGATGCCGGCTTACCTGCACACCCTCGACTACCTGGCCGATCACTCGGTGCCGGATGCAATCATGGGTTTCAACCAATTGATCACCCTGGGAGCCCTGCGCGCATTGCGCATGCACAACATCCCCCACGACAGCCTGACCATCTGCGGTATCGACCGCCTGCCCTTCGCCGATATTTTCGGCGTACCCATCGCCTGCGTGGCCCACGACGCCTCCCTGGCTGGCAGCAGCGCAGTACGCCTGCTGCTCGACCGCCTGCAAGACCCGTACAAGCCACGGGACAAGGTCGTCATCGCCGGGCAGTTGGAAAACGGCTAGCGGCTGGTGTAACCACCATCGATAGGCAAGCTCACGCCACTGATCATGCTTGCCGCGTCGCTCAGCAGGAACAGCACTGGCAACGCCACTTCCGCCGGTTGCGCAAAACGCCCCAACGGAATGGCTGCCAGCGCTGGGTCGCGCTTGGCCGGGTCGGACCAGGCCATGCTCGCCATCGGCGTCAACGTCACCGTGGGATTGACGCTGTTGACGCGTATGCCGAAACGCCCCCATTCAGCGCATTGCACTCGGGTGATTGCATCCAGTGCGGCTTTGGAGGCGCAGTAGCCGAGATGGTCGTCCAGCGCCACCAACGACGCCTGGCTGGAAACGTTGACGATACTGCCGGCGATATTCGCCTCGAGCATTTTTGCCACGACACGACTGGCCACCTGGGCAGCGGCACGGGCATTGACGTTCATCACCTGATCGAAAGCCTCGGCGCTGATGGCGGCGGCGGGCTCCAGGCGCGAGATGCCGGCGCAGTTGACCAGGCCGTGCAGGGGCGGCAGGTCTTGCAGCGCTTTATCGAGGGCCGCGCTGTCGGCGATATCCAGGCACAACGTGCGGCAGCCCAGTTGCGACAGCGCGTTGGCGTCGCGGCCGAGGGCGAAGACTTCGGCGCCGCTGTTGATCAGTTGCCGGGCGATTTCGCGACCGATGCCACTGCTGGCGCCGGTAACGAGGATGCGCTGGTGGGTGAAATCGAAGGTGGCTTGCATAAACGAAACTCTCGAGAACAATAAAGACCCCTTGTGGGAGCGGGCTTGCTCGCGAATGCGGTGGTTCAGCCATGCATGTAGTGACTGGCACACCGCATTCGCGAGCAAGCCCGCTCCCACATTTTTGGACCGTGTTGAATCAGTCGGCTTGCAGGTTGTGCATGATCGGTTTGAGGGCCGGATACAGCTTCAGGTACTCGGTAAACGCTCGGTCATAGGCCATGACATTCTCGCGCTTGGGCTGCGCCCGTTGCTCCAACTGCACCCAGCCCGTGTCCATCGCCGCGTCACTCACCAACCCCACCGTATGCGCCGCCAACAACGCCGCGCCCAAGGCGGCTTCAACCTCCTGGACAATCGTGTAAACCGGGTAACGCGTGACATCGGCGATGATCTGCATCCATAAATCCGAATGGCTCGCCCCGCCCACCACAATCAGGCGCGGGTCCAGGGAATGGGCGCCCTGGGTGCCCGCCTCGATATTGTGGCGCAGGGCAAAACTCACCCCCTCCAGCACTGCGCGATACAGGTGGATGCGGCTGTGATACAGGTTGAGCCCGACAAAACTGCCACTGGCGCGGTCGTCCCATACCGGGCTGCGTTCGCCCATCAGGTACGGCAGGAACAACAGGCCTTCACTGCCCGCCGGGATCTTCATCGCGCTCTGTTCCAGCAGCACCAGGCTGTCTTGCCCCGTCGCCTTGGCCTGCTGTTCTTCGGCCTGGCAGAACTGCTCGCGAAACCAGCTGACCGAGGCCCCGGCAGTGATCGCACCGCCGAAGATGTACAGGTCGCGGTGGCCGTTGTAGACGTGGGGCATGCTCACCAAGCCATGGTGTGCATCGACCTGCTGGTTGAGGTAGCCCCAGCACATGCTGGTGCCGATCATCGCCACATGGTTGCCCGGTTGGGTGACGCCAGCGGCCAGGGTCGCCATGGCCGCGTCCACGCCGCCAGCAAGAATCGGCGTGCCCGCCTGCAAGCCCAGGCGCACGGCCCAGTCCGGCAACAGCCCACCCACCACCTCGCCGGAATACAGCAGGCGCTCGGGCATCATCGCCAGGGGAATCTCCAGCGCCGCGAGCATCTCCTCGGACCAACCGCGCCGCGCCACGTCATACACACCGCCGATATTGCCGGCGCTGCTGTGGTCCACCGCCAATTCGCCGGTCAAGCACCAGTTGATGTAGCTGTTGGGCGGCAGCAGGTAACGGGTGTTTGCCCACACCTGAGGCTGATGCTGCTTGAGCCAGAGCATCTTGGTGAAGCCGTAGTAGCTGTCTACCGAGTTACCGGTGACCGTGAACAGCCGGTCCAGGTCCACATGCTCGCGCACCCAGGCCACTTGCTCGCCGGCACGCCGGTCCATCCAGATCAGGCATGGGTGCAGCGGCGTCATCTGCGCATCCACGGCAATCCCCGAGCCACCGTACAGGCTGCTGATGCACAGCGCCTTGACCTGCTGCGCCGGCACGCCAGCCTTGGCCATGCACTGGGCCACGCAGTCTTGGACCGCGTCCAGCCACACCTGCGGCCATTGCTCGGCCCAGCGCACTTTCGGCGTATCCACCCGATAGCCCTGACTGTGCTGGGCGATGATCGTGCCGTGGGCATCCACCAGCAGCGCCTTGGTGCTTTGGGTCCCTATGTCGACACCCATGACGTAGCTCATGCTGTTATTCATGGCCAGGCAGCACCGGTTTCAACAGCACCTTGATCGACTTGGTCGAGTTGGCCAGCTCAAACGCTTCGGCCCAGTCGTCCAGCGGGAAATCATGGGTGACGATGCCTTTGGAGGTAACCAGGCCACGCTCGAACAGGTCGATGGCAATCGGGTAGCAATACGGGCCAAGGTGCGCGCCGCGTACATCCAGCTCCTTGCGGTCGCCGATGATCGACCAGTCGACACTGGTCTCGGCGCCAAACACGCTGAATTCGACAAAGCGCCCGAGCTTGCGGATCAGGTCCAGGCCCTGGGTGACGCCGGCCGGGACGCCAGTGGTTTCGATGTAGACGTCGCAGCCGTAGTTATCCGTGAGGCCGTTGATGATCTCGCGGGCGTCGTCACGGGCCGGGTTGATCACCACATCGGCACCATATTTTTTCGCCAGTTCCAGGCGCTCGTCGACCATGTCGATCACCACCAGTTTTTTCGGCGTCTTCAACGCCGCCACCTGAACCATGCACAGGCCGAGGGTGCCCGCACCGGCAATCACCACCACATCGTCGAGCTGCAGATCACCGCGGTTGACGGTATGGATCGAGCAGGCCATGGGTTCCACCAGCGCCGAGTCTTCCAGCGACACCGACTCGGGAATCTTGTGCACGATAGCGGTCTTGGGAATGCGCATGTACTGGGCCATGCCGCCTTCGGCCACTTCGCGCTGGAAGCCGAAGATGTTGTGCACCTCGCACATCCAGTATTTGCCCGACTTGCAGAAGCGGCACTTGCCACACGGCACAATCTGTTCGGCGATGACCTTGTCACCGACCTTGACCTCAAAATGCTCCTCGGCGCCCTCGCCCGCTTCCACCACGTAGCCGAAAAACTCATGGCCCGGCACCACCGGCGCCTTGACCCAGGGGTTGTCACCGCCCCAGAACATCGCCGCGCCCGAGTGGCACTTGCAGTCACTGGCGCAGATGCCGCAGGCGGCGATGCGGATCACTAGTTCATTGGCGCGGGGCTGGGGTTTGCCGATACGTTCCAGGCGATAGTCTTTCGGGCCGTGGCAGACGACGGCTTGCATTTGGGTGTGCTTGTCCATGGTGTTCGGTCCTGTGTGGTGAGGTATTTATCGATGGCGCTGACGGCTGATAAAGATAGCCAGCAAAATGATCCCGCCCTTGATCACGCTCTGGACGTAGGGCGACACGCCAAGCATGTTCAAACCGTTGTTCAACACTCCGAGCAGCATGGCGCCAAGCAAGGTGCCGACGATCACCCCGCGCCCGCCGGCAATCGAGGCGCCGCCCAGTACCACGGCGGCAATCGCATCCAGCTCGAACGACACACCGGCATTCGGCTGGCCGCTCATCAGGCGCGAAGTGAGCACCAGCCCGGCAATCGCGGCGGTGAGGCCACTGATGCCATACACCAGCAGCTTGAAGCGTGCTGCGCGTACCCCGGACAAGCGCACTGCTTCTTCATTGCCACCGATGGCGTAGATGTAGCGGCCAATACGCGTGTGTTGCAGCAGCACATAGGCGGCCAGGTAGGTGAGCAGCATGATTAGGATTGGCACCTGCATGCCGAACACACTGCCGCGCCCGAAAAAGGCAAACCACTCCGGCAACCCGGAAATCGGATAGCCATCGGTGTACATCAGCCCGAACCCACGGGCGATGCCCATGGTCGCCAGGGTGACGATGATCGGCGGCATGTGCAGGTAAGCCACGAATAACCCGTTGCCGATACCGAAGGCCACGCCCACCAGCAGCCCGACGCCAATCGCCAGGCCCGGCGGCACACCCGCGACCATCAGCCCGGCAGTCAAGGTGCCGGACAACGCCATCACCGGGCCCACCGACAAATCGATGCCGCCCGTGAGAATCACGCAGGTCATGCCCACCGCGATAATCGCGTTGATCGATACCTGGCGGGCGATGTTGGAGAGGTTGCTGGCGGTGAGGAACGTGTCGCTGGCAAGGATCATCACCAGGGTCACCACCACCAGCCCGACAAACGGATAAAACGCCGGCGAGCGCAGCAACCGTGCCAGGTTCAGGCGCAAGCGACTGGTGCCTGTCGGGTTAATGGACGTATTCACTTGAGCCCCCTGTTGCATGGCGCATGACCTCTTGAGGATTGACGGCGGACGCTTCCAGCACCTTGACGATCGCGCCCTTGTGGAACACGGCGACGCGGTCGCACATGCCGATGACTTCGGGCAGTTCGGAAGAAATCATGATGATGGCGTAGCCTTGTTCGGTGAGGCTGCGCATCAAGGCGTAGATCTGCGCCTTGGCGCCGACGTCGATGCCGCGTGTGGGTTCATCGAACACCAGCACGTCGCAGTGATGGTTGATCCAGCGCGCGATCACGACTTTTTGCTGGTTGCCGCCGCTGAGGTTAAGCACCCGGCTCTCGCCGCTGGGCGCCTTGATCGACAACTGGCGCATCAGCGCTTCGACGCTGGCGCATTCCCTGGCCTTGTCGATCAGGCCCGAGGCGTTCTGATACTTGGGCAGGTTGTTCAGGGTGATGTTTTCGCGAATGCTGAAATCGGTGATCAGCCCTTCACTCTTGCGGCTTTCCGGCAGCAGGCCGATGCCTTGCGCCAAGGCTTGGGCCGGGTCGTCGAGGCTGATCTTTTCGCCGCGCAGCCATACCTCTTTGCTCACCGACGGCAGCGCGCCCATCATGCCCAGGGCCAGCTCGGTGCGGCCTGAGCCCACCAGCCCGGCGAAGCCGAGAATCTCACCCTTGTGCAGTTGGAAACTATTGTGCGGGCCGTTGCGCACCAACTGGATGTCCTTGACCTCCAGCAACAACGGGCCGCGTTCGGTGGTTGGCTTGGGTGGGAAACTGCATTCCAGGCGGCGACCGACCATCATCTCCACCAGGCGGTCGATATCACTGTCGGCCACATCGGTGACGCCCACATTGCCGCCATCGCGCAGCACGCTGATGCGGTCGCACACCTGGAAAATCTCTTCCAGATGGTGCGAGATGAAAATCACCGCCACCCCCTGGCGCTTGAGTTCGCGCATGATCTCGAACAGCAACTCGGCTTCGCTGGGGGTCAGGGTCGCGGTGGGTTCGTCGAGTACCAGCAGGCGCGCATCCAGGGCCAGGGCCTTGGCGATTTCGACGAACTGCTGCTCGGCAACGCTCAGGTGCTTGACCGCGCAGTGCAGGTCGATGCTCACCCCCAGGCGCTGGAATAACGCCTGCGCCGCCTCGGCCATCTCGCGCTTGCGCAACAGGCCCAGGCGATTGCTCAACTCATGGCCGAGGAAGATGTTTTCTACCGCCGTGAGGTAGGGAATCAGGCTGAACTCCTGGAACACGATGCCGATACCGGCAGCGATCGCGTCGCGGTACGTCGCAAATTGCCGGGCCTGGCCATCGATCAGGATCTGCCCTTCGTCCTGATGCTCGACGCCGCCGAGGATCTTCATCAGGGTAGATTTGCCCGCGCCATTTTCCCCGAGCAAGGCGTGGATTTCACCGCGCTCCACTTGCAGGTTGATGGACTTGAGGGCCTGTACTCCCGGGTACCGCTTACAGATGTTTTCCAGCTTCAGAAGACTGCTCATACCGCCGACCTCGCGTTCAGAAGGAAGACCTGGGCCCCACGGACTGCGTGGGGCCTGGGGGGTTTACCAGCTGAAGTCCTTGGCCTTGGCCTGGTCGATCAAGGTGATGTCCACCGGCACGCTGGCCGGAACTTGCGCGCCCCACTTCTTGGCCAGGGCAATGCCCAGGGCGAGGCGGATCTGGTCGCGGGGGTATTGGGCCGAGGTGGCGATGAAATGGCTGCCGGGTTTCTGGATCGCCTTGATCGCTTCCGGCGCGCCGTCGACGCTGACCAGCTTCACCTCCATGCCGCTGGCTTCGATGGCAGAGAGTGCGCCAAGGGAGCCGTTGTCATTGACGCTGAAAATGCCCTTGAGGGTGGGCTGGGCCTGCAGCATGTTTTCGGTGACGGTCAGCGCCTGGTCACGTTCCTGCTTACCGTTCTGGATGCTGACAATCTTGATGTCCGGGTGCTTGGCCACCGCCTCTTTGCAACCGCGCACACGCTCGAGGATCGGCACTACGGCGATACCGTCGAGAATGGCGATATTGCCTTTGTCACCGATGGATTCAGCCAGGTATTGGCAGGCCTGGAAACCGGCATCGAAGTTCTTCGAGCCCACGAACGAGTCCAGCGGGCCGTCCGCCTGGGCGTCCACCGCCACCACCACGACGCCAGCGGCATGGGCCGACTTGACGGCCGATTGCACGCCGACCGAATCGGTGGGGTTGATCAGCAGGATATCGATGCCTTTTTGCAGCATGTCTTCAACGTCACTGACCTGCTTGGACACGTCGTGGCGGGCGTCGGTGATGATCAGCTTCGCACCGATGGTCGCACCGGCTTCTTCCAGGGCGTTTTTCATGGTGACGAAATAGGGGTTGTTGATTTCCTGGAACGACGCGCCGATGCGGATAGGCGCGGGTTGAGTGGCGGCAAATGCTTGAGTGCCGAGGGTGATGCCGACAGCCAGTAAACACAGGGTTTTCGGGAGCATTTTCATGGCGTGAGTCTCTGTTTTGTTTTTATTTTTAGAGTAAATGTTATCGTTAACATTTTGCGAGAAGCTAACAAGTAAATGGGGGTGGCGCAAGCCCCCGTTGGTCGTTTGGAGTTCTGGGTGGGGGTGTGCATATCCGTTATTTAGGTAACGGCCACTTAGGGTTCCGCCCTTACGTGAACTGCCCCCCGAATGTTGGACACCTGACCCCTCGGGAGGGTGTTCCATGACGAAATACAACCTAGCGCTCAAGCAATCACTGATTGAAGAGTGTCTGTCTGCAAGTAGCGTTCATGAGGTGGCC
>NZ_JAEKDA010000016.1:0-204187 GCF_016405635.1 Pseudomonas sp. MF6755
GGGGTCCGGGTGGCGAAAACGTAAGAAATACTCGTCGAATTGATTGTTTTTTGATCATTTGGCGAGTTTAAAAGTTGCGCTAGGTGGTATGCCGGGGAAATACATGGCTACTTCAGACCATCCCTAGGGAAGTTAGGCCGATCTCCGTTGCGCCGTGATTGTCAAAGCCATATGACATATAAGTAACCATATTATCCATCGTATTCCGTTAGGTTGGATCCACGATTGAAATTATAGGTAACTGTTAAACATGCGGTCAATAATGCGACGCCAGAAATGTTACGGTTTTTATACTCTTTAATGCGTGCAAAATTTGGTATGCGTATTTTTTGCAGACCAAAACACGAATATAACTTACATGCCCAAAGCTACAGATTAAAGATATACGATAAAAAAACCGCCGCCAAAAAATGGCGACGGTTTGTGGATCAGTTCACAGGAAAATGCTGTCGTGCTGCACGAAGACTTCGTCAGAGTCGTCATGTGTAGCAGGGGTTTCAGCGTTGGTGAACAACGGCAGTGTTGCTCCGACTGGGGTCTCTGGGTTGCGGTTGTTCGAATGGGTCTTCGGTTTTGAACCTAGGAGGGCGCATCGCTGAGGCAGTGCCCTTGTCGGTTGTTTCTCAGGACTAAGCCCATTGCCGCAGGGAAGGCTATATGTTGGTTTGTCACCCTTTCGTTTGGGTGGATAAGGTATGTCGCGGAGATCGTATTCTTTAGGAAAGGTATTCGCGGTCATACTAGGTTTGTTAGTTCTTGTGGATTGTGCTGAGTTCTCTGTTTTTTGAATTGGAGATTCGATACTCTTTGCTTTGGGAAGGTAAGTGAAACAGCCGGTATAAGCTAAAGAGTAGAACGGCATGAATACACCAATGCTAATTGGAATTAATATTCCAAGGTGGGATCGACCACTACATGCGACTATGGTCAAACCAATCAAAGCTAGAGCAAAGCAAATCAATTGACTATGCGAGATTTTGAATTTGCGCATACAGACTCCTGTAGATAATCCTAGTAGTGGGGGATGACTTACAGGGAGACCTACAGGCCTACCAGGCAATCAGCCTGGCGTGACCACAAAAAAAACCCCCCATAGGCGGGGGGTGGGTTGGGTTTCAGAAAACGAAGCCAAGGCCTACGCCTCGAGCAACCTGGTCATCTAATGCAGATGGTTTTGGTAACGCAGGTACTGTGACCATTTGGTTTGACGACGCAGGGTTTGCGGCTAACGTGTTGGTCGAACGGTTGATCATTGGTGTGCCATTAACGTCTCGAATGGTAACGCTGTCCGATGGTCCTTTCCTGTATTGATTGAGTTGATCCTCAGTCATTGATATCCCGTGATCGGCAAAAAGTCTTCGCCAGTCAATATTTCCCTTTCTTGAGCTCAACGAAACAGAAACCCCACTCCCTTCATGTCGTTTCAATCCGGGAGGCATCAGAGACACCAGCAATGCCCTTGCCGCTTGTTCTCGTTCCTCAGCAAGCTGTAAGTGGTGGTTTGCAGATCGCCAAGCAGCGGCGGCCGCTACCCATTCATCCGTTCCCCACTTGCCTGTTTGAAGCCTGTTCCAAAAGTCCTGTACCGCAACCAAAATTTCGTCAATCCGTTTTTGATTACGAGAGACCTTCAGCAGCACGCCTTTTTCTCCATCAAAGGAGTAGTAGTGTGCATAGTTGGCTTCAGCGACAAACATTTGTTGCTGGAGCTGATCATAGTACTCAGGAGGTACCACCCCCTTGAGAGCAAGGGAGTGCGCAGTGTCGCCAGGGCATTTTATTTCAACCGGTATTGCGTCGAACCCGTTGTACCCATCGAAGGAAGCTCTGATGAATGGATGCGTAGCGCTTGCTGCGATGAGGGGGGTTACCGTGGTACCGGTGTGCTTTTCATATGCAGCGCGTGCTACAGGTTCGAGCCTATGTCCTCGCTCTCTAATGCGGTCCAAGAATGCATTCGGAGGCGGGGGAGGTCCGATCCCAAGACGCATTCGAAACAACTCGTAAGCAGTTCTGAACTTGGACGTGCCAGTGATTATCGGTGCTTCACTGGCACCTATCCCATCCGCCCGCCAGGCGAGCCACTCTGGCGTGTTTTGCTTTGAAGCTGGTCCTGTAACGATTTGCATCGCCATGTTTTTTCTCCACAAATGTAACCGGGCCTCAGGGGATATCCCTGAAGGTTTCCTTGATAGGTGGAGATGTTTAACGCCCTCACGGATTTTCAGGTTCTCACAAGCTGTTGAGCATCTCCCGAGACAAGACAACACCCTGAGGGCAACAAATGAACAGTTCAAAAACCGATTCAATGGATGAGATGAGACATGCCTTGGCTAGGATCGGCATCTTTGCAATACCGGCGACGACGCGTTTATGCGCACATGGCTTCCAGCTTCATCGAATGGAGGCAGAGCATGCGTTGGCATTGACAGAAGAATTTGATCGTAAACTTTTTTCCACAGTCAAATCTCGGAAGATCCGGCTTGTGAAGAGTCATTCGGGCAATGCTGACATCTGGACGATTCGCGACGCGGAGCTTCTCGTGCGCGGTGAAAACGCTGTTTGTATACCTGGACTGAATAGCCAGCTACCAACGCGAACGAGGATTCAGGATCTCGGCGATGGTTATCTGAGTGTGGAGGGGTTCTGGAAGGATGCTGGTGAGGATCGAATTCTGTTAACGCGGTGTGCTGTTGCCGCGAATGTTACATCGCGAGCTTGGATCGCTGCGTAAACCCACCCGCCCGGCCGTCATTCGTGACAGCCGGGTTTTTTTTCTCAATAATTACTTTTCAGTCGCATGGAAGTGGTAAGCCCGACCTGAGCATTCTCTTTGCGAAGATCATCCAACGACAAGGCCGGATCAGAAGTGGCAGCGATCGAACTCGCACAGCCATGGCCACCAAGGCAAATGCTATGGATGACGAGGTTGGTCTTCTTCAGATTTTCGGCTGACTGGCCATTTGTGTTGTTGGCTGCTTTGGTGGCCTCGTTCATGTTCATTGCCACGCCGTTGCCGAGTACGCCGGGAGATGAACAAGAATTCAGCGCTGCGCAGGTTGCCACTGATAAAACAACAGAAACGCCTGTCGCCAATGCAGCACCTGCACCGGTGTGGGCCTCCTTGTACTCGGATGCTGGCCCTGCGTAGATCTCGCGTATCGAATAGGTTAGATCTGCATCGCCATGCACAACGTTATATTTGGCGCTTTTCAGCGATTCGTTCACGAAGTCGGCCATTTCAGTGTGGGTGTCAGTCGCCACTGCCTTGACTGTACCTTTCCAACCCTCCTGCAACCGTGCGTTGATCAACGAGGACTGGATACGGACGGGGCCGTTATCGACAAGAACTGGCTTCTCTGCGCAGCCGACTAGAGTGGCGAGAATGAGCGAAACAGGAATGGCAGCGGACAGCATCTTGAACATGTTGGGGCCTCCATGGAATAACATGTAACTATAATACTGGTAATCAGTTGATCTGCGCTAGTGGCATTTTGAAATCGGTTCGGTGCTTGGATTAGGCTAGGCCTAACTGGACGAGCAGCAGTCATGTTTCTGCAAGTCCACTTTGTTTGGAGACCGTTATGGTGAACTGACCGCTCCAGGATTTATGGTCGGGCTCCCCGGTGATTTTGCCCTGTTCAAATGCGGTAGCCGTGTAAGTGGCATGTTCACCATGGCGTATAAATCCACCTTTGCCTTCCACTATCAAAGGGATGCCACGATCCGGATAAGGCACTTTCGTGAGCTCCAATTCCATATCGGTAGCGGCGCCTTGCTTGCAGACGAATAGGCCAACTTTCCAATTCCTAGCAAGCTCAATTAGACAGTGCAGGCTTTCTTCCCTCGCCCCCTGAAAGCGTTCGTCGAGGATAAAGATGTCACCAGCCGTAGGGTTGATATCCAACATATGGAAAACATTGAAATCGCGAATATTTCCAATTTCAAAGCACCTACCTGGGAAATCTTGGCACAAGGTATCCCATACTTTAGGTGGCCAGCCTGCGGGCTTTGATGTGAGGAAAAACAGTCTGGCTTTGGACTTGGCCATTGCCTGACCAGCTAGAACAAGTGCAGTCGTCGATTTACCGCAACCGACCCACCCGCAGATCATTACGAGGGGCTGTTCACAGGTCAAGTTGACGACCTTGGTCTCACCACTATCAAGAGGCAGAGTGAAGCTGGCGATTGCAGATACTCTTTGGCTTGTTAGCCACTCGTTGACGCGGTTCCAAGGCAGGGCAAGACCATGCTTCAGCGCAGCTGCATCCTGTGCTTGGTTGAGCGGAATATTCTGAGTCCTGGCGAGCTTTTTGGCGTCTTTCTTGACCTGGTCAAGAGTTGCGCCGGATGGGAAGCGATTTACGTTAGACAAAGCATCTCCTACACGGATTTAGCACCACGCCCACAAGGCGCATCACCGTAAGGCAATGCTTCAAAAAGAGGATTTTCAGCCATGGCCTGATCCAGCCTTCGCCCTGGTGGGCGTGCAAGCGTTGGCAAACGCTCATTGCGATCATGCCTGAGGTTTTAATTTTTGCAACCATCTGTCTGTGCTGACTTCAAGGGGGGAGGGGATGATCTCGCGCAAATACAAAAAGGGGAGGGGTGGAAAAAAGCAAAAAAAGCTGGGTCTTTTGAAAAACAAAAGAGCCCAGCCTCGGTAATCACAGAAGCCGCGGCTCTGTAGATGGAATTCCATCGTTATTACCAAGACTGGGCTCACCTCTTTGAACGCCTTTTGGATCTGTCGATAGCAGTACGACGTTCACGGCTCGGCTAGCCTTGCGAAATCCCCACCAGTTGCACCTGGCTGCTATGTAAAGGACGTGGTGTCCGGGGAAAGTCATTTGCGCTGTTCACTTAAGGGTGAACGACCTGAGGGAGTATCGCTACGACCTATTCATCCATACATGTGTTGTCTGCTACCGGGAGAAGCCCGATGCACGACTATTGTCTGATCTCGAAACTGGCGGTGCATCACCGAGTTGAGAACACAGAAGCAAGACACAAGGGATGCATTAGGGAGCGGTACTATCAGGCGGTATGTGGGTGATGCGCTTACCCGTTACCGTGTTGACTACAAAGGAGGCTTCGCAACCTCGGACCTGACTGGCTTCTCCAGTGGAGTATCCGTTAACTTTGCATCAGGTGATGCTTTTCAGGGGCCTGTAATCGAGATCGCATCCCTTTGGTACCCGCCATCCTTTCAACAAATAAAAACCGGCCTCGAATGGCCGGTTTTTTTGTACGGTTTAAATGGTTCGGCAGAGGAGCGTCAC
This sequence comes from Pseudomonas sp. MF6755, assembly GCF_016405635.1. Taxonomy (NCBI): domain Bacteria; kingdom Pseudomonadati; phylum Pseudomonadota; class Gammaproteobacteria; order Pseudomonadales; family Pseudomonadaceae; genus Pseudomonas; species Pseudomonas sp. MF6755. Next base: position 5,283 of record NZ_JAEKDA010000016.1, read on the forward strand.
GGGAGATGTCAGCCTACATTTGAGCGGGATCGATCTCTGACTGTGGTTGATGCCAGCAGATCATAGACCAGCTGATTTTTCACGGTGAAAAGCGCAAACGCCATGAAGAAGACCAACACGGAGCCAAGGGCGTAGAGGTTTTCAATACTCAGCAACATGAACATGGACAGTATTTTGAGTGTAGTGCGGAATAGGCTCTGCCAGAACGTAATGTTGCCTTCTGCCGAAATCGTCCGGATTCGAAGGAGTAATTTACCAATGGTAGTTCCGTTCCAGACCTTGTTCAGCGTCACTTCGTAAAGCAACCAAACGATCGGAATGGTGATGATGAGGTAGGGGGCCATGCTCAAGGCAATGCCCTCGTACCACTTCACCGCCTCAATGCCATCTGGAACAGAAAGAGCCGTGAATGTGTGCGCCGCCATGAATGCGAAAAGAGCGAGGAAGGCGAGTGTAAAGGCGAAAATTAACAGCCCGTCGACCGTGGACGCTAACAGCCTCCGAATGAGGAACAGGGAGTTCAGCAAAACTTTCATGGTGTAGACCTGGGTTTTCCGCGACAGAGACTGCCGCGGAGTAGGTTAAGGGAACATATCGCCCATTGTTTGAAGAAGAGCTACCTGATCCGAATCCGGCTGTTGTTCGCCAGCTCCAACATTCTCTTGTGCCATGGTTAGAGGTTGCTGATCCGACGCGGACAATGTCGGTGTTGGGGAGGATTCCTCGACAGGGGGCAGGGTAGAAGGAAGCTCTGATGCTTGGCTTATCTCGATGGGCCGATCCCGCTCAACGTGCGCCGGTTCATCAGGGGGCGACTCAATTGCACCCGTCACATGAGACACGGCTGGGGCAGCTTGATGCCTTGGTGCGCTCTGGCGAGCGCCAGCTTTTACCGTTGCCGTTCTCTGCTTGGTCGTCCGTTTTCGATGCCTTGCGTTGGGCTGTTCTCGGGTCGCTTGTGAGCCATGAGAGATCAAGCCAGCAGGTCCCGACAAAACTTCGTTTAAAGCTTCGTCAAGAGTTCCTTCTTCGCTGTGCTTCATGAACCATTGGTAAAAAACACCCCTGATTAAAGGGGTATCCATGCCATATGAAAGCTCCGACATGAATTCGAGAAGTCCAGGACACACAGCTTCCTTGAGAATTAAATTAATTCTCCGCTCAGTTTCGTCAGGATCGTAAACACGTACGAGCTTAGCCATTAGCAGCTACCGATTGGCTGGCAGTAACAGAAGCTCTAACAAGTTGACCCAAGGCATACCGTGCAAAACCATCGGCAACCGACCAGCGAGGGTTCACCATCGAAATACTGTGCTTCCACGTTTGGGATGTAATGGCATGAATTGCTTCCGCGCTGCCACCGGCGATCAATATGCCGTTCAATGAACGAGCGTCATCAGCGAACAGCGAATTTCCTTTTGCAATAATTTCTTGAACTACATGACTCTGCGCCTCGAGTACTTCATTCCCAATTGGGATTTCTTCACCAAACTGAAATAGAGTTTTTGTTCGGAACGCTTCTTCGCATTCAACCAAGCTTGCGGTGAGATTTCTTTTGGCGAGAAGCCGGCGTAATTGCTCTGCGGCGGTGCTCATTCCCGAGCAGGAGTCTGCGCCGCGCTCAATATATTGGCCTTCCTTCATCAAAAGGAAATCAGTTGAAAAATGGCCGCCCTCAATCACACCGTAAGATTTAATGCGTCCACCTGTGCCGATCAATTTGTCCTTGATCGGCAGGCCAGATTTGTCGAGAACGTAATCGCAGTAAGCTCCCATCGGTTGAGGAAGTGCTTTGATTTCAACATCTTTAGGGAGAACGCGTTTCGTTTGTTCAACCAATCGCTCTTGGCGGGTTCCGTAAAGTTTCGACGGAGTGCCAATTACCACGAAAGCAGAGTCGAGATCCGGAACACCAGCTTTGTCCAGCCGTGTGAAGGCGGACTTAACCAGCGCCAAATATTCCGGAGTATCGGTCCAGTCATCATTCAAGCCGATGGTAGTGGTGAGGTTGCCTTGGAGCCGGGCGGTATCACCAGTGAAATAGGATTTGCCATCGACAATTTCGGTCTCCGCTTTCGCTCGCTCCGCTGTGGCTGGGTCAGTCAGAGCTACGGCAGGAACCGCCAGGGTAGGGTACATGATGGAAAAGCGCACACCATTCGCGTAAGAAACCACTTTGATAGCGCTGCGACCCACATCCAGACCGACAACTGTACGACTTTGCATTTTGAAAAACCTCATTAGATCAACGACTTGGTAATGGTGCGCAATGCGCATTGCACACTGAGAAATGCTCAATGAGAAATAAGAAGTACACATTTCATACTGCGCATTGGCGGAAGTTTAAGATACATAACACGTATTGACAATACAGACAGAATCCATCAAAAATCCGCCCCGAACGCACCTCCCTGGTGCGGCTATACACAACCCCCCGAGCAACGCTTAAACAATGGCTATACACAACCCCCCCAGCATCGATGATTTCGAGGGCCTTCGAAGGCTTGCCAAGGAGTCAGTGGACACAGCCGTCGATTACCTGATTCGCATCGACAACCTGCTTGTGCGCATGGGCGAGCTGCTCTACGTCATGCAGCCCTTTCAGTCCGGCAGAATCGCAATTGATTTCAACCTTCACCGAGGCCAGACCAAGCCCTTCATCCGGGTGTACAAGAAGCTCAGGGCAGGCAAGGGGAAATGGACCTCCACCAACGTCAGCCACCTGGGCCTCACCAAGAGAGTCAAGCGCTCCCGTGAGTTCGAGCCTAATCACAAGCTCATGATTGTCCTATGTGAAAGGATCACTAAACTCTTTGAGTTGCGCGGGCAGATGCATGACCGTATCCGCTATCTGATGCATGGCGTAACACTTGCCGTAAGCAAGCGTGCCGCTGAGCTAGATGAACTTGAAAGCCTGGTCAACGGAATGCTCGACCGAGTTGAAATGCAATTCGAAGGGGAGATGGAAGTGGAGTAAGGCTCCATTGCAATTACCCGGAAGCCTCAACGCTTTACTGTGTTGGGGCTTTTTTGTTGGCCAAGTCGAACGAGAAGCTTGACGGTAGTGGGCCAAGTCGGAACTGGGCTTTGGCGAAGTCGAACCAGAATCCTGACGGTGTTATGCGAAGTTGATCCGAGGCTTTGGCTGAGTCGAACCAGAATCCTGACGGTAATGTGCGAAGTTAATCCGAGGCTTTCCCTGAGGCGAGGTCGACCTGGTTTGCCGAGAATTACTTCTGCTGATCGATGGCAGGCTGAGTTTGATTATACGATCGCCATTCCCCTGCAATGGCTGCACGCAACTCACGCCCATCCATTTAATTCCTTCAATTTCTTTTCTTCCTTCTGCGCCATTGTTCATCCGGCAGTTGTACGCGCAACACTTGTGCCGCAATCTCTTTTGCGTGTGCTGCATCTCACTCCGGTATTTCGCCTTCTCTATGCTACCGCCTGTTGTTCTGCCAACACTTGTTGCAATTACACTTTTGTCACTCTCTCTGCGTGCGCTGGGAATTCCACTCGGGAGTACAGCTGCCGCCCATTCTCACGTCTGTCGCTTCGGCTTCTTTAATTCTCTTTTTCCACTTGCCGATCCATGTCTGGAAGTTCTTCCACTTGCTACTCTGGTGGTGCTTCTTCTCGAGCTGCGAGCGTTGTTCTTCATGTGGGAGTAACACGCGCCTTGTGCATCTGGCACTTCTGCCTGCTCTGGTTTGGGTTTCTCCTCTCTCTGGTTCCACCGCATCTATTGTTGGTGTCGGCGTACGCGCTTTTCTGCCGGCGTGAGCATAACCATTTGTGTCCTCCTGGCCGCCTTGGCCGAATCAGATAGAACTCCGTCACCCCGGAGCGCCCTGGTGAGCTGAGTGGATCCTGCTCGGATGCTGAGCGATTCACCGGCTACTCGGTGGTGACCACCAGGTGGGATCTGACGGGGTGAGAAAGCAGGCAGGCTGAGACGGATGTGACGGGGTGCGGCGGCGGGGCAGGGCAACGGCGCCGTGCAGATGCGCGGAGTCGGACGCGTCACGTCGGGAGCGCTGCCAGCGGTGGCGGGCGGTGACGCAAACTGCGCTGGCCGGCGTCGGGCCTGATGCTGGTCGATCGTCGGCGTTGACTGGTGCGCAGCAGGTTCGGTTGCGAGCGGTGGTGAGCGGTGCCGACTTGCGGCTTGGCCCCGTGTCTGGCCTGAGTCAGCTTTTGTCTGATAGGTGCGTTTGGCTTCCCGGTTTGCGGCGATGGCTGATTGAGCTGCTGGCGTGCCGTGCGTCATCAGTAGGCTGGGTGCGGCGCCATGTGGCCCGCTTTCACCCAATCAATCTTCTACGGTCACTCGTGGATCACCAGCAGGTGTCCCGTTACAGGTTTGAAGAAGATCCCTGTGGGAGTGCGGCGCCGGCGGATCCGCTTTTGTGGTTCGGCCAGATCATAAATGGTTGTGCTGAGGACTGGGCTTTTCCCGGGCGCTCGGGCATAAATGGTTGGCCATACGGCGATTGGCTTTTGCCGGTCGACAGGCATAAATGGTTGTGCAGAAAATTTATAACACGCACCTATAAAATGCCTTGCGACGATCTAAATCTATGTGTATCGTTAAGGCATAAATGGTTATGCACTAGGAGCCGCAAATGGCCAAGTACAGATTGATCAAGTGGGTAGGGAAGGCGCTGTTCTGTATTGCTTTGCCTTTGGCGTGCGGTTCGTTCGCCATCTACGCCAAGCACCAGCTGCCGGGCTGGGCCTTCGCCCTCTCGCTGTTGTTTGTGGTCGCTGGTTCCATTCCGGCGGTGCTGTTCTTCAACCTGTTCCGAGACAAACACTCCACTGGTCAATTCAAACGCTTTGAGTTGAGCAAGCAGCAAGACGAATGGGATGACCTGTTCAGCCCATGGCGCCGCGACGACGACGATCGCAACTAAAACCCAACCCATTAGGAGGCCGGCAATGGCCGCAGTAGCATTCATCCCAAACAATGAGCAGGCTGTTGCTCTGGCGAGTACCGCACACCGGTTGCTCGTTCGTGCCAAGGCCGGTACCGGCAAGACCGCACTGTTGATCGAGCATGCTCGCCGCAACGCCCATCTGCGACTTCTGTACGTGACCTTCGGCAAGGCCAACCAAGAGGACGCAGCAGCTCGCTTCCCACGCAACGTCACCACCAAGACCAGCCATGGTCTGGCGTGGGAGGTTGGCGGCCAGTTCAAGAAGACTGGTAAACAGGGCGACCTGTTTCCTTCGCAACTGGCCAAGGCGTACGGGATTCCGATGGCCTTTGCTCGACACCTGCGCGAGACCCTCCACAACTTCATGGTGTCGGCCGACAACGAGATTCTGCCGGCTCATGTTCCAGCGATGATCAGCGTCGCTGAGAAACCCAAGGCGGTGGAGTGGGCCAAGCTGGTGTGGTCGGATTTGCTCCGTCTGCGCCAGTGGTCGCGTGGTTGCGGGGAGAGCCAGGCTGATCGTGCCTTGTTCCTCGACACCACGTCGCTGCGCATGCCACACGATGGTTACCTCAAACTGTGGGCGATGACCAATCCCGATCTGCAACACCGATACGATGCCATCCTGCTGGACGAGTATCAGGACACCAACCCGGTATTCGCCGCTGTCATCCTGCGTCAGAGCTGCCCGGTGCGTTTAGCGGGTGATGACTTCCAGAGCATCTTCGGCTTCCGCGGCGCATACAACGCTTTCGATGCGGCGCAGTTCGATGAGGTGGTCACTATCTCGGAAAGCCACCGCTTTGGCCCTGCGATCGCCCAACTGGCTACGATGTTGCTTCGCGAGTTTGCCGGCGAGCAGGAACCGGTGCGTTCTTCGCGGATGGATCTGGCTACACGCTTCGAGGTCGACCGTACACAGCCATACGCAATCATCGGTCGTACCAACGCCAGGTTGTTTGCCAGCGCGGTCGCCCTGCTTGGCACAAAGCGTCTGCATTTTGTGGGCGGCGTCGACGAGTACCCATTCGACAAGCTGGTTGAAGTACACCACCTGCGAGCCAACACCGGTGCTCAGCTACGTGATCCTTTGATCAGTGCCTTTGCTTCGTTTGCCCAGCTGGAGGCTTACGCCCAAGACACCGACGACAAAGAGATCCACTCCCTCATCAGCGTCGCCAAGCAGTACGGCGATCAGATTCCGTCGCTGGTCAGCCAGATCAAGGCTGCCTGCGTCGACAAGATCGAGGAGGCGGACGTTGCGCTGCTGACTGCCCACCGCTCCAAGGGCTTGGAATTCCCGCAGCTGGTACTGCTCAGTGATTTCCACAACCTGATCACTGACGGCGGTTTGCCGCTGGAGCTCGATACCCCTGAACTGCGTCAGGAGCTGCACTTGCTGTACGTGGCACTGACCCGGGCGAAGTGGGCAATTGAGCTGAATGAGCAGATTCTTGCGATCGTCCGCTACTGCGAGACCGTTGGCCGAGTCGGTACCGAGGCTGTGGCGGTTTCGAACAGCACCAAACAAATCGGGGGGGCTGCTCTGGAAATTGCGGGTGAACCAGAGAGTGACTTCGGCGCCGTTGAGTATGGCGTGGGGGCGTTCGCCAACGTGGCCGAGCTGGTGGGCCAGGACGCAGCATTGTTGTTCGACGGTGACGAGCTGGAATACCGCATTGAGTTGGCGATTCTGCGACAAGGCCTGCTGACCGCGGCCGGGCTGGCGGGCTCACTCGGCGGTCCGGTTTCTGAAATCGCGGACGCGGTGGCGAAGATGATCCGTTGCGGTCGTCTGTCGGCGGGGCTGTTCATCGAATGCGAGGCGGTCACTCGCCGCCTGGTCACCAACATCCAGCTGGATGCGGCCTGATATGCGCCGTTCTCTGATCAGTGATGGGGGCTTCCATGGCGGATGACTTCATACGCATCGTGTACCGGCGTGAGGTCGGCGGAAAATCGAAACGGACTTCAGTGTCGATTGACCCGCTGCTGTTCGAAATTTTCAGCCAGGTTCGCGGCGGCATCGCCGAAGCCCGCACCGTGTTGCGCGTGTGGGCCATGGAGTCGGATGCTGATCGCACGGAAGCCAATTGGCGAATCGGTAACTCGCGATTAGTTCAGCAGCGGATGTCGGTGGAGATCCTCGAGGCGGTAAAGCTTGGGATTGCCTATCGCAAGTTGAGTCAGTCGAAGGGCGGGAAGGGGAAAAGGCGAGGCGCTGGCCCTGACACCTTTGCGGAGGGTCTTGACCAAGAGTCGCAGCAATTGCCGGCGGTGACCGGTCACCTGGAGGTGGAGCATGAATGAGAATTTAAATCCTGTGGCTGATCGCAAACCACTAACGAAGGCACAATTCGTGATGTTGCGGTCTCTGGGGCGGGAAGGCACTTGGACCGAGGGCGATCACCCTCTGTGGAAGGTTTCCAGGAATTGGGTTCACAGCCGCGAACATCACATCTTCGCGATGGGCGCTTGCTGGGAGCTTGAGGGCATGGGCTTGGTGGTAAGTACTAATCCCCTTACTTGTTGCGAAGTACACCGATCCGTGAAGAGGTTCACCTTGTCCCCACGGGGCAAGGCAATGCTGGTGCGGATCAACAGTCACCGTCGGGTGCCCCAACAGGCGCAATGGATGCCCAACAACGAGATTCTGGCACTGGCCCGGGCGTGCGTGGTGGCTTCCGTAGCTGACCCCGAGATTCTGTTGCAACAGATCCTGGTGCAGGCGCAGCACGAACATGCATTGAGGCTTGGTAGCTACCAAGAACGATTTGTGAAGTTGGTCAAGTCGGCACGCAAAGTTGCAGGCAGTCGTTCCGAGCGCGATTTGGCAGAGTTGGATGGGGTGTTGCGAAGCAGCACGAACGTGCCGCCGGAATTCGCTGACTCTATCGCTTCCGTGCTCAAGCGGCAACCCCAGCTGTATGCGTTGGCGGATCAGCCTCTGCAACCAATCGAACAGGAACAGGCATTGTCCTGACCTGCGCCGCGGTACCCGTCAGCAGCAGCGAGTCCGTAAAAGTAATTCCGACTTGACCAACCGCACAGGCGAGCTATTCGCCAGAAATCCCCGGCAACACGTATTGGTACGTGTATAGAATCAAAAAAAGGAGCTAAGATGGCAATTGCAGACGTTGTATGGGACAGCCCCGCACTCATTGTGATCGCGTGCGTAGTGGCAGTTTTCGTGTATTCCAAGCTGGCAAAGCGGAAGAAGTACTCGACCAAGCACTACCAGTGCATCCCGTTGTTGACCGAGCGCGAGCAGGACTTTTTCTGGCGGCTCAAAGAGGCGGTGCGCGATGACCTGGTTATTGCTCCCCAGGTGGTGTTTGGGGCGTTTATCAAGGTCAAGGCCACGGCGTTGACCGACAAGAACCACGCCCGGCATGTGGTCGCCCACAACCGGTGCGACTTCTTGCTGTGCGACAAGAAACTCAAGCCCGTGGCGTTGGTGGAGGTCGATGATTCGACTCACAACAACTTCAAGGCCCGTTCCAAGGATCGTCGTCGCGACGATCTCATGAAAGCTGTGGGGGTATCGGTAATCCGGTACCGGGACATGCCGGCGCCGGCACAGATCCGCAAGGACCTGAAACTGTAGTTCTGCGTCAAAGAGAGCCGGGGGCGTCATGTCCCCGATTACCCGCGGATGGCAAGGCTCTGCGCAATGGCGAAACCTGTACGAGGGGGAAGGAGTAATGGCAAGCAACGAGGCTCTGACAAACCGAGCGATCGGCATTCTGGTCAACCTGTCCGCCGGGCTCGATGAGACCGGTCGTGAGTGTGACGATGATCGGGTGCAGCTGACCGCTAACCTGCGTTTGGCCGCCGCCGCTGGCGCCGCCGCGTTGTCCCAGCGCTCGAAGCGCTCAACGCCGTTCGCCAACGACACCGCTAGCCCGAACGTGAAGTTGGTCAAGTCCGCGGCTGGCTGGCTTGACCAGCTCAAGCAGGCCAAAGGCTTCCACGGCGATGTAACCGCGGCTGAGTTCCTGGGCGTGAGCCCAACCCAGTTCTCGCGCTGGCGCACTGGCAAAGACTTGCTCGACAACTACCACGCCTGGCAGATCGCCACCGCTTTGAACGTGAGCCCGATGGCGATCATCGGCAGCGTGAATTTTCACCATGCTCGTGATACCGAACGCACCCGCTGGCTGCACATGCTCTCGACCGTCATCGATGCCGAGTTGCAAACGATGCCAGATGCCGTGATACCCCCACCAGCACCAGCACCAGCACCAGCACCAGCATCGGTAACGGTGGAACCGCCGGCGCAAGAGGCGACCGCACAAGGGAGTAAGTGGACGGCAGATGAGGATGAACGGCTCGTGTCTGCGTATCAGGATTGCGCCGACGTCGCAGCCCTGGCCAAGTCTCATCGTCGTTCGGTCAAGGCCATCTTGCTGCGCTTGAGCCAGACCCACCGCCTACTTAACGGTGAAAGGTTGGCGAGCTTGTGTGAGTTGTATGGCGTTGATCTTCGCCATCCGGGACGTGACAAGAAGCCCGCCCGAAAACCAACTCGGGCCGCAGAGAATTCGCAACAGTCCGAACCTTCAGTGTTTCTGTAATTCAGTGTTGGGTTCAGATCGCTGATTCGGGAATCAGGACGGGTCGGGATCCGTGATTTAAACCACCGCACCGATCATCGGGGCACCGCTGCACCACGGCGTGGGTTGCACGTCGTGTTTAATCGTTAGAAGGGGAAAAGCATGACTGCAACTACCACTAAGCACGAGTCCTTCAGTGGGCGGCTTCTGGACGGTTTCGTTGCCATTACGGTGATATTCAATCGGTTATGGTTAGGACTGATCGCAGTTCCCGCAGGGGTACTGCTCACCGGCTTGCTAATGGCAAATGACTACTCGCCGACCAAAGTCATTGAAAGTGTCATGGTCACCAGTCACGAAAGAATTCAGAGCTTGCAGGCGGGAACTGTTGCTGGCACCTACCGTTGGACTGATTGCGTCGACGCGGAGCTTTCAGACAAACCGATTGCACCTGTTCGCAAAGATCAATGTGACCATTTCGTTAGCCGTGAGGGCTCGTTGATCGAGGCCATTGGCGGTGCCGCATTCATGGGCAATTTCTACTTCATGGTGCTGCTGTTTTTTGTGGCGCAATTGTACGTGTGGCCACGTTCCCGTTTCGGGATGCGCTCCAAACTTGCGCAACTGTTGCGACTGAACCGTTCGTAACCGGTACCCGGCTCCCACTCTTAGCCTGTCCTCACAAGGATCGGCGGGAGCAGGGCGAGTCAATCGACTGAAGTGTTGATCGTCAACTTGACCAATTGTGCCATCCAAACCATCAACCACTAACGATGGCACATCTCGATTTAGGCAACTGCCCTGTATCCAAGGCTTTCCGGGATATCAAAGTGCTGTCACTAACGATGGCACATTTGGTAGACGCTCAAGCGCCGGCTTCCCGGCGATACCTAATGTTTCACCAATCTATCAATGAACGATCTGTGGTGATCGTCAAGCCACCAGCATAACTGGAGCCACACCCATGAATGAGCCAAACCATTTCCGCCCGGACCAGGCCGACGATCTACCATTCACCACCGAGGTCGAGCTCTTGCTCGGGGGCATCAGTCGGGCGATGCATCCCGATGGAACCCTCCAGTTTGCCGACCAGGATTGCGAACCAGTGGCGGTGTATTCGCCTCGGCTCGATGAGGCCGCGCTGGAAGTTTTCTGCAAGCAGCACATTGAGCGGTATCGCGCTCACCACCAGAAGCATAAAGCAGCCATTCAGGAAGACGAGACACCTCCCATTGAATCGTTTTGGGAGTAAGGCAGGTCCTTGAGTTGCTGAATGAAATTTGTCGATAATAAGGCTTGAACAGGTGCGTTAAACGCACCTATAATTCCCGCATCAACGCTTACTGGGAATGCCTCCATGATCGACAACAATGACCGTCAACAAGATTTGGAAGATGTTGGTGTGCTGTTTCACGCGCTCATTCGCTATATCGAAGCCAATGAGGAGGAGCGTGACCAGTCAGTGGTCGCCGCGGGTTACGCAAACCTTTTGGAAATGGCTGGAGAAGCCGCGCAAGCGGTCGCTTTGCAGCACAAGGCGGAAGGGGATGACTGGGACGGATGTGTCTGGCTTGAACTGTTGGAGAAGATTGACGCCGGCAGTCTCGCTGCGGCGCTCATGGCGGACGAGGATCCAAATGTGCCAGCGGTAGTGCAGGAGTGGCTGGATCGCATCGAGTGACCGACCGCGCAAAATTTGCTGGCGTAACTGAGCGCTGAATTCTCAAGCCGGCTCCAACAACACTTTCCTCTCCGTGCCACTTTCTGTAGTGGCTCCCGGGACGGTAACAACGAATACAGGTGTGAGTATGAAAGAAGAAGCGACGGCCGCAATGGCGAACCTGGAACTGTGTCGCGAGCTTTACCCAGAAGATCAGCGCCGGCAGTTTTATTCTGTGTATCAGGAGGCACGCTTGGCCGCCAAGGCTGCTGCTGACGAACTCTTCACGTTTGATGATCCACGCGGGTGGCGGTTCTGGCAACGTCCTAAGCCGGATTGGCTAGAGAAAATGAATAAGTTGCATGAGGCGTTCCGCAAAGCTCGGCTGGTTGTTCAAAAGTTGGAACAACAACACCCGCTGCTTGCCAAGGTTTTCATGCACCGCGGGCACCCCATCTGACAATCAGAAGAAGTCGATACCAAGCCTCGGCTTACGACCCCGGTGTCTCGGAGTACCACCCTTTCTAAGAACGCTTTTGACATCAAGCACCCTAATCAACGCTTCACAACCCCCGGCCTTGATGGCCGGTTTTTTTTTGCTTTGAGAAAGTGGAAAGTACTCGACTAACGATGGCACAACTCGGCGACTGGCCGAAATCGGCACATAGATCGACCAGTGAAATCTTCAGCTGTTTCATCGGACTTATCCTTCGTCAGGTGTTATTGAAACGGGTATTTCCGTATAGCTACGTGTTATGTATTATTCGAATACCGACAGGCTGCATGCTTCCTGCGATTGCACGCCATCACGCTCACTGCACTGTGACGAAAAGCGTGGCAAAGCCGGTAAGCAGAACGCAATCAATCAAACGGCGGGTCAGCCCTACAGCAAGTGGCAGAACTCGACACCTAGAAGGGGAAGCCATGAGCAACGACACGGCCCAATGCGCGTTACGCAGTATGGATAGATACCTTGAGCTGCATCACCGTACCTGGGAGATCGATGGCGATCTCTATCGTTGCCGTCACTGCAAGTCCGGCCAGCTGGCCAGCAAGGGCGCGGAGAAGTTCGTCCACGCATCTGATTGCGTAGCAAAAAGCACGGTCAGTGATCACCCGTGGCTCGACCTTGTCCGCCATACCGCAGCTCTGTCCAGATCTACTCAGGTCGAGTCCTGCTCGGGTGCCAAGTCCCAATTTGAAATTGCAGGCGAGGCCCACTCCATCGAGGGCGGTTCTGAGGGGCATTACGGGCAGGTGGGCTGCTTGCACAACGGATCGAAGGAAGGGACCTATGTGTGAACTCTTGCTGAAAGCGCTGGGGCCGCGTCCGGATCGCCCAGTCGATGGTTTATTTATTGCTGCGCAGCTGGCCCAAGTCATCAGCGACGGGACGCTGCCAGTCGGTACCAAGCTGAGTCAGCAGGCTATCGCCGACCATTACAACGTCAGCCGCATGCCGGTGCGTGAAGCACTACGCTGCGTCCAGGCTCGCGGGCTGATCGACGGCAAGCCACACCACACGCCTCAAGTGGTGGCCAGCTCACTCAACGATGATTCAGGTCAGACCAAGACTCAGGCTGAACTGGGCAAAGCATTGCGTCTGCTGGAAAAGTGCCTGCCTCGCCTTGACCGCCCGAATGATGCGTTGGCGCCAGTTGTCGCCGACTTCCTCGCCGCCTATCAGGCAGGCCAAGGTGGTGACCAATGAGCACCGGTCAACAGAAATTCCCGTGGAAGGCGCACGGAATCACCTTCACCAGTCGTGTCCATCTTGAGCAGACAGTAGAAAGCCTTTCAAAAGGCAAGACCGCCGCGCATGTCGACGCTGCACAAACCCTGCTGCGTGACGCTATGCACCACTACAAGCTCAGCGCCGACCAGTACACGGACATCAAGCAGAGATTGCACCTATGAGCCAGACGCCCGAATTCAACCTGAACACGCCCGATGGCGGACGCGGTTATATCGACAGCCTGTTCAGGACCGTGCTAAAGCGGCACGACTTCCGCCAGTACATCAAAGATCGGCTCGCCGGTGACTTCGCCTGCACGCTGGCACAGTACCTCGAAAGCCTGAATGCCCAACTTGCCGAGCAGGTTTACAAAAACACCACTGAAGTCTCCCGCTACAACGATGAGTTGCTGGGCCGTCTGCATCTGGCTGACGAGCTGATTCGTGATGCGTGGCGCCTGATGGATGGCCAGGACGCTAAAACGTCCGACTGGCATCTGCTGGCCAGCCTTTACATCAACAACCCGGACGCCGCTGGCGTGGACATCAAGGCAATTGGCTTGATCGATACCGCCCGGGTGGATCTGTACGAGCGCCTTCACATGCAAGAGTTCGCGCTGGTGCCGTACTTTGACGACAACGTGGCCAAGTGGTTTATCCCGCCGGCGGACGATGATCAGCTCGACGGGCAGGCATTCGGCACCTGGCGTCAGGCCATCGACTCTCTGGCGCAGGTTGGCGATCAGACGGTGGCGCCTGTCGTGAGTGAGGTCGAAACCGCGCTGGCTGATCTTCAAGCCCGTCATTACCGACTGCTAGCCGACATGGAAACAATCGCCGCCCGAAATGTGCCGGTGACACTCCCCATTGCAGAGTTCGCAGCTGCTGCCATGGCGGACGCCCTGTCGAATACCTCCAGCGGGTTTAAGTGGGAAGACTTCCAGCGCATCGCAAACAAGCCCGGTGTTCATTACGCATTGGCCGGATTCTCCGCGGACTCAACCGGCGACAACGGTGTAGGGGTTGTGCAGGCAGTCATTGAGGCGCTGAACAATCCCCAGTCCACCACCAGCCCCTGCAACGAGTGTCACGGCGCTGGCTTCTGCATGTCGATCGTGCAGGAAGAAATGCGCTGCCCATGCAATGCACCTATTCAGCTCAGCAAGGGAACGCCATGAATAACCCCGTTAGCGGATACCTGTCGCGAGAAACCCTAACCACCGCTTTACGCGCCATCACAACTGATCTGGAAACTCTGGCAAATGGTGCTGCTATCCAGCGCCACATGATCGCGGCTGACGAGATCCGCGCTCTGCTGAAGGGCCAGGAAGGGCTGGGAAGTGATCCAGTAGCTGAGCTGGCGCCGGAGTTTGTAGCCAGCCTTCGGCAGCGGTATACCCCAACACCTGTTCCTCCGTGTCGCGTATGCGGTGGAGTTTTGCATGTAGCCCAGTCCGGTGGTGGTGAAGCAACCGTCTATGCCTGTAAGGGCGCCACACGAGAGGATAATTCGACCGACTGGGCTCACTACGAGCAGAGCCAGTTCACGCACCTAACTGCTGGAGACGGTGACGTCATCGCGTTTATTGATGCGGCCACCACTGAGCTGGAACGCACCAAGCGTTACATGAACATCAATGCGGAGTCTGCCCAGGCGAAGCATCAGGAAGGCTTGCGCTATCGAGATGAGCTTGACGCCTTGCGCGCCCAGCTGGCAATGCCTGTCGAGATTGGCCTACTGATCAACTCCCAAGATAACCGGCAATGGGATCAACCGCTTTTCGCTGTGATGGAAAAGCGAGCAATGGTCACCCTCGATACACACGACCACGACCGCATTGAGTGGTACGACCCCGACAGCGGCACCACTGCTGACGACCGTACCGCTCGACGCTTGGAGGCGATCCACGCCGGCGGACGAGATGTGAAGGGCTGGGAGCGCTACGCGATGAAGGATGTCGATGTGTTCGTAACTGCCTGTTTTACAGAGCAAGGCTGTATCGCCTTTCTGGCCATCGATGGCCACAACCACACGAAGCCATTCATCCAAGCATTCGGCAGCTATCGAAACGGGGAGTACCAGCAGCTGCGTGGTTGGCTGAAATCGCTTCCATCCACTCTGGAAGCGGAGACACACCTATGAAAGCAGCCCCGGCGACAGTGAAAACCAGCGGCGAGCCAAAGCCCTATCCTGACCGTCTGTGCCATATCGATTACACGGCACACCCACATCGTTGCGGGTGCTTGAGTGGCGACGACGAAGCGCAACGGCGTTTCAACGAATACCGAGCCATGACCAATCACCCAACGATTTCCGACGTGTTGCGGGAAGATCTTGAGCTTGTCCTGACTTACGGATGCAGTACCGACGCATCGAAAGAGGCATGGGAAAAGCTGCGCGCTCTACTTGATGCACCAATGGAGTCGCAAGAGCTAGCCTCGCCGCTCAGTGACACCGGCCAGACTCAGTTACTCGCCATTTGCCGTGGCGCTGCGCAGCGGTGCGATGAGCAGCATGCGTACATGGCGGCTGCCAGTAGCGACCCTCACAACTGGTTCCCGCATAAATGGGTGATGGACGCCATGCGCTCGCTGCTGCAAGTCAACGCGCACAGTCAGCAATCAACCATCAATCAGCTACAGGCACGCATCGAAGAGCTGGAACATGGACGCGGGCATCCGGTTGATGAGTGGCGCGACATGACCTCTGCGCCGCGTGACGGAACCATGGTGCGCTTGCTGGTTGAGTTCGAAGAACACTCGACAGAGGATGCGGATCAAGCCCCTACCATCGGCGCGAACAACTTTGACAATGACGGGGAAGATCGTTGGCAGTTCGCTGGCTGGTGCTGGTCGCATGACCATTTTGTGGAGGGCAAAGGCGTCCCGGTTGGATGGCTCCCGATTCTGCACGTTCAGGCGGCGCTCCCTGATGGCTACTGCATCATGCCGAGAAGTCTGACCGCCGAGAATGGAGCGAAAGCGCTACTACTTGGGGAATTCAAGGTGACGGTAACCAAAGAATGCCACGAATGTGCCGAGCTTGATGACCAGAACGAACACTGCGAGATTTGCGGCGGTGAAGGCCAGTACAGCCAGAGTCACACGATTTCGTGGGATCAGATCAAGTTCATTTACAGCAAGGCGGTAGGGGGGCTGTCTCTGAGCCCAGGTAGCGCCGAACTCCAAGCCGCACGTTTTGCAAAGCTTGATCGCCTGCGAGGGGAGGCGCTGACCTTCACATACAAACACCCATCCACTACCGAGCGGCGCAGCGTCAGTCTGTCACGTGCCGAAGTCGCCGAAGGTATGGAAGCCACTTTGTACGAAAAGCTTGTTGCGCAGCTATGCCAATGTGAATCGGTTGGCGAAACGAACGTGGTTGATTGCAACTGCCACCAGTACGGCCACGATTTTGAGCGAGTTGCAGAGACTGACACTGAAGGGAGCGCGGTATGACTGAACAAATGATTGAAGTACCGCTGGTGCTGACCGAGCAACAGCGCAGGGACGTATTGCGGTTCCACGAAACCACCGAGGATGATCAGGGCTACGACGTCCCTGCTGATCGGATGAAGTCGCTGGCGCGTGTCGGGCTAATCCGGTCTATTGGGTTCAAACGTTACGAATTCACTGATGCAGGCCTGGCGGTGGTTGAGGCAATCAACGGTGCAGCCAGTGATGCCTTCCATACCCCAGCCACGGGTGACGCTGCTGGGATCGAACCATTCGCCTGGATCGCGGACTATGCCGCATGCGGCGGCGGCCGGAGCGTTTTCACTTCCGAGCAGGCTGCACACAATACCGACCGCATGTGCGCCAAAACGCCGGTTTATACACTCGAATCCCGAGCTTCGGCCTTGGCGGCGATTAAAACATTGGAAGCCGCCGGCTACACCTACAAGGGGGGCGAGGTGTGGGACCCGCCGGTAGGCGCTGCACCGGACTTAATCCAACACCAAGGGTCACCGGTGGATCTCTCTCTACAGAGCATGCTGAACCTGAATTGGTCGGCGGCAGATGTTGTTCGTGCAATTACAGATCAAGGTCCGCTGTACCGCAAACCGCCGGTGTGCCACGAAGATACAGCTTCACTTCGCAAGGTGTACGACTTGATCGGCCTTTCCTACAGCCAGCCGGTATCTGTGCTGCTGGTGAACTTCACCAACATCATCCGGTTCGCCAACCTCCTGCATGCGATCGAGCGTGAGTTTTTCATGGTCCCCGGCGAGCCGAGCGACGAACCCGAGGACGAAGGTTGCGAGCCTGATGACGTTTGTCTGGTGAATTGCTGGGGATCCTCCGAAGCGGATTACATCGAACAATTCCGGGCAGCACTTTCAACACTGACAGAGACGCGCAGTACTGCGTTGGCCAAATATATCGCTGTCGTAGAGGGCTGCTACCGTCTTGCCAGCATGCACTCCGGCAGTATTGACGGAGTTGATGAACAGGGTGGCGATGAGCATTCGGACCCAATCTGCGCCATTTTTCACCGTCTGTATTACGCCCGGTACCTGTTACCCAAAGCAGTACCCGGAACGGCGGCAGTACTTACCAATACGAGTGGTCAAACGCACTGCCCGCATTGCGCGGTGTGTCATACGGCCGAGGAGACATGTATCCGCGCTCTGCGCCGAGTTCTTTCACTGTATGAGCGCACCGAGCATGGAACTGAAGGTGTTGAACCATGCGCCTGAAGAAAACGGAACGCGAGCAACTACGGCTGAAATATGGTGGCCACTGCGCCTATTGTGGCGTTGTGCTTGTGGGTAACAGATGGCACGAGGATCACCTTGAGCCGATCATCCGACAAGTCGATAAGCCCACCGAGAGGCCAGAAAACCATCGCCTCGACAACATGATGCCCGCCTGCGCCCCGTGTAATCGAAGTAAAGGGCGGCAGGAGCTTGAAGGCTGGCGCAATTGGCTTGCAGGGCACGTGAATAGCCTCAATGAGTATCACGGCATATATCGAATGGCAAAAGCCTTTGGGTTGGTCGTGGAGACGGCGGCTCCGGTCGTCTTTTACTTTGAGAAATGCCAGGCCGGGCGAGAATGAAAGCCCTGACTATTCGGCAGCCTTGGGCTTGGCTCATTGTGCACGCTGGGAAGAACGTCGAAAACCGCAGTTGGAGGTCTCACTACCGCGGCCGCTTTCTGGTGCATGCGGCAAAAGGAATGACCCGTCGCGAATACGAAGAGGCCAAGGCGTGGTCTTGTGCTTGCGGAGCGATTGAGATCCCTGCGTTTGGTGAACTGGACCGGGGCGGTGTGATTGGTTCGGTTGAATTGGTAGACGTCCTCGATCACAGCGACTCACCCTGGTTCATGGGGCCAAAGGCTTTTTTGCTACGCGATCCGCAACCCCTTCCATTTGTGCCGCTTAAAGGTCGACTCGGATTCTTCGAGGTACCAACCGCTCATGACTGAGATAGACGAATTGCAGGAGGAGCGTCGCCTCTGCTCCATCTGTGATGATCCAATGATTGAGGGGCAGGCCTTCCACGGCATTCGCCAAGCCCATTGGGATTGTGCTCAGCAGGCGCCGGCGGAGACTCCTGCCAGGGTTTCATTTGTTCATGCGGCAACAGAGGCCGAGGGTGCTATGGGGGAAAGCCGCGGCTTACGGCCTCAACCCCGTATGCCCGAACCGGGACCGACCACCGCAGATGTTCGCGTCGCCTCAGTGGACAAGAACGCACGCCAGGTTGAGTCTCGGCAGTGGGCGGAGGTTTGGCGAACCCCGGAGAATGGCCGAACCAGCATCGGGTTGGAGTGCCCATTCTGCTTCGAGGTCGTGAAAGCGTATGTATGGTCTCTACCGAACGGTAAGAGGTGCCTGTGCGGTGCGTTTCACGGGCGACTCAAGTCGACGCATTGGCGTCAGGCAGAGTCATCCGCGGACACTTCGCCCTTCGTGAACCTGGCGGCGACTGATCAGTAATTCAATCGAGGAACCTAAACATGCACCAAGAACTGAAGGCCTACCAGTTGGGCGACGATATTGTTGCCCACTACAGTCCGGAAAAAGCACTCGACTTCCTGCGTCGCTTTTGCGGATTAACCGATGAGGTAGGTATCGAGGATATCGAGTTGACGAGCGATATTTTGCTCGACACCGAAATGCTCGAGGAGGACGGCACGCCGGCCGGGACTCTGCGTGCTCATCTCGCTGCGGCTACAGAACCCTGCTATCTGCATGGGTCTGAATAACGAGACCCACCTCGTAATGGTCGGTGTGACCCATCTCCTGGGACAACGCCTACACCCTCATCCACACCACAAGCGGTTGCGATAGCAGCCGCCGTGCTGCCGAAAAGAATCGCGCTTACCTGGGCAATATCCCAACCCAAGAAGCGCATGGCGAGACCACTACAAACGACTGCGGACAAAAGGATAATGACCGTCATGTGAAGGTCTGCTAAACCCGGTGTGTGAAGCTGTACGCCGAAAATTTTCATGCTCTTTTCCGGTCTATCTGCGCTCAGATGGCTCATGGTGTACCGCCTTTAATAGCGATCCAACTCTCTGCCGTTGAACTGCGAATGCCATTACAAACGTGACCCCGATGATTCCAACGGCTATTCGACTGACTGAAAGATCACCGGCAAATACAATGCCGACCACTGTAAGAGCCACAAAAACCACAATTCCGAGTAGCGAAATTCGGTGCACACTTTCAAGCTTCTCGATACGGCTCTCGCGAGATTCCAAGTTTTCATTACTTCCCATACTGGTTTTACTCCCCATGCACTAAGGCCGATCCCGCGTGCCTCTACTGACACAGCCCCGCAATGGCGGGGCTTAGGGCGCAACTGAGTGATCTCCTAGGCGTTGAGAGCGGAGCTGACCAGCTCGCGAGCTTGCGCAGCATCGGATGCGTATCCCTCGATGACTAGCCATTCGCAGGTGTGGGCCATCGCCGAACTTTTCACTGCGGCCTTTATCGTGCCGATCAACCGCTTGTTGAGTCCGCCCGGTTGAATGATTTTGGTTTTAGCTGCCATGGTCCGTTTTCCCGTATGAATCAGCGAGGGGCGTAACCCGCACGTCCCAAGGCATCCTGCAACTTGCCAACTGCATCGCGGATGGCGTAAGTCTCGGCATCATCTACAGCGCAGCCACGCATATCGCTCCACGTCAGGCGCTTTACCAACTGGGCCAGGGCCATTGCTTCCTCATGGCTCAGTTGGGCGTCGGCTTGTTGGCCGTCGTTCTCAACGGTGATGGTGACGACTTTGGATTGGCTCATGTTCGAAACTCCTTTGCAGTTGCTGTGCTTCTTTAGGACTGTGCTTGTGGTGTACCTAGGCGACAGATCCGCCGCGTATTCCTTTAACCCGCGAGTGGCAGGCGGTTGTTCAGCTCGATCAGCTTCTGGTCGTACTGTTCGATCAGTCCGCTGTACTCCTTGGATTGCCAGCTTTCCAAGCCACCGACAAACATGACCCTCAGGCAGTATTCTTTCTGGCCTTGTACAGAGAGAATTTCGTCTGCGATCAACTGCTGGTAATGATTCATAGCGGTTCCCCATATTGTTTTCTATGGGTCAATGATAGGTGCGTCAAACGCACCTGTCAAAAGCATTTTTGCGCCTGCCCTCTTGGGTATTGGTCCCCAGTTTTTGAGGGTGACGGATGCAACTCTGAGTAAGTGTTGGCGTTGTCAAGGGCGAAGCGAAGGTAACGAGGGGAGTGTTCATACCGGGCTCTCTGTCAGGATTGCACGGTAATCGTACTGGATCTGGAGAGAATCCGGCCGGGGGCTTCCTGACAAGGGTATCAGCAGGCCCTACCTAGTGTTCACGGAAATTTAAAGGGAGACGTTACAGGGGAGAATCGAACTCGACCTTGACACCCGCATGCTCAACTTCGGTTGCAACGGATCGAGCAAAGCGGGCTTGCTCAAAAGCGATCCCTGTGTCCAACCGGAAACGAAGCACCATGGGCGCCCTGCGCAGAAGATTTTCAACATCGCCTCTCAGCTTGGCAGCCGATGTGTCTGGCGTGACGTACACCATCAGCGGTTCACGTTCTTGCTGAAGGGCGGGCACCTTGCTCATAGCAGCTGATACCGTATTCCAATCCCGATGACCGTGCATCACCGCTACAGCTTCAAGGGTTTGGCTATGACTCAGGGGGATGTTGTTTGCCGAAAGGTGAGTGCGCAGGCGCTTGGCTTGCGATTTGAGCGTTTCAATCGTAGTCATGATGTGTTCTCTAAATACCGGCTCGCATTGCGTGTCGTCCCTCCGTTGCGACCTGCCGGTGAGAATCACCATTAGGATTGAACCTTACTTTCACCATGCCAATTCGGCGGAGGGGGCAGGCAGCAAGTGGCCTTGCTCCAAGGCTATTTCAGCCACCTGTGATTATCAAGTCAAAAGATCACGGAAAATACGCAGGAAGTCACCATAAGAGAGTGAAACAATGTCTTTGACAGGTGCCTTAAACGCACCTAGACTTTGCTGAACAAACTTAAGTGGGAAAGCGAGATGGACATTCAGAGCGCACTTTGGAAGCTGCACGCGTTGGGTGATAGTTCGGTGCTCGGTGATGATTACCGCGCCGCCGTCAATCTGGCAGCAGAGGTATTGAACAACGTACGCAATCTGACTGATATGGGCGCAGGCGAGGACGTTGCGGAAATCCCGGCTGTAGTTCGAACGCTGGTAGAGCAAGCCTCGTTGGTCGAAAACCAGACCATGCAGATGCATACCCTTGAGCAAGATAATGCTCGTCGTGCGCAACTGCTCGCAGAGCTGCTGGAACATGCCGAGCAACAAGACATACAACTGAACCCGACTGGTGTTGATATTGATGAACCGGCGCTGTATGGCCATGTCCGCGAATGGACGCACCCAGAAGGTCGAGCCGCTGCGGCGGCCTAGGTAATTGCCATGACCCGCGTTCTGAACCAGGAACAGATGGCCGAAGCGGATCGGCTCGCAGGCGAGCATGCAACCTTGAGTGACCGGGTTGTGGCAGCAGGCTACGGCAATAAGTTCAGCGACGACGATGTTGCTGGGCTGCGAGCTGAATTGTCGGTCTTGTCGAGCAAGTATTTTGACCTGACCGGCGAAGTTCTGAAATAAAGAGGTAAAGCCATGACCGCAAAAGAGCAAAGCACGCTGAAACGCCTGCAATCAAAATGGGCTCAACGCACCGCTACTCGTCGTGAAGTTAGGCGCTGCATGGAGCTGGAACAGAAAGCCCGCACAGCAGCGCGTTTAAGCCCTACCAATCACAGGTGAGTTTATGGACAGCGTGTATAGGCGAAGAGCCGTTTTGTTCTTGGCTGAGGAAGTGAAGAGCTTCTACTTCACACGATTTGGGGATGCAGCTCAGAATCTGAAAATCAAACAAAATTACGTGACTGTTAGAGTCAAGTCGTCATGGACTGATCTGTATATCCGAATTCAAAATGCGCCTGGTGGGTGCGTGAAATTGGTCATTGCAAGGGTTTCATTCAGCGAGCGGCGAGCAGGGCATGGTACAGCCCTAGTCGCGCATCTTGCGCGAAGCGCTCCACGGCTCGGGCATGAGTACATTGAAATCGAATCGGTCAACGATGAGTCAAGGGCGTTCGCGATTCGTTTAGGGATGCAAGAGTCCGAACCGGACTGCTACATCGCAGACGTGCCGACGCTGCTGGATAAAACAGGATGCAGCCGCCCGGCGTAAATCGGACCGGCTTCGGCAAACGCTACTGAATCCACGGAAGCGGCTTTATGTGCAGGCCGAAGCAAGCGACCAACATAAGCTCGCCCAGGTACTGCGCACATGGGTAGACGGCTCGCCGTTTCATAGTTGCCCGACCTGCGACGGTCGCGCACCTTGGCGCCGCGAACCGGCTTGCATAACCTGCAACGGCGACGGCTTTGTGCCTGACTCCAACTGACACGGAACAAAGCTATGACCTACAAAGGCTTTCGCATCGTTAATACCCCTGCTTACATCTGGCGTATTTACTGCTGGGGTTCTCACGCTGGGCACAATAACGTGGCTTGCTGGTATGTGTTCGATGCCGAAGGCAAACAGGTCACAGGTGGCTACACGGCGGGAAACAATACACGCAGCGGTACGGTTGACATGGCCCGTCGCAAGGATGCAAAAGCGTGGGTCGACGGCTACTGCGCTTATCGCGACGAGCCAGAAAATCGCCAGGTTTGCGGTAATGGCGCAGCTGTGTATGCTCCTACTCACGGCAAAAACCACCGCGACTCGGAGCTTCAGGCGTCTTTTGACGCTGGTTACTGGGACGCGCAAAGACCAACCCGGCGAGTTGCCAAAAGCGCCTAAATTTAACCTCCCCCCGTTTCGCCCGGGTGGCAAGGAAAAATGCGATGAACACACGAAACAATTCTCGCTTGATTGATGCAGATGGCCACGCAGCTTGGCTTACTCGTGAGGGCGCTGCGCATTACCTGCGCCTTGGCCGGAAGCTCGGCTATACCTGGCGTCAAACCGAATTCGGCTGGAAAGCCAACTGATCACGGAAATACTCATGACGTATGCCATCGAACAGAAAAAACCCGAAGGGACTCCAGGCGCCATTGTTGTCAGTTGGGAGGGCGTTGAGGTTGCGACTTTCACTCATCGCGACAGCGCTGAGTATTTCGTGGATCGTGACGTAGCGAATCGCCGCAAATCGGATCAGCCCGACGCTTAGGAATAACCCATGCGTTACATGCTCAGCGTTGCTCGCCACTACCTGACAGGAAAAATCACGACTGAGCACGCGGTTTATGCGCTTCGCGATCGACCTGTTGCCGTGGCCAGTAAAGGTAAAACTTGGGTCATCGACCCTGACTTCAAAGGTTAAGAAAGATTACATGGAAGTCTTTTGCGTTCAGATTAAAAAACCTGAAGGCGCGATGGTCACTGCCTTCTTTATTGCCATTCTCTGTTCAGTGGGGTTGGCCTGGTACGGCATTTGTTATCAGGATTGGGTTACGACCACAGGACTGCTGCTGATGCCTTGGGTTGTGTTAGCGTCCTATGGGATGGCTATCAGCCCGGATTTAAAGCGAGCAAGAAGAGAACGGTCTGATGAGCTTGCGCAAAATCACAGCAGCCAGCACCTACGGCGCCATGTACCTGCCAGCGAGCTATGACGGTCTTGTCAATGGTCTCAAGTGTGTACTGGTGGGCCGCTCAAAGGATCGCGACTTAACGGCCACTGACACGCATTGCGCGACCTGCATCGCAACACCGTGGCGGCAACCGTGGAAGTGCCCGGAGCATCCTGTGGGCGCCCGCAGAGGATCTGTCGTCGACACTTTGGCCATAAAGATGCCGACCAATGTGGCGGGGTTCGAAAATGATCGCTCGCGCACAGTTGCGTTGATCGTCCAAGCGGATCGGTTTCGACAGGCCCTCAGGTCTTCACAAATCCAAAGCTCCTCTGCCCTGAGTGGGCGGTGCACCCGGAACACCAAAAATGCGGGAGGCGCGAATCCCTGATAAAAAAGGCCGCCCAGGTGGGCGGCCTCGATCAAACGTTTTTCGAAGTTCACAACGCTCAAGGCTGCTGTGTGTTTTCTGAGGAGAACCATTTGTGAAGAGAATCTGCCAAGTCGCCTGTCCACTTCACTCCTGATTTGCTGCTCTCGCCATGGTACAGATTGAAGTTCTCACCTTTTTTGATGTCATGCGGTATGCATGCTCTGCGCAGCACACTGTGCCCTTTGATGTCGTAGTCTTGAAAGCCATGATCAGACGTGACCAGGACAAACTCAAGTCCTTCGACATTTTTTGCGTTGGCTACAAGGCTCATGATGCTGTCTCCGTTTTTCGCCCAAGGAAGAGTTTGCGGGCATACGACATGTCCACCTCCCGATCGACGCGAGCGGCAAAATCCACCGCTCCTTTTTCCACTTGTTCAGGTGTCCAGGATTTGCCGATCGTGAGCCAGGTGGTACTCAGTACATTGCCTCCTTCGCTCTGGTAATTGCCCACTGCTTTGAAATCGCCCTCAGACGTTGGAATTAGAGAGATCTGGGCGGTTTTGACACCCACCTCTGTGTCGTAGTCCTTCGACGAAACAGCGATCGTGTACGCGATATCAAACTCGCATGGGGTTTTACAGCCGGCGTTGGCGAGTAAAGCCGCAAGTTGCCTTTTCAACGCAGTGTATTGCTCTGTCATTTGCATGGTGATGCCTCTGTTTGCGTGGTTCTCTGATATGCAACTCAGGCGGCAATAAGGACTGTGTGTCAGCCCCCATTGGAGGGATTTGTCCTGGAATGAAGCGTTAGCCGGCCGGACGTGTGATGCCAATTGAGAAGCGCCAACTTCGTCTTTGACAGGTGCGTTAAACGCACCTATGATGCACCCATAAATCACTTGGTGGGATTGCTCATGAATTATTACGTCGTTGCTTCCGAATCTTGCTTCTTGGACAAAGCGGTTGAGCGGGGCGAGATCGTCTCCACTCACACCGCCTCCCACACAGCAAAGGAAAAGGCTGCAAAGCTCAACATCCGCAGACTGTCATCCGGCAAGGGTCAGTTTGTTTCGGTTGAATCCGATACACCGTACCGAAAGGGTGATATTGCGGTAGGTCTTGTTGAGAAGCATGAGGCCGATCAGCGTGAAAACCTTTGCATGCGTCTCATGGAAGCAATTCTTGCTCTCGAACTGACTGGTATTCCTGCACGAATGGCCGATGACGCAGGCTATTACCTGCAAGATCTCGGCCTGAGTATCGAGGAGCTTCGCGCCCAATACGAACCAATCGTTCGAAAGAACCATCAGGACGCTATAGCGTCCCGGCAAGCCCAAGCTCAAAAAAATGCCCGCGCTTATGTTGCGCAGAAGACAGTCGACGAGATCCGAAGTGAACCTTGCTTCGCCGTTCCGGCTGTTCGAGGCATTCAATCGGGGGAGGAGTATTACCTCGCTCAAGTTCCCTATCCGATCCTGGCCAAGCTTTTTGTTTTTGACGAGGAGTCGGTACCGGCTGAGTTGCGGGCTCAGCGCAATCTGAACAAGAAAAGGGCGGAGGATATCAGCGACTACATCCTCGCCAATCGTCACGACTACGTTTTGCCGTCCCTGACCGCAAGCGTTGATACGGCCATGGCTTTCGAACCTATGGATGGGGGAAAACAGCTTGGGACCTTGCACATCCCCATGAGCGCCATGATGCTCATTAACGATGGCCAGCACCGGCGTTTCGCTATCGAGCTGGCGCTCAAATCAGACCCATCTCTACAAAACGAGACAGCCCCGGTTCAAATCCATTTTGACCAAGGGCTTCGTCGATCTCAGCAAATTTTTGCAGACATCAATAGCAAAGCC
The DNA here is from genome assembly GCF_016405635.1 of Pseudomonas sp. MF6755. Taxonomy (NCBI): domain Bacteria; kingdom Pseudomonadati; phylum Pseudomonadota; class Gammaproteobacteria; order Pseudomonadales; family Pseudomonadaceae; genus Pseudomonas; species Pseudomonas sp. MF6755. The sequence goes on from NZ_JAEKDA010000016.1 coordinate 31,483, forward strand.
GTCAAGCCATCGTCAGCGCTGAATGCACTTTACGACCATCGGAACCCGTACAACGCTTGGATTCAAGAAATCCTCAAGGCCATGCCTGATATCAAGAAGCGGATCGATTTTGAGAATGCTACACCTGGTCAACGCTCGTACAAGCTCTGGAGCTTGGTCGCGTTCAAAAAATTCGTGACTCTGCTCACTGGTGTCAGCGAGAAGACTATCGGCCAGCAGGAGCCGGCGCGATTGGCCAGTGTTGTGGAAATGGTTAAGCGCTTCTTTGAGGAGTGCGCCCAGCACTTGCCGCAGTGGGCGCATATGGTCAGCGGAAGTATTCCGGCGTTCGACGTGCGGGAAATGATGATCATCGGTCACGCCGTATTTTTAGAGGCGCTGGGGATGTTCGGCCGAGAAGCGTTATTCACCGGTAATCGCTTACTGACGTTCGACCGAAATGCCAAGGTCTACGATCCGGGCTTTGCCAATTGGGAGGTTATGGCGCGTTTGAAAGAGATCCAGACCGGGAAGGGCGAACGCATGTGGGAGAACCGCTGCGTCGTGCTGGGCAAGATGCAGAAAACGACGGATGGCACTAAATCGACCGCGGCGAAACTTCTCCAGGTGACCGGTGTTCCCCTCCCTGCCGATCTGGCAGAAGTGAACGCACGCGTCGAAAGCTTAGCTGCTAGCGCTCAGTAACCACGAATAGCGGACAATCAACATGGCAGATCTCAAAGTAATTCCACACCCCAAACTGAAGCGGGACTACGCAGGGAAGCGCGTTCGCACCCTGCGAGATTTGATCAACGGCTGGGGTATCATTCCGGCTGGTTCTCTGGCTGTGATTCAGCTTCAAAGTCCAAAGGGGTCGTCTCTGATGGTCGATGCCTGTAGCTGCTGTGGTATGAAGCCGATCATCAGCGCCGTCAATGCCGGCGACATTGAATTTGTTGAATGACCCCTGCCATATCGCAAGACAGCAAGCTGCAATCACTGCTGCGGACAGCCCGGGGCTACATAGCCGATCGAGTGAGAGGAAGCATCGATGGAAACTGTTGTACTCGAAACGAAAGACACCAGAGGAAAGGAGCTCTGGATCAACCGGGACGACAATGGGGATCCCCCACTCTTTTGCCTAGAATGTAACTTCCATTCGATGGGGGGGCGTGACTACGACGAGCTTCCACGTTACTACCGTACCGAGCGCGGCGCACGCATGGGTGCCGCTCGAATTACGGGAGAAAAGTTGGTCTGGACGAGAGTAGGTTCCGCAGATCCAGCAAAGACGAAAGCATCGCCGAAAACTGCTACCGTTTTGAGGCCCCGGCGCCCCCGTAAACCGACCCAACTACAGCAAGGCATTTTGTACGCCGCTGCCGACCTGGCCCGGTTCATCGTTCAGGTTGAAGATGCCGCGGCACTTCTTCGCCGCCAAGGCTTAGCCGAAGCCGACTGCTCAGACTTGGACGAAATGGACAAAGAGCAGTTACGGGTTCTACGCGATGATTTTGGTCTACCTCTGCGCGGTCTCGACTGAGATACTCGAGGATAACCTCAGCGGTACATTAACGCCCAGCCAAGCTGGGCAGCGGCAGTAGAGTGGCGCGGTTTTCGCGCTCGATCAGATCAAGAGGGCCAAATGGGCACTTACATTTCAACAGTTGTCGAGATACTTGGCCCCGATGGTTGGCGAGAAAGCGAGCAAGAAGTATTCCCCAATGATCAGGATGAATCCCCCAAACTCACGCAGAAGGCATTCAACTGGCAGCAGTACATCATGTTCTCGCTGTTCGCGGATGTCCGCACTCAAGATCACGGCGTCGTGCCGATCGCACCAAATCGTGGTTTGCCCGAGAATGCGTCCGATGCTGCATTGGAGGAGATCCTCGGGGGGTGGGGGGCTCACGGTTGGCTCTACCCAGGCAGGGCAGAGGACGAGTTCAAAACAGTTGCTCAAAAGGTCGCCAATCGAAATTGTGACGAGGCATACGGCTTTTCGTGGCTCACCGCCGGCGAGTTATTGGCAGTCGATTACGATGCGCGAATCACATCGATGGAGAATCCCCAAAAGACAGAAACGCTCAGGGACGCCCTGGGCGATCGGTACTTTGGGAACCTCGATCTATTGACCCGACTGGGTAGCCCGGATCAGGTGCGTATCCTGTTCTGTTTTACTGGTTGAATTGTTTGATCGCCGAGACGCTGATAGGTCTGCGTGCCATGGTCGCCGCCCATGGCCTCGATCCATGGGAGGGTTTGTTGTTGGAGGGATCACTGGGAGTACTGCGCGATTGCCAGGTCGGCGCCGTGTGGCCTGCGTGAGTGGCTCACAGCCAACATAAACTTGTTCTCACCCACTATCGTCTGACTTGGCCGCAACACAATTACACTTTTGTTTCAGCTCAAATTTTAGGTACAGGCATATGTCGATATATCTGCTCGTCATCACTCCGGAGCCGATTTCCGATGATGACTACGAGAAAGCTTTTTTGAATCTGATTGGTTGCAATCCGGCTTACGAGGACATTGTTTGGAATGGTGTCATCACTTTTTGTAGGGTTCCAGTAGGCAATCTCTGGGCCTCGCTGATTCAAATGAACGATCAGGCTATTCGTGATGATGGAATGCTCACGGTCGTTTGGGCAGCAGATCCATTCAATCACCTGGAGGATCGGCGTCGCGACCTCTACCAACAGCGTCGGCAAGAGATTCACGACTACGTCGATACGTGGGCAGTCGAGTTAGCGTCCGAGCGCACTGTGGGGCTGCTCTATGATGGTCAGGTCTGCTGGGTTTTGGAGAACGCGAGCACCGATCTTTTGAACGAAGATTTCGCGGGAGAAAAACGATCGCGTTTTCAATTGGTGCACAGCAAATCTCAAAAGTGAGAGCTTCCACGACCAGCGCAGCGCAGGCACAGACCAGAAAGGATACCCAACAGATGAGCCATCGTACCGACACACTTCGTGCAACTGCTGCCCGGTGGCGAACTTGCAACCAGGAACACAGTGGCGGCGTCGTCCTCATCTGGGACGGCTCGGTTTACGGCTGGAAGAATTCGTTGCGTGACGCATGCCATGAGCGCCCTGGTGTCTATGCAATAGACGAGGACGGTCACATTTACATTGCCGAAGGTGGCGATGATGACAATGGTGCCAAATGCTGGGTTGCAACTGATCCTGCCAATTCCGACGTCAACCCCGAGGAGGCCCGATAACGGCCATCTGAGGAAAATGGTCGCGAATCACTACCATCCGAGGAGTACGCGTGGTGCCAAAATGGCTTTGACATGGTGCTTTTAACGCACCTACAATGTGTCTGGTTTAGGAAGTCACCTCACGGATCAAGACCAAAAACCTTTAACGGCTCACGACTTCATCGGGAACCCGGCAGATGAATAATCAAATTTTCACAAAGTTCGAAGGTCGGGTGATCGCCGAGGGCGCTTTCTCATCGGACACTAAGATTTTCAATCCGAAGTCACTTTTGGAATTGGCACTTCAGTATGCGTTGGTCAGCATGTTGCCCGATGAGGTCTCGAAACTGGTCGCCGATGTTTCCGAAAGGATGTTGCACTCCTTGTCGTGCAAGCGTCGGAGAGAGGACGAGGTCGTGCGCGTTGACCAGGAGGGCGACACCGGTCTGTACCTGATTTCGACTGGCCGAGGTGGCCCAGAGGAATGCGTTAGCTGTGGCAACCCTCTATGTAAAGAGTGGCCAACCCTTGTTGAGTTGTCAGCTGAGGGCGCAGCAACAGGTGAATTTGCCTATCACGTTTCTGAGTGCCAGATGCAGGATCCCGGAGAACAAGATAAGGCTGCGCTCGAAATGATTGGTCGCTCAGTGCTCACCAGCATTCGAGCTGCAATGAATCCGAATGATGCTGCTGCTCAACTACATACTGAAGGCGGTCGCGAGTTTCTGCTTTTTGACGATGAGTTCAAATAGGCTTTCGGTCTGCAATGCCGCCCGAAATGGCCACCGTGACCTTTCGCACTCATACAACTGGAAAAAGGGATCAAGTGTTGGACGACGAAAGCCTCCCATTTGATGTTGTTCAGCTTCAAGAATGGCTTGAACCCCTCGCCGACGTTGCAAAAGTCGAGTGCGACGGTATGACCCGCGTGGTTGCCCATTTGCTGCGCAAGAATGGGATTGAACATGTTGTTGCCGTAGGAGTGCTGGCGGATTCTAAGCGCATGACTGATCCCTCCGTGAGCTATGAGGAAAACGTTGCGGTGACTCACTGCTGGATTGAGTTGGGCTTCAGCTTCGTCGTGGACTTCAGGGCTCGAATGTGGATGGGGCCTGAGGCGCAGCACGGTGTATTTATCCCGGCCGGAAGGTTTGAATACCTTACAAAGGAACGCTATCAATTCGAACCGGTATCCGAATCGGTTCTAGAACTCATGGCGGGTGTGAACGTGAGAGATTGGATACCGTTCCAGCCATTGTTTATGTGACGCGCTTCACCCTTGAGCCGGCGTTTGATCGTGGCTGGAGTACAGGCCGCGGTACCCGGGGACAATGCATTGTTCCGACCATGTTCTTTTTGCGAGCCCTGTGATCGCTGTGTAGCGTGACGAGGGTTCACGGCCCCTGTTTAAAATAGGTGCATTAATGGCACCAACGAGAAATTTAATGACCGATGTTGTGAGTTATCCAAAAGGCGACCTGCGGCGCATGCTCTCTGTCCTGGCTGCACTCGAATCCATGCCCGAGGCGACGCTGGTAAAACTCGTGGCCAAAACCGGACTCGATAAGAAGACAGTCTCCAATCTGATTATCCAGGCTGGCGAGCAGGCAGGGGTACAGATCAGCAAAACAGGCCCTATTTACAAGCTTGAAAACTGGGGCCCAGTTATCAAGCGGAGCGGTGCAAAGTTGGCTTTGACAGGTGCGTTAAACGCACCTATAGTACCCGCGTAATCACACGCTTGGGAAAAGGTCATGAGTGCACAGCTTTCGATGTTGTTCGGCAATGAAGCAGCAAACCGCCCCTCGTGGCAAGGTGATATCGACCGGTTAATCGCCGACGGTGCCCTGTTTGTAGCAAATCATTCAGGCGGGAAAGATAGCCAGGTTCAGCTGATCCGCCTGCTGGATCGTGTCCCAGCTTCCCAACTGGTTGTTGTTCATGCCTCGCTTGGGGCGATGGAATGGCCTGGCGCTATGGAGTTGGCTCGCGATCAGGCGGCCGAGGCAGGCCTTCCGTTCATCGTGGCCACCGCCGCAAAGACTCTGCTGGAAATGGTGGAGCGGCGGTTTCAGACACGTCCTGAAGTTCCTAGTTGGCCATCCGCCTCAACCCGCCAATGCACGAGTGACCTAAAGCGCGGTCCGATCCAGCGCGAAGTTCGGCGCTACGCCAAGGCCAACGGCTTCAAGACCATCGTAAATTGCTTGGGGTTACGTGCCCAGGAGTCACCGGGCCGGGCCAAGCGCAGCGTATTCAGCCGCATGGCAATCAGCAACTCGGTTCACACCTGGTTCGAATGGCTGCCGGTTCATGACATGAGCTCGACTGAAGTGTTCGACTCCATTGCACTGGCCGGTCAGAAACCTCACTACGCCTATGCTTTGGGCAACGATCGTTTAAGTTGCGTGTTCTGTATCATGGCTTCCAAGGGCGACCTCAGAAATGGACGTGTTGAGCGTCCGGAGCTTTTTGAGCAGTACGTCGACCTGGAACAACGTACGGGCTACACCATGCACATGAACCGGATCCCGCTCATTGAGTTGGTTGCATAACTAGTCCCCAACTGCATATCTGGATGCTGTAGTACGACAGCAACAGCTTTCAGTAGGATTTACAGAAATTTGCACCGTTATTGCGTTCAAGAAGGTAGAAGGGATTATGGGTATGAGTAATAAAGAAATTGCATGGCGGTTTGTTCTTATGGTGTCCGGTCTTGGCCTCGCCTGTGCAAGCAGTACCGAATGAGTAAGGTTGCTCGGCTGGATAAGTGCCACAGGCGCTTCATGGTATTTCATCAATGGGTTTTTGGATGTTCTGCGCCCAGCGGCGCCGTCGACTACGGCTCAGCCTCCCATTGAGCCAAATAGCTAAAACTGGCCAGCGCCGGTTTTTGACGTTCTGCAAGGCCTACTGGCCGTACAACCTTGGAGTTTCACATGAGCAGCAACGCGATCCAAATCATCATGACGCTGAGTGAGAAACAGGCTGCGTTGAGGGATACACTAGCTCTGCCGACCGCTGATGACTGGCAATTGCTGATAGACGACAGTGCGACGAAAGAGCTCCTGGTTAACAGGTTGAACGCTGTACTGGTGGCCGCTCTCGAATTTGCGAAGGGTGGCGCCCTCACAACCTGGGGGCAAATTGGTGAAAAGATTTTTCCAGCGCTCTCCAGGATTGAATCTGAGTATCCAAACTCCGGGATTTCAGACAGTGAAGGTTACCAGACGGTGGCACGGTTTTTTGGAGTGAACTACTCGCCAGAAATTTATGATTTTCTCCGTTATTACGGGGCACACGGTCACTAACGTAGTGTTCAGTGGGATTGAAAAAAACCAAGGAAATGATCTATGCGAAGTACAGAAATACCTTTGGACTCCCTTGTACTTGATGCGCGTGCTCAGGAAGCACTTGTACGTAGCCAAAACGCGAACTGCGCTTGGCGTCTAGTCCCTGATGGTCAAGGTACAGACGCACTTTGGGATGAGCGTGTCGCAGCAGCACTGAACCTTGCCGACGAAATGCATCGTCTGGCAACACTGATCCAAATGGCTGGCGTTATGGACCATTAACATCCAGCAGTGAATTAGCCGATGAACCGGCCAGCCGTTATGTAAAACAGTTGAATTAAAGCTCAGTATTAGTAAATCCAATCATTATTTGCGGGTGATTAATGAAGCGAGCAACACGAAAGAAAAATAAGTACGACCCTATGACGAGTTTTATGATCGTCGGCTCCGCTGCTGTGCTGATGTTTCTTCTGGGGGGTGTTGGCAGCTTAGTGGATGAATTCTGCGACTGGGGTCAATCACCCTGGCTTGGCACATCCAGTAAAGCAGCGATGTTCATTGCTGTTCTTAGCCTGCTCATCAGTTCTATCGGGTTTGCAGCTGATGTAGAGAGTCAGGAGGGTTAAGCAGCCGCGACAGCCTAGGCCGAATTTTACCGTTCTGGATCAAATTTATTTCTATGGCTAGTATGTGTACGCGTTGTGAATCTTTTTCGCCGCCCGGAGAACTGCTCGTGAAGACCTCTCAAGCCCAGCCATAGCTGGGCCGAGGGCGTAGAGGGTGACGATTTCCGTTCCCGCGAAATCCACGAGGCCGCCATGAACAGTATTTCCGAAATGTCGAAGGTTTCCAGTCCTGAGATTACATGGCCGGCTGGACCGACTATGGATGTCGAATGTCCGAACTGTGCTGGCACCGTTACCACCCAAATCGCTGTGGTGCGGGAAGACAACATGCCATTGAGGCCTGAGTCCTGTGGTGGTTGTGGTGCTGATTTTGAAGTGTTCCCGGACGGCAAAACAGTGGCGGTATCAGTTCCGGGAGTTGGAAATCCTGTGGTGCAACGCAGGAGGGGGGCAGAGTTGTTTCAAACTCTCACCTTTGACCCGAGCGGTAGCCGGGACTGGCCGTATACCACCGAGGTGGAAGCACTCCTGACTGTAGCCTGGTTACACGTGTTCGAAGATGGAACCCAGCAGTTCATCGACGATGACCAAGAGCCATCACAAATCTACAGTCCTCGCTTGTCTCCTGAAGCGTTGGAGCTCTTTTGCGAAGTGAACATCGATTCGTACCGAAAGTTTCACTCCGAACATGAGGCTGAGCTGGACTTGCGGGAGTCCGTACCAATGACACCATTCTGGTAACAGGGGATCAATCATGGCCTCAACGAAAAATCGCAACGGCTGCAAAATCTCAGTTCCCGCCGGTATTGCCGAACTTTTGAGCGCCATATCCCCAAGGCGCTCACCGGCTCTTTCCGCCAACCTGCATCGCTGGATGCGGAGCCACGGCCGAGAAGGCGACAGCGTTTACCGCTTGGAGGCCGGCGGTAAGTTGGCCAGAATCTATGGTGCTGGAACACTGTTCCTCGGTCAGCCTTACCCCGTCTCCGCCGGCGACACTGACTTTTCTGGCGTGCTGCTGATGGCGGTGCTCTGTAACGGTACCAGCGCGACCCGGGTGTGCCTTGCCGGTTTGTCGCCCTCGCTGGTCGAAATCGCGGGTTTTTGGGACCGGTACAAGACCGTAGGTAGATGCGCTATCGACGAAAACCACTCTATTGGGTTCAGAGATGATGCCCATCGGTTCGAAGTAAAAGATGGTCAGCAAATTTGCACCTGGTGCGCTGAATTAGTCCCAACACGTTCAAGCTGAGCTTTATCGGCGAACCTCCGATGTCTTCCATTCCCATTGATCAATGACCAGGCGGCGCAAGCACTCCAACGTGTGCGAAAATAGGAGCGCACTTTTAATGTTTGGAGCTTTACGGTTTGGTTAGGGCTTCCGCGCCTGTGTGGCGCATCTCTCTCTTACGAAGTTAACTCTCGAGGAGATGCGACCATGCAAAAAGAACGCTTTCAGCTTCGGCCAAGTCCAAGCTCTACAAAACCTTGGCTTATCGAAGACACCCATGCCGATCCAGCCGAAGATCCGGTTATCTATCATTTCCCGTCGAAGAAAAAAGCAACAGACTTCAAACGCATGATGGAATCGGAACACGCAGCCGTCCGGGAGGGTGTATGAATATTGATGCCACTGAGGTCTACCAGCGAGGTAGTTCCCGCTTCAATATGGTCGGGCAAAAGCTTCCTGATCACCTGAATATCACGGACAAGATCATCACTCAGGGCTTGGCCTTTCGCTTGGCTCGTTATGCACTTCAACGACTCGATGACGCCGGTTTCGCCAAAGCGGTAGATGGATGGAAACTCACCGTCTACACGATGGATGCCGATCTGCCAGCCAGTGAGCGGATTTACTCTGTTCGATGGCAAAACAGTGCAGGAGGTTACATTGATGTATGCGGCATTTTCACCAAAAGGGGCTGGCCTACGCTGGACCATGGCTACTGCATCGGGCATGAATAACAGCGCTTCGCTCAATTTGTAAACGCAATATCAACCCCAGACTCAGGTCTGGGGTTTTTTCTGCGGGGTATATAACGGAAAAGCCCGCGGATCGCGGGCTGGAGGCCGAAAGAGGAGCTTTTAGTGAGCATCAGCCAGATGCTTACGGCCTTGTTGAAACCACGACCGGGCCTCATCGTAATTGCCTTTTTCGAGAGCCGTCATGACATGTGCCAAGCTCCCGACAGCGCGTTCCTTGGTGATTTCACCTGTCTTGAAAGCTTCGAGCACGTGCCCAAGGAAAGCGTCCATGTTGTCGTGGTCGCGATTGCTGAGTTCAGTTTTGCTGGTCATGCTTTTTCCTTCTTCAGTAATCAGGAGCCATAGGGATCCTGGTTTGATTGTCCCTGTCGAGCATCTGACAGGGCGTGTGATCTCTCAATGAGAGGGTCTATTGAGTTGGTTGCAAGCCGAAGTTCAACTCCAAGCGCTCGATGTAGCTCCCAAGAGTTCCTTTAAGCCCGATTGACTTGAGATCGATCTCTTCCTGCGCCAGGCGCTGCAAAAACGCTCTCATGTCGTTCTGAATACTTTCAGGCAACTCGATAGGGTCATCAGTCAGTTGGCCACTCAGCACAAGCGCGTCGTTACGGTGTTTTTTGATGTTCCTGCTATCGACCTGCTCACCGGCGGCCTTTCGGGCCGATAAGTCGAGCCATGCGTGGGCTTTGAGCGGAATCAGCCGGTCGGCGCCGATGAAGGTCAGTTGCTCGTTGCTTTGACGTCCACCGAGGAGGAAGTAGTAGTAGGGGTCGTCAAGCAAAATGGCCGACAAGCTGGAAACTGATTCATCAGTCGGGATGGGGGTAAGCGTGGCATCCTCTGGATGGTCTATACCGTCGGGCGAACGCGAGAACAGCTCAAGTTGGGCAGGGTAGGCCTCATTTTCCGGATTCTGGAATCGGTAGAACACCGGCCGTTTTCCGTCAATGTCACCAATCTGCCGGAGTTTGTACCCGCCATCTCGTACGAACCCCCAGAAGGCACTTACAAATTCCGAATTAAGGGCCTCGATGACCAGTACGATATCGAGATCCTTGGTGGCCCTGAACGGCTGGCCAGCTTCGTCCATCGTCAACCACGAAGCTACGCCGCCGATTAAAACGAATTGTTCTCGATATGCACTAAACGCGGCACCGAATACGTCTAAGCCTCTGATTTCAGCCATGAAACACTCTCCTTAAGATCGTCTAAAGCCTGCTGGACACGCTCGTCCGGGTTGTCTTCCAAACTCAGCAGAAGTGATGCTTCATCTGCGATGTTTTTCCTTTCCTTCAGGCAGCGATAAGCCCAGATCTCCACCCATGCTCGGGCCTCATCAACGGAGTCGGCCACCTTGAATTTCTTCTCTTCAACCATGGTATCGAATTGCTTTTTTGTCATGCCGAATACTGGCTGAGAAGGGTCAGCAAGCATCGTGCATTTGGCTAGCGCAGTCTCGCCAGCGAGAAAGACTCCATTGCCTGCATGAAGCACCCGATCGATCGCAACCTTCCGTTTCACGGGAGAGCGCATGTAGTGACGGGCTTTTTTGAAAAGATCGGCTGGTGGCCCATCGAACGAATAGTAATTTTTGAATCCGAGGCTTTGCGCAGGGTGGACGATGCCCAGCTTGAGCAGCTGATCAATCACCTTGGCCAAGGTCACGCGGCTGTATTTGAATTCTCCCAAAAGCCCGTTGGACGGAAATACAGTGTTGCTGTCCCATCCCTCATAAAGTCGTGCCAATAGCATCGCTTGTGCCGCGGGGAGAAGGGCGGATACGTCCCCTTCATTGCGTCGAGTTCGGACGCTCTCCCGCAGATCCATGGCCAACTCAGGGATGAACAGCTGATAGCCAGGCTGGATGAAGTTGATGTGGCTGTTGATCAGGCTGCGCCGCTCTGGTGCCGACAGCGCCGGGCACGCATACACAACCACCTTGTCCGTGCTTTTTTGTATCTGAGAAATATGCTTGCCAAGGGTCACTGCGCCCGGGTATTCGTCATCAAGTGGCAGCAGCAGCACCAGCGAAAACTTTGATTGCCGGGCTTCGCTACCCACCAAAAGAACCATGTTGACGAGTTTGTAGGTATCCTTGATGTAGTGGGGGACCTTCAGATCGGGTGCTGGCTTTAGAAGTACCTCTACACCCAATGTCGTCTCGAGGTAAAGCCTGATGTCGTTTCGTAAAACCGGCATATCACGGCACTCTGTTAACCTGTTTTTTACACTGTAAACCACGATGGTTAACAAGTCAAAAATGTGGTTAACACATAAAGGTCGTGCCTGCTGGCCGGCACCGGCCGCCGAGCACTGCGATGCAGGATCAGCTTGCGCATCATCGGAATGCGAAATCGGAAAAAACGGATGGCGATATGTCGTTGGTGCCTTGCCGTGATTATTTTTTCTAAGGGAGGGAAGGCATGAAAAAGAAAGGTTTTGTTGCACGTCTACGTGAGGATTGGTCTAAGGGCGGATTTTCACTGAGGGAACAATCCTGCAATGCATGGGAATTATTAAAGTTGGTGACCAAGGATCAGCGGGACAACATCTATTTTTTCTCCTGTCTAGGTTTAGCCCTAACAATCGGCATAGTGGTGCTACCCAGTGAGCTTTCCAAGGGATTGACCACTATTTACAGTGAGCATCTAGCGTTCAAAACCATTGGGCTGCTATTCGCCGTTTGCGCGATTCTTTGGGCAGTACTCTATCCATTTCAACGGAAAAAAATCTACGTCGAGGGAGAAGAGTGGTTTGCTTTCAAGGTGATAAAAGTACCCGCAAACTTCGGGGAAGCCCTGTGTGCCGTTGCGTTCGGGATGCTTTTGATACCCGGGTTGGTGATGGCGACACAAGGGGGGATTCTGGATGCGTTTAAGCTTCTAGCGCTCCAGTGCTCGTTCCTTGTCTTCGCTGCGTTATTCAGGAAGATGCCAACATTCATTTACTCCCAGGAATTGAAATCAGACCATGCGACTATCGACCTATTTTTTTACCTGGTAATCATGATCGGAGGCTTGTATACCGCCTATCAAGCGATTGTCATGACGTGACTGGCCAGGCACGAAAATACACACAGTTCGGATGCAATCAGGAAAGCGGGTCTATGTCGTTGTTTGGAGCGCATGCACTTCCGGTGGGCGCGACCAATCAATCAGGAATTCGCAAGTATGCAAATGGCTTTACGTTTCGCCGCTGCCATGGTGTTCGTCGCAGTAGCTGGTTGTGCAAATGAAAATACAACCCCGAGAGATTCGGTGGTGGTCAGTGTTTCGGCGTATGGGCCTGATAATTTCGGCCTGCATAAACACGGTGTCGGCGCGAGTTACGATGTTCGAGATACCGATAGCAGGACACCACTAGCCTTCCCCCCGATGGATCTGCGTGCATGTAACGCTTCCAACACTGCGTGTGCACTTGGGTATGGGGTGATCGATGGCTTTGCCGAGGTCGTCTCGACCAATGCAACTAATGCAACTGTGACGATCAACCTCAAGTATCAGGTGGGTCGAAGCTATTCTTTCGACGCCAATGGCCAGAGGTTCAAGCAAGAGGTGCCTTCAGATGTGCAGGCACTGCAAGCTAACCAGGTAATCTCTAAGCACTACGAGCTGGCTTATGGGGAGGTTGTCCGCTTACCGCTTCAGTACGGTGTGGAAGTTGCGCTCTGCGCCATGAAAAAGACTGCGGGTGAACTCACGCCTGATCGGCGCGTTTGCCAAGAGCGTTAGAGTTGATCAAAGCTGCATCGGTAAAGCGTTCAAGACTGTCCCCTGACATAGTGCATGGGCATGAACGCTTTCCAATGCAGCTTTTTTAAACGCATGAAAACGTAACAGGGTGTGGTTCACCCCATTGTAAGCTGAGTGGAGGCCATCGTTCGAAAAGTTTAACGCGATGAAGAGCCAAGCGCATCAGAGGATGAAAATTACACACTGCATACTGCTCACAGCAATGTGATTTCAGAATGGTCATTATGCTGACTAACTCAAGATCATAGGTGCGTTAAAGGCACCAGTCGACTTTAACAGGGCAGTTTTACGATCTGGATGACGGTGAAAGCATTACGTCTGCCGTCTTGCGCAATGACGGCAGCGAAATTGCTTTCGACCTCTCGCACTCAGATGGCTGTAGCTACACGGTTTCTCTCAAACGCTTGCAGGGGTCGCTCTTTAAAGGAACTGCGATCTCTCAACCAGGTGGTGACGTAGCGGAACTGTCGTGTCGTGTGTACGAGGACACAAGCGAAGGCGTCACGTTGATCGTAGGTTCGGGCTGGCGTTACCCAGGGAGCGCTCACAATTACCGGTGGCAGGTAGAGCTTCAATCCGATTGACGGTTGATCAGCAATCATCCGGGTCGTCGAAAGCAATTCGTCCTCATTGGAGAAACAAAGTGACTTTTCCTCTGTTCATGTCAAAAGCAAGAAAATGGCTCGGCCTCCTCGCATTCTGGGGCATTTTTTTAATCTGTGTGTTTGGGTACCCATCCGAGCTCAACGGGTTGCTGGGGATTTCGCATGTTCTATCCGCCGGCGACAAGCTGAACGGTCCGTATGATATGACAATGCTCATTCGCATGGTGCTTGGGTTGGTGGTTGGTATTGCGGCAAACATCTTTGTTCTGAAGGCTTTTGGCAAGCTCTTCCCTGTGTCAGTTCTGACATCGCGCAGCTGAGCGGGGGAGGCCGAACGACAACTTCTACAGGCAAGACTACAAGCACTCTTCAAGTGCCCTACCTCCACTTCCACCTGGCGATATGTCCCGGACAAGAAGGCATCCATGGAAAACGCATTGTCGCATTTCAGAGACAAGATCAGGGCTGCCACCGGAAGGGACGTGTTGCCCAGAGAACTTTCAGCCTTTACAGAACAGGTGGCGGTGGCCGTTGCACATCAGCGGCCGGGCGTGGTGCAGATCGGCCTTTGTGATTTCCAAACGTTGAGCGGCCGGGCTGAAACTATCGAAGTTTCATTGAAGTGAGGCACTAATGTCCCATAAAGAAGAAGACCCAAGCACGCTGCCCACATATGCAACTGTCCCAAAGTCCGTGGAAGGTCTAGTGGACGCCGCATTCCGGATGGTCGAAGAATGGCAAGATCCGAGTGATGTTTTGAAGATGGTCGGCTACAGCTTGAAAAAGAGTCGACCTACTCCTGAGCAGTAGCCGGACTATTCGCATCGTCGCGTGCGTTCTCGACACAGTTTCCTACCCCAAGAAGCACTAACGACCGCTGGCCGATCGCCCGATCGTTACGCTGCCCGCCCACCCGGCCATCTGCTAACCCTCAAAACCAGTCCGCCCTCCTGTTCGTTGAATACTGCTGCCAATTTTCGCGTGATACTACGAGAGTCAAAAAATGCCATTACTCGGCCTTCACAAAATATGCGTACGTGTTATGATTTTGTGAAAACCCGAAACCTTTCATTTCGATCGGTGCAGGGAACGCGTCAATCGACAACCAGATGACTACAGGATTGTTCAATGGCCTCAGAAGAGTTGATTAAAAATCGCCCAGTGGAGCGCGTAGCGCCTGAGGGCTCGGTTGCTGCTGTAACAGTCGATTCCCTGAAGGCGACGGTTCTTCCTGATCTGTTCGCAAACACGTCCCAAATCGGCGAATACGGGAGCACGCGTCAGTTCGTCGACAAGATGGACGAGCTTTCAGATCTGATGGAAAGCGGATCAGTGAGTGCCTTGTCGTCAAAGATTGCCGAAATCATCACCGCCTTGGGGGACGCTTCGCCGGAGCAAATCGCGAAAGCTCCGAACTGGTTTCAGCGCCTGACAGGTGCCCAGGTCGAAAAACAAGTGAAGTACCAAGTGGCCCGAAAAGGCCTCGAACAGCTTATTGAAGAGGCAAAGGGCCACGCCCAGGGCGTTCGAGACACACTCTCGTCGATCAATAAATTGATTGCGGGTAATGAGCAGGAAGTCGAAGAGCTCAGAATCTTCATCCAAGCGGGCAGGGAATATCTTGATGAGCAGCCCGATGCCGGTGTGGTGTCGAGTGACGACTTGTCATTCGATAAGCCGCGGGAACGCTTTGCTCGGAAGCTCGCCAACCTCGAGACACTCCTGACCTCGCACCAGTTGAGTGTTACGCAAATGAAACTGAGCAGGGCCCAAGCTTTGGGCATGCTTGATCGCTTCGGAGAGACAGACACTGTGCTGGTTCCGGTATGGCGTCAGAACACCCTTGCCCTGATTCAAACCAAACATATGAGCCCTGCGATGGTTAATGCCGCCGCCGAGGCCCACCGCAAGTTGATGCATAGCTTCGCTGAAAGCCTTAGCGCCACCCAACACTAGGAATTTAGAAATGACACTGGAAAATAATGCTGTAGCCGCCAGCACTGGCGTCGCTATAAATCTCTCCGATTTTGGGTTGGTTGAGGGCGATATCGCCGAGATTCAATCGCTCGCGCTGACTATCAAGTCGGACGATCCAATGACCGTCGCCGAATTTGGCCGGGATGCTGATCTTCAATCTGGTGATTTTGCCGACGAACTTCTGAACCAGGTACGAAATAAAGATCTCGACAATGCAGGAGAAAAACTCGTCGAAGTATTGGCGGTGGCTCGCTCGGTCAACATGAATGCACTCACGGATCGCCGATCGAAGCTACCTCTGATCGGCCCATTGATCGACAAAGTCACCCTCCGTTCTAAAAAGGTGATGGGTCAGTTCGACACTACCCGTGAAACCATTGAAAAACTCGTGTCGGAAGTGAGCACCACCCAGGAAGGGATGGTTGAGCGGAATAAAAACCTCGAAGAAACTTTCGTATCAGTGCGCAGCGAGCATCGTGCGTTGGGTATGCATATCGCTGCCGGCAAGCTCCGCCTTATCGAGTTGCGTGCCGAAGCGGAAACTCTTCGCAACGGGTTCGACGGAGGGCCGGCAAAAGCTCAGGAACTGTCAGATCTGACCACGCTCATTGCCACCCTCGATAAGCGGGTTGGTGATCTCTTGGCGTCGCAACAGAACGCCTATCAAACGCTGCCAGCTATCAGGATGGTGCAAGCAAACAATTTGGCACTGATAGACAAATTTCACTCAATTCGTTCTGTGACAATTCCTGCCTGGAAGAGATCTTTCATGTTGTCGCTTGCGCTAAATGAACAGCGCAATGCAGTAGAGCTCGCACGAAATATTGATGACACTACCAATACCCTCCTCAAGTCGAATGCCAAACTCTTGTATCAGAACTCTGTCGATACCGCCCGGGCGAACCAACGAGCCGTCATTGACGTGAGCACGCTTGAAGAAGTGCAGGGGACTCTGATCAAGACGCTCGAAGATACCTCTCAGATCCATCGCGAAGGTATTCAGATCCGGAAGGACGCCGAGAAGAGAATTCTTTCCTTGCAGGGCAACCTGGATCGGAGCCTAACGAAAAGCACCCAGCAGGAGGCTTTGCACTGATATGGATATCAAAAAAATGCCTCTCGTCGACGACCTTGCCCAAAGCATTCTTGCCGTAAAAGACCATTTGCCGGTTCAGACGGCCAAAGATCTCACAGGAATGGTGGAGCGCAGCGCTAAATTCAGCAGGCTGAGTAAAATTGGAATTGCGGCAATGGGCATCTCCTCGATAGTTGCCCTCATCCTCTCTGGCATCGCCCATTATTTTGCCCCTTCAGCAGGCATCGCTGAGTTTGATGTCCCTCGCCTCCTCATTGACACCTTTTCCAGCGCCAGCCAAACAGGTGTCGTTTCAACTACACACGGGAATGAGGGAATTGCGAATGTAAGCACAGCGGTTGATCAATTATTTAACGGTCCTGCTATGAAATTCATTTTGCTCGCGGCCACCGTCATAGCCATAGCAACCGCTGTCGTACAGCAGACGTTTGTACCCGTGATTGCGGTTGTGTTTTTAGCGGGATCTACGACGCTACTAGGTTCGTTCATGGGCGGTGGCACTTTTGAAACTGATCAGGCCCAGACTGAGATAAATGATCATGGTGAAAGTCCCCAGGAACGCTTCAAAAAAGCCATTAGTGACCAGGACACTGCAACGTTGCTGGCGATGCTGACCGAAAGTTCTCAAGCTGCAACCTATCTGAAAGCACAGATAGCCATCAAGAATGAAAAGCAGACATCACCTGTCATTGGTGAGGCCGCTAAAGCCATTGTTTTGGGCAATTTGGGATTCGCACCCAACAACCAGGTTGCCTACGCCATCGAGCATTCCGCTGGTAGCACGCAACTCTCCGCCGCCGCAAAAACCTATGTTGATCCTGCGATCGCGAAGTCTGATTTGTTCACTTCCCTTTCCCATTGGGTCGGCGTAGCTACGTTAATTCTCGGGTTGCCGGGAATTGCGGTGCTGCTGTTGCATCTCTCCATACAGCGCCGCATCCGTCGTATCGGCCGGTTAGGTATTGTGTTACTTGGCTGATGATCGCTGATCCAAGCAAAGATGGATGCTGAGCAAATTATCTTTGATGCTTTCGACGCTCAACCACACATTTATCCAATGTTCTATAAGGATTGAAGAAATCATGGATGCTTGGATTGCGCATCAGCAATATATTCGTAGGTTCAACATGCTCATGATTGGGCTTTGTATTGCTGCCATTGCTGCGGCATGGTTCATTGGAGGGCCACGGCTTGCCGGTATTGTCACCATTGCAGCATTAGTAATTGGTGGCGCCTTCATAGGTTTGGCAAATATTGCGTTGCACCTGGGAACCCCACCTTTTGCCGCGACAGAAGCTGAAATTCGCGATGCGGCGGCAAAGGGACCGAAATGGTTAAAGCGTTTGGTCGTTAAGTTCGACGCAGAGCGGCAGTAGCAGAACCCGTTACCGCGGCCTAGGATCAGTGAGCCTTGTACCCTATTGGATGGTAATCTTTCGCCCTGCTAGGATTCTGGCGGGCAGGGCATTTGCTTTTAACCATCCCATTAGCATCCTCTATCTCGTAAGGCCAAGCGCTTGAACGATCAACTACACGTTTCAGCCGATACGCCAATTCTCTCTGAACGGGAATTGCCTTGCTCAGTCGAAGCTGAACAGGCAGTAATTGGTGGGCTGATCCTGGACAACAGCGCGTGGAGTAGGGTTTCGGATCTGGTAAGGGAAAATGACTTTTACCGCGATGAGCACCGATTGATCTTCAAGGCCATCAGCAAGCTGGCTGACAATGGTCGCGCCTTTGATGTCGTAACTCTCAATGATTTGCTGTCTACTGAAGGTGACCTCGAAGGCGCCGGCGGTCACGCATACCTTTCCGAGCTTTTTCAGAACACTCCTTCTGTAGCCAACATTTCCACGTATGCGCGAATTGTCAGTGAGCGGGCGAGCCTACGTCACATCGTTGGAATCAGCGATACCATTCGGAAGAAGGCTCTTCAACCGAACGGTAAAGCAGCAGATGAACTGGTGCACGAGGCTGAGCAGCTGATCTTGTCCGTGGCCAGCAACCGGCCAAAGACCGGTGGCCCGGTTGAGTTGAATCAGCTTTTGAGCCAAGCGGTCAGCAAGATCGAACGCTTGCAGGAAACTGGTGGTGAGGCAGGGGGGTTGTCCACCAGCTTTCATGATCTGGATAAAAAGCTCAATTTCCTTCGGCCGGCAGATTTGATCATCGTCGCCGGCCGACCCTCCATGGGCAAAACGACCTTTGCCATGAACCTGGTTGAGAGTGCCGTTTTACATTCGGACAAGGTTGTTCTGGTTTACTCCCTCGAGATGCCGGGCGAAGCCTTGACCAGTCGCATGTTGTCCTCGATCGGTAGCATTGACCACACCCGGGTTCGGTCAGGGCAACTTCTTGACGACGACTGGTCCAAACTGACCCGTGCTGCCAACTTGATCAACAAACGCGGAGAGGGCAGGTTCTTCATCGACGACGCCGCTGGGTTGAGTCCATCGGAGATGCGTTTTCGAACCCGGCGTGTGCAACGCGCTCATGGGGCGATTGGGCTGATTATGGTCGACTATCTGCAACTGATGCAGATCCCAGGATCGTCGGGTATGAACCGTACCAACGAAATCTCCGAGATTTCGCGCTCACTGAAGGCGCTCGCCAAAGAGTTCGACTGCCCTGTGGTTGCATTATCTCAGTTGAACCGAAGTGTCGAGCAGCGGGCCAATAAAAGGCCCGTCAATTCCGACTTGCGGGAGTCCGGAGCGATTGAGCAGGATGCTGACGTTATCCTGTTCGCCTATCGGGACGAGGTATACAACCCTGCTTCGAAGTTTCAGGGCACAGCCGAAATCATCATTGGCAAACAGCGCGAAGGTCCGGTTGGGTTTGTGCGCCTTGGTTTCGTTGGCCGTTTTACGCGCTTCGAAAATCTTGAACCCGGAACTCATGATTTTACGGATGAAGAAATGGGTGTCGAGCGGATTGATCCCAACCCCCGTCTGGGCAGGATTGGCGCTCAGCAGCTCGCTACAGCCGTCAAGACGAAAAAGGAAGTCGCTCGCCAGCCCGCAGGCAGGCGCGGCCCCCGCCGTCCTCCCTAGCGCAGTCACGCTGTCCCACGTTCCCCATCCCCTGCGCCCCCGGCTTTTGTCGGAACAACAAGATGGTTTTTCTAATGAATGACATCTCACACCCTGAGCAATACGATCTTCAAACCGCTGCGTTGAAAGTGCCCCCGCACTCCATCGAAGCTGAACAGGCTGTGCTTGGCGGCCTGATGCTGGACAACAACGCTTGGGAGCGAGTGCTCGATCAAGTATCCGACGGCGATTTCTACCGGCATGACCATCGGCTAATCTTTCGTGCGATCGCCAAACTGGCTGACCAGAACTCACCGATTGACGTCGTGACCCTCGCCGAGCAACTGGACAAGGAAGGGCAGACTTCCCAGGTCGGTGGCCTCGGTTACTTGGGCGAGCTGGCGAAGAATACCCCGTCGGTCGCCAACATTAAGGCCTATGCGCAGATCGTTCGCGAACGGGCTACTTTGCGTCAATTGATCGGCATCAGCACCGAAATCGCCGACAGCGCCTTCAATCCGGAAGGCCGCACTGCCGAAGAAATCCTCGATGAAGCCGAACGGCAGATCTTCCAGATCGCCGAAGCGCGTCCGAAGACAGGTGGCCCGGTAGGTGTGAACGATTTGCTGACCAAGGCAATCGACCGTATCGATACGTTATTTAACACCGACAACGCCATAACCGGTCTGTCCACCGGTTATACGGACCTTGATGAGAAGACCAGCGGACTACAACCCTCCGACCTGATCATCGTCGCCGGGCGGCCGTCCATGGGTAAAACCACCTTCGCAATGAATCTGGTGGAAAACGCCGTATTGCGTAGCGAGAAAGCTGTGCTTGTGTACTCCCTCGAGATGCCAGGAGAGTCGCTGATCATGCGTATGCTCTCGTCCCTCGGCCGTATCGATCAGACCAAAGTGCGTTCCGGCCAGCTGGAAGACGATGACTGGCCGCGGCTTACTTCGGCGGTGAACCTGCTCAACAATCGCAAACTGTTCATCGACGATACTGCTGGCATTAGCCCGTCGGAAATGCGTGCGCGTACCCGGCGTCTGGTGCGAGAGCACGGCGATATCGGCCTGATCATGATCGACTACCTGCAATTGATGCAGATCCCTGGTTCCAGCGGCGACAGCCGGACGAACGAAATTTCCGAGATCTCGCGATCCCTGAAAGCTTTAGCCAAGGAATTTAACTGCCCGGTGGTGGCGCTGTCGCAGCTGAACCGCTCATTGGAAAACCGTCCAAACAAGCGACCTGTTAACTCCGACCTCCGGGAGTCTGGAGCGATCGAGCAGGACGCCGACGTCATCATGTTCGTGTACCGAGACGAAGTTTATCACCCAGAAACCGAACACAAGGGCATCGCTGAGATCATTATCGGCAAACAACGGAACGGCCCGATCGGCTTTATTCGTCTGGCGTTTATCGGTAAGTACACCCGTTTCGAGAACCTCGCACCTGGTAGCTACAACTTCGACGACGATGAGTAGCAAACTGAGCTCCTCAGGTATTGATGAACAACTAGTGAGATTCCACATGAACGAGAAGCAAACCGTTTTTGACATTCAGTTGACCGCGATGGCAGAGCTCGCAAAGTTCGACATAACAGGCAATGAGGATCATCTCCAAGAGGCGCATTACCTCGCCCACAAGTCGGGGATGGATGGAGACGAGAAGACCGCGCTGCTGAATGAGTCGCGACTTTCTGATTGGTATGACGATGGGTTCAATGATCGTGTTACCGATCATGCAATAGGCATGATGGAAAGCAACAACAGAGCGTCAGAGTTCTCGGTAAATGCTGAACCAGGAAAGACATATGTTGGCAGAATTGTTGATGCTGGTGACAGGTGGCACGTTGATCAGGCGGTTTTTTTGAGAGGCGTAGAAATTCGCGTGCGGCATATGCGTGAAGATTTGAGCAGCACAACGGCGGGTCTAATCAATATCGGTAATACGGTAAAAGTCTTCTATCCTATTGCAGGAATGGGGATCGTCGACGAGGTTAGTGGAGCTGGAAATAGCTCATCGCTGGAAGCCGAACTTGAATGTGCAATTGTGGGATCACAGTAGATCCGAGTTGCTCTCCAGACTAATCCCCGACGCTGGTTTATCTTCGCGCATAGCCACATAAACGGCGTGGCGCACCTTACCACTGGGCGTGATCTCCAGAAATTTCACCTCCACGACCAACTGCGGATTCACCCACACCACAGTTTCCCCCCTCAGCGCCGGCGGCGCTGCCAATGGCGAGTGCATGCGCGTCAAGGAGGCTAGTCGAACTCGCAGTTGTTCTAATTGTCGACCCGACAATCCGGATCTCACTCGACCGGCGTAAACGAGTTGGCCATCGTCGTCATGCAGCCCAATCAAAAGAGATTTGATGCCTGCGGCAGCCCGGGTGTAGCCCAGAATAATGAACTCCTGTCGGTTGTGGCATTTGAGCTTGATCCAGTCAGGACCACGCTCGCCGCTGTACCGGCTACCGCGGCGTTTACCGATCAGTCCCTCCAAACCAAGCCTGCACGCACTGTCCAGCAGTGATGCCGGATCCGCATCTAGAGTTTCAGAGAAGCGCACGCAGTCCAATTCGCACTGGTTAATCAGCACCCGCAATAAATCACGGCGCTGCTCAACTGGTTTTTTGCGGAGGTCGATACCGTCGAAAAAGGGCATATCAAAAACGTAGAAGACCAAATGGTCGGTTTGACCGCTACTGAACGCCCCTTGCAGCGGTTGGAACGCTGGTTTGCCATCGTCATCAAGCACAACCACTTCACCATCGAGCCACACACCGCGAACGGGTAAGCGAACCAAATCCTGAGCGAGCCTGGGCATGCGATGCGTCCAGTCAAAACCATTCCGGGTGAATAGCGATACTTGGCCGTCGAGGCGGGCTAACAGACGGTACCCGTCGTATTTGCACTCGTATAGCCATTCTCCCGCCGGCGGCCGGGCGACCAAACTGACCAGTTGAGGTTGGATGCGTTGCGGAAATGCCGGTTTTCTCGACGCCATGACGCTGCACCCCAAGGGAACTCCTTGTGCTGTTGATGCCATTGCGCACCGAAAGATCCACGCACCTTTGGTCAATTCCCTCTAGGCGGTTGGTCGGCGCTCCATTACTGTATATAAAAACAGTATTAAGGTGCCTCATGAAAGTAGTGTCTGCTTACCCCCTAACCCCCACCGATCAGCCGCTGCAAGTACTGGCTGGATCAGTGGCAGGCGGGTTCCCGAGTCCGGCGGCCGACTATTACGAAGCGCCCATTTCTCTTGATGTCTTGCTCAATATCCGTGCACCACATGTTTGGATCGTTCAAGTTGAAGGCGACAGCATGCGCGACGTGGGAATCTACGACGGCAGCCGGCTGGTTGTTGATCGAGCGATCGCGCCCTGCTCAGGCCACATCGTGTTGGCTTACGTGGATAATCAACCATTGGTAAAACGCCTTGCTCGATCCGCCGCCGGCTGGTTATTGGAGTCGGCCAATCCCGATTACTCGCCGATCGCCCCGAGTGAGTACGGCACCATCGAGGTATTCGGGGTGGTCACCTGGTGCTTGACCCCCCATGCGCTTTGACCTTCGTCCCGTCTTCGGACTTTGCGATGCAAACACCTTCTACTGTTCATGTGAGCGCATCTTTCGCCCCGAACTACGTGATCGGCCGGTCGTGGTCTTGTCCAACGCCGATGGTGCAATTGTTGCCCGGACGAACGAGGCCAAGGCCCTCGGCGTCAAGATGGGCGAGCCATATTTTAAAATCCGTTCGTTTTTAGAACAGCACGGGGTGGCGGTATTCAGCAGCAACTACACGTTGTACGGTGAATTGAGCCACCGCATGGCAATGGCTGTTTCCTCGCTGACGTACGCTACGGAGCAATACAGCGACGAGCTGTTCTGTCGCCTAGATGGATTGCAGGAACCTCTGGTCGAGGTAGGCCGAGCGATTCAGGCGAGAGTGCTTCAGTGGACCGCGTTGCCAGTCGGGGTCGGGATTGGGCATACCAAGACTTTGGCAAAAGCGGCCCAGCATGCTTCCAAGGTTTGGCGGGAAAAAACGGGCGGGGTGGTGGATTTGCGCCGTCCAGAGGCGGTGGAGTGGCTACTGCGTCGGATGCCCGTCGAAGAGGTGTGGGGCATTGGCAGTCGAATGAGAGACAAGCTTGCCAGCGACGGGATAACGACAGCTTGGGAACTATCTCAAGCGGATGCGCGAGCAATGGGGCGAAAGTACAGCATCGTTCTGGAGCGGACCATCAGGGAGCTTCAGGGTGAACCCTGCATGGATCTTGAGGAGGCGGTACCGGCGAAACAATCGATCTGCTCCAGCAAAATGTTCGGCAAGCGTGTCCATTCCATTGATGGGTTACGTCAAGCACTGGCCACCTACTTACATCGAGCAGCTGAAAAACTTCGAAAGCAGCGCTCGCTATGCGGTGCTCTGAGAATTGGCATTCAGACTTCTTTCCACGGTGAAGGTGCGAAGTACGCCAATGCAGCGACGTGCATCCCGGATTACCCAACGGATGACATTCGGCAACTGACGAAGTACGCGATTCGCGCTCTTGATGCCATTTATCGCCCGGGCTTCGCTTACAGCAAGGCCGAGGTGATGTTGATGGACTTGCGAAAACGCGGTGAGTACACACAGGATTTATTCACACCCAGTCAGCCGGAACGCTCAGATGCCTTGATGGACGTGATGGATCGGATAAACCGGCGATGGGGACATGAGTGCCTGAGAACAGCGGCAATGCCGTCGTCCCCGGATTGGGGCATGCGTCGTGCCTTACTGAGTCCAAGCTATATGACTGACTGGGATCAGTTGTGGCGAGTGCAATGCAAGTGAGTTTTGAATGCATGCAGGGGAATATAGCCGTCAGTTGAAGCCTCGTGCCCTTTGAAAAACCGAAGGCCGATGTTTAGCAGCTCGGTTGAATAATGATTTTGACAGGTGCTTTAAACGCACCTAAAATACGCGCATAGACACCATGTTGATCGCACCAGCCCGCCAATTGGGCTAAGCCTTTAGAAAATGGCCACTTTCGGCACTCGGATCCAGCAGGAAAGCAAACAATGGCAATTCAGGCAAATCAGTTTGTAACAGGCTCCAATGAGCGGGTGTTGACCGATGACGGCCAGCAAGGCATGCACGGTAAGCAGGGCATCGGCTCAACGACCGAGCGCCACCAGGGCCAAGTCGCCGCCGCGATCTACGCGAACTGCGCTCAACTGGATAACCGTCAGCTCGATGAGGTTATCGAGTGGGTTCGCCTCTACAAGAAATGATCCGGGAAAAGAATATGGCAGAACCAAAAATTGTAATCGAAGGTACGGAGTTGACTGAGGCGCAAGCAATGACTGTGCGAGTCGCGCTTGATGCCTTTCGTGAACGCCATCAGACCGGCGCACTGGGAGCCGATCAGCATGGACGCACCATGTCTTCGGCCTACGCCAAGCGCTCAGACGAAGTGCTTACACTGATCCATCAGAAGGTGCCGGACAGTTTCGTCTCCCGGCATCGAGCAAGAGACGACATCACGCCTATGGATCAGGCGATTTGCGCTCTGCGTGTCGCTCCAGGCGAAACGGTGGGCATGAGTGTAAGCATCGTAATTGCTCTGACTTTGTTTGGCCGGGATTCACAATGGTGGGGAACTGCGTTAGTCATTGCGATGATCTTTGGTGCACTGCTGTACCGTGCCACCCCGGCAATTATCGAGGCCACGAAGGAAAGGGTAAAAGTCCGTAATCGCTACCCCTACTGAGTAAGCGGAAAAGTCCGTGTTTAAGCGCTTGCTTGATACCTGATCAGCTTAACCGCGTTACTACGAATTCTCCAGGTCGCTGGCGTCAAAACGCAGCGGATCTGCCGCGCAGATACACCACAAGCCCAGCCATCAAACGTTGGGCTGAACCAGTAGAAGGATGCCCCTCTAGCGTCCACAGCATCGAGGAATGACCGGATATGACCACCAAACCAGATACCGCCAAAGAAGAACCCAACACCTGGACCCAGGGCGGCCAAGCAAAGTCCTCGGACGTAGCTGCGGCAATGTCCAAGTTCCTCGATTCTGAAGTACCGACATTTGTTTCGCTCATTACCGGCGGCGAAGCGCGCTCGACGTTGGAGCCATTTTTGCGCCTCGACGGCAGCATTTACTCAACGCTAAGCCCCCATGAAAAAGACCTAGTGAAGTCGTTAGTCAGCACCGGGCGAAAGCTGGGTATCGCCGTGTCTGTCCTCACCAGCGAAGAAGACCGGCGAGAGTTGGCCACCGCGTCACCGGAGCAGGCAGAGCATATCCTGTCACGCGGAAACAACGTGGTCTCAGTGAAACTGTGCCTTGGAAATAACACGGAACAGTTGCTGTTCAGGCCTTCAAAAGCAGTGCCGAGAACTTAGAGAGACGCCCATTTTCGCGTCCGCTTAAAAAGGAAAACGACGATGACGATGAAACCACTTTTTCTTTGCTGCGACCGCTGCTGTAAGGAGCAGCCAACGGCCAAAGGCTACACGACGGCCGGTGTTTCCTACACGTTGTGCGATACTTGTCGTGAAGAGCTTGACCGCCCTGCCACAGCAGATCAACCGCGCAATCCGAGCGATATTACCCTTGACTGGCTGTTTTGAAGCAGAGAGATGTCGCTGCACCATGAGCCCGCCTATGTCGCGGGTTTTGCAGTAAGAACCGGGCACTTTTGTCCTTGCCGGTCATCAGGATTTGTCATGCAAACAATTACCGCTATTCAGGAGCTTACCTTCGCTGAACGCGCACGGTTTCGCCAGATCAAGAAAACCGCTGCTTTTGATGAGTGGCGTCGACGGTTGCTCCCGACCGATCGTCTTCCACGCGGCTCTTACTTCAAGGGTAAATTGGCAGGCCCAGCCTTTTTTATGATGGACGAGCTTTGGCAGGCCAATGCACACAAGCCCTATGATCTCAGCCAGTTCAAACCCTCTTAAACGGTCGTGTTTTGTCGGGACAAGCGTTCGTGTAACACCTGAGTCGCTGGCCCAATACATTATGGAAGCCGTCGAAACTCTATTCCCCGGATCCCACGCATTTTTGCCCTCGGTTGAGGCTCAGACCAACAAAGCCGAATAGCACGAAAAGTCGCCAGGTTAAACCACAAGCCCCGCCGTGGGGCTAGGCCATTAGGAAGGGCGGGGAAGTAAAGTGGCGAGCAGTGATCCAAGAACACCGTGGCGGCGAGGTCCTGGCGGTCATCATTCTCCGATACGACGCCGGGCAAGCGCTTTGGAGGGGAGGGCGTCAAGATGCCTAACAACTTTGTGGCTGACCCCGATTTTGTACAGTGACTGCTTTGTCGCTTTGATACTCCAGACCATGAAAAGCGATAGGCAGCCGTAAAGTAGCGCGACGCAGCAGATGCCGATGCCCATCCAATTGAGGTATGGGGCGAGCAATGCATCCGATCGGGACAATGATTTCATCACGAGCATGGCCAGGCCCAAAATTGCCATCCCCCAAGCGCCCCGGACAACTAGATCCCGCTGCATTCCTCGTAGATCACAGTACAGAAGTACCTTTGCTCCTTGCTCTGAGTTGAGTGCCTGTAACTGGGCTCGCAGCTCTGTCATCACGCGCCCGCCGGGGTTGGGGTTGTCACGCTATCCTCTATGGGGGGCGTGCTGAGTGCCTCCCTTATTTGCCGTTTGAGTTCAGCCTCCAACCAATCGCTGGTCAACTGCTCACCGGGTTTTTGAAGATCAGTCACGCATTTCGGCTCACGCGCAATGGTGATGATCTCGGCTCGGCGAATGAGATCATGAAAAATGTCGGGGTTGGTAGGTTGAACCGATCGCCGTGTGTTGAAGTAATCGAGGTCGATGTCGAGGATAAACGGCGCTTCGAATAAGCCTGGGACGCCGGCGGATTTGGTGATTTCATCGATCAACTCAAGGTGTCGTCGAAGAAAGTCGGATTCCAGTGCCTGGTCCGCATAGTCCTTGGATCGAGGTTGAGCGCTCGAACTTACCTTTTGACGCGGCAACTCGATGATGCGCTCGGCAGGGATGGAATACGTGTATGGCGGCGGGGCAATTGGTTTGGGTACCCAAGGAGTGTTCTGCGTTCTCTTACGCCATGCGGCTTCAGCGGCTTTCTGTTCGTTGCTTTGGTATTCGTTAGTGATAAGTCCGCCGACTATTGCGAAGGCGATATCAATGATGCGCGATTGCACGGACGCACTTATGTGCTCGTCAAAACGAAGATTCACCACCGCATCTCGAATCGTTTCAACTTCACGAAAATCAATTTTGGCAACCTCAGCAGTTGCTCGCTCCTCCCATCCCTCATCGTCCATGGAATTAGCAACGTCTACAGTGCTGAAGGTGATGAAGGCAGGGCGTGTGTCACTGTGGTAATCAAGGGTCAACAGACGTAGCCGCGGCGCATCACCGACTGCAAGCGCACATTCGGCCCACGGCAAAAGGGCCTCGTGATGGCTGTCAAAGGTGAACACAGTCTTGCCGCAGATATCTTCACTTTTAACCTCTGGATTATGAACCTGTCGCATACCCGATCCTGTCACTGAAAAAAGTGAATTTTGAGCCGGGCGAAGTGAGCGCGCTAAGCCCGAAGAATTTCCCATGCTACCCCCGGCGTCACATAGAGGACAGCGTCCGGTGTTCAGATGAGGAAGTAACTAGAATTGCATAACACGTACGCATACGATAAAAGATACTACCAGTATCTATTAGGGCTTTCGTATGTCTCACTATTGGCACCTTGCCTTCCATTCCGGGATGTCGGCAAGCAGCGACTTACGCGCAGCCGTTGATGTGGGCGTGCCCATTGGGGTCGTGGCACCCCTGTTAAGCCTTTCCAAGGTGTTTCTCGCGCTGCCGAGACATCTTGATGCCGGTGGATCACTCTTCATCGACTCTGGCGCATTTGCGGCCTTTCAGAGAGGGGAGAGAGTCATTTGGGAGCGGGTATTTCAAAAATATGAGTCAGTGATTCTGATGACGAGCAGACCACAGGGACTGAGCATCGTCGCTCCGGACGTAATTGGTGATCAGGTGGAAACTTTAAAGCTCTGGACTGAACACGCCGGGCGGGTAAGACACTGGATCGAACAGGGCGTAAGGGTGATTGTACCTTTGCAACGTGGCCATCTGAGAGCTGCGGAAATGCTGGCGCTGGCAAAACAGATATTTGGCACCGATCGCTTCTGTGCCGGTATCCCAAGCAATTTGAAGGCGATGTCGGCCGATGATTGCTCGACCCTTTTTCATTCGGACTTCCACATCCTCGGCCGCGTGATTCTTACGGAGGAGTTGGTGAAGAAGATTGCCGCACTGAAATTGAATAACCCCGAGGCCAATTACACCGCGGACGCGAACTGGCTTCGTGCCCGAACAAAAAAAATCAGTGTTGAAGCCAATTCATTAGCCCCCGACCTGTCGACTGGGTTGGGTGACACAAAGCGCACCCGAGCAGTCAGGAATATTTTGCAGCAGGAGGCGTACGTCTCGTTGCTGGCCTGAAGGCCTTACGGACTTGTGTTCCGCATTCCTGAACACAAACAAACCGCTGAAGGGCGATCACATGAAAATATCGAAATCGGTACGGGCTCTGATCCGTAGCGCCTCCTGCTGCGTCATCGCCATGGTAATTACCGGAAGCGTAACTGCCGGGGAGCGAAATACTCCTCGCACCGAATCAGCCACGGTCACCATGAGTTCAAATCCAGACCTTTCAGGTGTGGTGGATCTTTACCTGGATGGGCGCATTGACTCACAAGTAATGGCGCGGCTGAACAACTTTGCGCACCTCCAAGGGCGCAAGGGCGTGATTCTCCATCTCAACTCATTTGGCGGCAGTATGCGCGATGGCCTTGCGCTCGGACGTCGCATTCGGGAGCTAGGGTTTTCCACACAGGTAAGCGTGACGGCTGGAGAGTCGTTGCAAGGTGGTGCTGGCATTTGTGAGAGCGCCTGCGTGCTGTTGTTTGCCGGCGGACGATTCAGGTTACTCCAGTCCGACTCATCGGTTGGGGTGCACCAGTTCGCAGCTACCGATCAGGTTGATTCGCAAGAGGCAATGGCTGATGCGCAGATCTTTTCGGCAGCAACGGTCAATTTCTTCCGGGATATGGGAGTGAGCACTCAGCTGTTCAGTTTGATGGCAATCACGCCGGCCAGTGAAATGCAGGCCTTGTCAGCAGCGGATCAGGTCAGTCTCGGATTGGTGAATGCAGGGAAAGAGGTTGCTGTCTGGAGTATTGAAAGTGGCCAGGGCGAAGGTCTTGTTCTGAAAGGTGTGCAAAGCACCATTAGCAGCTCCGTAAAGATCCAGATGTCATGCACCTCGCAGCGAACATTAATCTTGGCAGTAATAGTCGACAACGGAACAGCTGGCGTGAGTAACACCAACATGTTGATTGATGGTCGAGATCTGAAAAGCGTGATGGGTCTGCCACTGCGTGTTGCCGGTCAAACGATAAAAATCGAATTCCAACTCGGGACTGCTCAGTTGCCTGTGCTTCTGGCTGCAAAATCCGTAGGTGTGAGACTGGAACACGACAACCAAGGCCAGTCAGTGCACGCGATTGATGTTCCTGCGAAAGCAGGGGCTTTGATGGCTGGGTTCGTCCAGATCTGCAACGGCACGCCTACGAATTCAGCGCTGCGCTGAGCTGGTTACCAGTTCATGTTCTTCATTCCTTGAGGCCAGTAACTCCTTTCAAGGTCATAACTATGGACATCCAAAGTCTGCAAACAGCTTCGAACATCCTGCAAATGCATACACAGGACATTGATGATGTTCTTTCAGCCGCTCGTTTGTGCCTCTGCGACAACGTAACAAATACTCAGACCGAAATGTTTCGATCGTTGTTCGGCGGCGTGATTGTCGGAGGTTCGAAACCATTTGGTGAAAGGCTCGATGCCTACACCGCAAACAAACATCGCGTGCCTGAAGTTTTGGCGGCGCTCGCTATTGAACTGAATCGTCGCGGCTTCAAGGAGATACCTATGACTGGAAACATAAGTGAGTTTGTCCTGTTACAGCCAGGTTCTCCTCCTTACTCGTGGCAATGGTCAAACGAGTTAACAGGGTTTGAAAATGTAGAACCGCACTACGCAAGTGAGCCGCCCGAAGACTGCACGCAGGTTTGGGGATTGGTCTTTACCCTCCCCGAAAGCGGCGGGTTTCTGGCTGGATGGAGCTTTGGCGAAATGGACCTGTCGGGTGTATCCGACTACGTGCATCCAAGCCTTGTCGAGGCGGCGAAAGCCGCGGAGCAGATGGCAAAAAATCGAGCAGAAAAACAACGAGCTGAATCTTTCGACGACTAACCAAAAGGAATTTGACCATGTCTCAGACCAATAAAAATGCAGTCAAAGTTGGTGAGTTTCGCCGGCGCTTTGAGCATCTGTACCGCAAACTCAGCGACTACCACGCTTGCTGTTCGGCCGATGAGGTTCGGGATTGGAAGCGGGTGACTCAAAATTTGCTGGAAGAAGTTTCTGCACTAAAGTGTGGCCGGGCATCCATTGAAGATCTCGAGGCACACAAACATGCTGTCGAGGCTGTTACAGAACGACTCGCTGCGGCTGACAAGCGCATTGAGGCATATGCAATGACAGCCGCAGCGAAAGCGGCCTTTCAAACGCCGGCTCGGCCTCACTTGAGGCTGATACTTGGCGGTAAGCCTCACTGAACTTCACGTTATGCGTGGAGATTCACGACATCCCCGTTCAGCTGACGCTGACGGGGATTTTTTATTTGCCGATGCGCATTACGTCGATGCCGCCGGCCACATGCACCTCGACCAGGGCCATAACGAGGCTCTAAGCCTACCAGGAGGCGGGCAGCACACTCCACGCAACGTCCCAGTTCGTAACCTGACACTCTTGGGTGTAACCACGGCCGCCGGCAACTCCAAAAACTTTACCATTCCCCAGATGGATGAAAGTCACCTCACCACACTCCTGAAAACGAAGCTTGAATAAGCGCACACCGAGCGGCGTTGCACTCTGGATCACGGCCGTTAAGTCCGACTGCTTATGGCCTGCGTAATAACGGATCGCTTCGACGATCATGCCCTCTGCTGTGTCCCGCAGAATCAAGGTCGGACCGCCGGTGCCTGAGGCAGTGTTGAGCTGTGCCCATACGACAATGAGGCAAATGAGCTTTTTGATCATGCAGGTAAGACTCGATTGGAGGGGTTGCCCACAGCATGACGCAATAGCGTTCCAACGCTACCCAAAATGGGCCCCAATAAATCCGCATCATGCTCACCTGGTTATGGAGTCCTGTTGAGCATCACCGATGCATACAGTCAACCCGCATCGGAGCCACACAATGAACAACACAAAACCGACAGTCATCGCCTTGCTGCGCAACACGGCCCAGATCTATGTAGGGCAGAGTCGCTTCAGCGAAAAACCCGTCTTTCTGGTGGAAGCACTAAGTGAAAATCATGTGTATGAGCTGCGTGGTGATGCCACCACAAACGATCATTACGCCTCATTGGTCGCCGAGTTTGGCGACATCATCAGCAAACCCGGCCCGGATGCCCAATTGAACTCAATCGAGTTCAACACTGGTCGCCAGTACACCCCTGAGGGTCAACTGGTGGAGGCGTGGGTTTTGGCACTCGACCGGTCGATTCCTGAATTGCCGCTCAAAGTGGTGTACTTCAAAGACCGCAGCAGAATGATCGATGGCGTTGTGCGTGTTCGCTCACTAACGGAAAAGGAGGTGATGGAGGAGTACGACCATGGTCGCTATGAGCCGGCCTAAACCAACCACCTTTAAGAGAATTTCCATGGATAATTCCAGTCAACGAATGCAATTCCTGCAATACCACTCGGTAAAACTGACCTACCCAGAAGATGTGCGCAGAATGCGCGCTGTTCTTACCGGGGCGGGTTATATGGCATTTGATATCGACCTCGAAAGACTCTGGGACGAGTTCAGTCACGCAAATAACCATCGCGGCAAATGGCGTGAATTGCCAGAAGACGACATTGTGTTGCTCAGAATTCTTCTGACTGGCTTTGGTGTCATCGAACAATGGTTCCCAGATGACCATGATGCTCCCCATGACTGCTATCCCAGTCACTGGCCAAGCTTGTAAACCCGTCACCCAGCCCCGGTTATGCCGGGGTTTTTTTTGTCTTCGATTCGCATCGCCTGTTGCTCATCTCCATCAGCAAGTTCAAAACCTTCAGGAGATTAATCCCAATGAGCACCAATCAAATCGCAACGACCAAAACCCATACGCTCGACGAGATCCTGGCAACCGCCGACCTGGCCTATGAGCGGGGAGAGATGCAGCTCGCAGAGCAGCTGCAAGTTGGCACCCGGGGAGACCTACTGGCTGACTTCATCGCTCATGAGCTTCGTGAAGTAGCAGAAGGAGAGGGTAACCCTTTGGACGCTGCTCTCAAGTCCATGCATTCCGCAGCGGCACAACTTATCCAGGTGATTGAAAAGTTAAATGCTCTGCGTGTTTGAGTCGCGGCTAAGGAGCTTTTGCCCTCGACCTATCCCCACGCTGCCAGCTTTATTTTATCTGGCCTTTTTGATCCATACCCAGAAGTACAGCCAACCCTAATTGGAGTTTCAGAATGAACGCTACTCAGTCCGCTCAGTATGACGAGAAAGCCTTTGCAAGCTGGTTCTGCGCCAACAACGACATTCCAGAAGACGTAGATCCTTTCGACGCAACAGATGAAGGGATGTTCGTCTGGAAAGAAACACGAGATGGCTTGGCTAAATGGCTTGAAATGCAAAAACCTGGCACTCCCGCCTGATCACAGTAACAACCATACCACCCCGATCCAGCATTCGCTGATCGGGTTTTTTTTGGGGTTCACGAAGTTTTCCGGCGAGCTGGCTTGGCTTATACGTCCCTGCTCACCATCACCTGTGGTTACGCTAACGCAAACTCAGGAGATTGCATGATGGGAAGAATTACCACGATACCCGCTAGTGCTGGGGAGATGCCGCTCGCTGTGAGGCGAGATGAGAAAGTTAAGCCCTGGCAAAGAAAACTTCGCGTTTTCATCGACGCCAATGGCCGTCTGCTCATGTCCTGCAACAGCAGACTGTTCAAATGCCATCTTGTTGTTAGAGGTGACAGCGGCCCTTGCTGCAAGGTTGATTTCTACTGATCCCCAAGCCCGTTACGACGGTCCACCAGCACTAGGAAAGCCCCATGACGAACTATGAAACGGTTGAATCTCACATCGACATGATCCGCCCTGGCGACACGGTTCTCCACAACGGCGAACTTCGCACCGTCGGCAAATCTGACATCAAACGCGGTGGTTTCATGAGTGCGACATTGTTTGGTGACAGCTATCGCTTGGGCACTGTGCCGGTGAAGCTCGCTCGAATCCGCCGAACCGTCTAACTAGGAAAAAGAACTTCTCCCGATTTTTTCATTCGACGAGCCAGATCTTGAATAGAGTCAGCCCCAGACGACAGGCTTGAGAAGCGCCAATTTACACCTGCCTGCGGAGCATTTCCTGAAGACACGAAAACGCAACTTCAGGAGATTGCATAATGGGAAGCTTCACCACGATACCCGCCAGCGCTGGCGCGATGCCGCTCGCTGTTTGGCGAGGCGAAAAGGGTCAACGTTTGCGACGTGCTCTGTCACGCCATGAGCGGATGGTGGTCAGAGCATGCTCTGATGACAACGCGACAAGTGAACGACTCAATCAGTTGAATAAGCGTTACGACCGGATCATCCTGGCCGCCATTACATGGGTGCCACGATAGGTTAACGGCGCTCAAGTCAGAACTACCAGCTTCATCAC
The DNA here is from genome assembly GCF_016405635.1 of Pseudomonas sp. MF6755. Lineage (NCBI taxonomy): Bacteria > Pseudomonadati > Pseudomonadota > Gammaproteobacteria > Pseudomonadales > Pseudomonadaceae > Pseudomonas > Pseudomonas sp. MF6755. Next base: position 65,845 of record NZ_JAEKDA010000016.1, read on the forward strand.
AGACCTCAGCCATCCGGCCGGGGTCTTTTTTTGCATTTGATATTATGGATTCCTAACGCGTAAGTATATTATCGGGATTACTCATTGTGCTTTCGAGAGAATCGCTATGCCCATCAAGTCCTGCGTCATTCATTCCATTGATAAAAAGCCCGACGGTAATCCGGCAGTCCTGCATCTTCGGGACACCGAGCTACCGCAAACGGACGTCCTCGAGAACCTGCTGCACGACTTCAACGATGCCTACAACTGGAAACAATCCAAAGGGTGGGGGCTTTTCCATGGAGAGTCTGGTGCCTACCCATTCCGCGGTTGGCTGAAGACCTACCTCGAAGGTAAGTCAGACTTCATGGAATTCAGCCGGCACGCTGTAGAGCACCTCACCAGGCTGATGGACGAGTCGAACTTGTCGGTGGGTGGGCACGTGCTAATGGTTCACTACCAACAAGGCCTGACCGACTATCTCGCGATCGCGCTGCTGCATCAAAGCACAGGGGTGAGCCTGGACGAAAACATGAACGTGGTCTCAGCTCCGCATTTGGATTTTGGCCACGTCCACCTGGCGGCCCGGGTGAACATTTCTGAATGGCAAGGGAACCCGGCATCAAAGCAATACGTGTCTTTCATCAAGCCCAAGCTTGGACGAAAAGCCAGTGATTACTTCCAGGAGTTCATTGGCTGTCAAGAAGGCGTCGACTCGCCGGGCGAAACGCGGACCCTGTTGAAGGCCTTCAGCGACTTCGTCGAAAAAGAAGATCTCCCCGAGGAGTCCGCTCGAGAAAAAACTCAGACGCTGGTTCAGTACGCCAGCAGCCAAACCAAAATTGGCCAGTCCATTGGTTTGTCTGAATTGTCCTCTCTAATTGATGAGGACAGACCAACAGCGTTCATCGAGCATTTACGCTTGAAGGACTACGGCCTGAGCGAAGAGTTTCCAGCTGACAAAAAGGTTCTGAACAGATTCCAACGATTCAGCGGCCGTTTCGAGGGGTTGTCTATTAGCTTTGAGCAGCACTTGCTCGGGAATAAGCTTGAATTTGATGCAGAAAATAAAACTCTGCTGATCCGGAATCTTCCCACCCAGTTGCTGGAGCAGCTTACGCGAGCGACCGAAGTCTGATCATGTTGCCAGTTGACGAGTTCAAGGCAATCAAGAAGCGGGTGACCGAGTGCTTACACCTGGCCTCCGCTCATTTTGGGGAAACCTTTCCAGAGATCCCAATTAAGTTTGACCTTACCGGTGTGGTGGGGGGGTACTTCTGTTACCGAAGATGTAGATCTACCGGCAAGGAAACTCGGTACTTTCGGTTCAATCGTGTGCTGGCGCGTGAAAACCTGAAGGAATACCTAGATCAGATCTGCCCCCACGAAGTCGCTCATTACATTGCACGAAGTAAGTGGGGGAAAGGGATTAAACCTCATGGTGTCGAATGGAAAAGCGTGATGATCGAAGCCTTCAATTTGGCACCTGATCGCTGCCATTCGATGGACACGTCGAGCGTCGAAAATATTCCATTCGTATATCGATGCGGCTGCAAGGAGCATCGAATGTCCAAGCGAAGGCACAACAGAATTCTTCGTGGAGCAATTTACAAGTGCAACTCTTGCCGTAAGGCGGTCACTTTTTTGCGCGAGGAGGCTTTGATCGACAAAAACATCAACGTCATCCCCAAGCTTTTCGTCAGTACTGCGGATTCGCCACTTAGTGACGCCCACATCCGTCAGATCGCCGGCATGATCATTGAACATCAGGTAATGGCGCTGGTGGCTGATCCGTTAATGAAGGTGGATGCAAAACTTGGGACGTTGGGGAAGACCTTGAGAGTTTCCGAATCGGCGGTAACTCGGCACACAAACCCGAGCACCCTCCCAGGTGGCGTTACCCATGCCATTATCTTCGGAGACTGCCAAGTTGAGCGTCAACAGAGGGTGGCCAAGGCATTCGAACAGCGAGGCGTGATTGTGCGAAAAGTCAGGATTGCGAAGGCCTGAGGTTTCACTCTTTACAGAACAATGTCCGACATCCCTTGGTACTTAATAACGCTCAGGAGAGCCATCCGATGAATGCATTGACTCAATCTACATCTCACGACAGCCAAGTGATCGGCGTAGCCGACGATTGGCAGGCTCCCGATTTTTACCGGGAACTGGATCTTGAGAAAGCAAAGCTGGTGGTGAAGTTTGGCGACCTCGCGCATTTGTTCCTGAGTGATTTCGAAAAGTTGGCTCAGGCTCAAAAAGAAGGAGACTTTCTCTCTACTTCAATTGCACTCGGCAGCAAAGAGGAGGCAGAGGCAGAACTTCACGGTAAAGTGGAATCGATGCAATGGGTTGTAGAGATGATGGGCCTTGCAGGGGTATCCGCAGACTATGCGCTCAATACTTTTCCAGAGGACGCGGCATTCGTGATCGTGTATCGATCGGTCGACTCCGGCCAGCTCCGCTTGTTTCGAACAGGTGGTGGAAGCCCAGGTGCAGCATTGACCTGTTTCTCCGAAAACTACCCGCAGCACTACAAAGGTGTGTCGTCGATATTCCTCGACATCCGAAGCGTAAAGCACGACCTTCCGGCAATTATCTAAAGCGTCACCCTAGACCCCATCACATTGTGATGGGGTTTTTTTTCGTCCCTGTTCAAGGGTCGCTGTCGTTTCAAGGCGCCGATCTCGCTGCGAATATTGGCAGTAACACGTATACATAATATGGTGTTGCTTTGACATGATACTGCCAGTATTATCGTTCCGTGTTCAAATCAAGCGATGCACTGAAGCCAAGCGCGTCGGTGTAGATAAAGACTTTACGAGGGCCCGCACTGATGACGCCGCAACAATTGCTCGATCAACCTAAAGACCAGTACATGGAGCCACAACAGATCGCTTTTTTCCGTGAACTGTTGCTGTCCCAACGTCGTGATGCTGTTGCGCGGATCGAAGCGTTGCGCAGTGACATGTCGGGCCTCGAAAAAGCGGCCGATGAGGTGGATGTTGCTCTCATCGAGCAAGAACGGCAGGGCCTGCTGACCAGTATCGACCGCGAGAATCAAAACATACGCGAAATCAAGTTGGCGCTCGACGCTATCGACACCGGCGAGTACGGCTGGTGCGCTGAGACCGGCGAAGAAATCGGCCTTGCACGATTGCTCTCTAACCCACGGTCGCTATTGACCGTGGAGGCGAAGCACTGCCAAGAGATCAAGGCCCGGCACCAGCGGGTTGCCTGATTATCCGAATCGACCAGGGCCATTGGCCCCATCTATCTGAGGTTTACCCATGACTACTACTTCCCGTACTGCCGATAAATTTGTCGTGCGCTTGCCTGATGGTATGCGCGATCGCATCAACGAAGTCGCAAGAACCAACCACCGTTCGATGAACAGTGAAATTATTGAACGCCTGGAGCGCACGTTAATCGAGGATGAAACGGGCATCTTGAACGTAGAGCAAATGGAGCAGCTGAGTAAACGCTGCAAGGAACTCGAGGCTCAGTTGGAAGCTTTGAAAAACCAGCCTTCCATCGATGTTCTCACTCGGGCGCTTCAGCAAGTTACTTCGCGTTGCGAAGAGCTCGAAGCACGTGCGCCAGGCGCACAGCTGAAAATTGCCCACGGCTAAGTGATCAGGAGGCTGGTATGGGCCCGCAAGAACAACCCGTAGACGCCATTTACATCAGTTCTCAAGCGGACGCCGGCTCAGCTTATATTGCAGCTGCACTTCGTTACTTTTGGTTGCGTCAGCAGTCACTGCGTACCGGGCACGCTAACGTGCCAATGGTTCGTCTGGGCATGGGAGACCCGCTGGATGGATTCGACCTCGATTTAGAGGTCGACGAAGCCATGGGCAAATGGCCCCTGCCGGCCAACCTCTTTCATACTGTGGCGCCGGCGCCCGCGCACGACTATGAACTTTCCGCAGTCGAGGCCGAGTTTCTGTCGAAAGTGGTGGAAGCCTCAACACAAGAGCGCGAAACACTGCTTTCACGGTACGCCAACTCCGCGGGTGTCGATGATGTCATCAGACTGTTTACTCAAATGATTGGGTGCGCCAATGCCGTAATCGAAAATTGCAGGCTTGGCGCAATCGACCTGCTCATCACCGAGGGTGGACTGCACCCTCATGTCGCAGAGGATATCAACCTGCCTACCCTGGCCGGAGCGATGTCAGGCGTCATGCTGTCGGCTGGAGTTTGCCCCCGAGGGCTTTGTTCGGGATGCGTTTACCGACATGGGACTCATGCCAATCAGTCATCGGTGACCACCGAAGACGCCGATTACAGCGCGTGCGGCAGCCGGAAGTTCATGTGTCACGAGAACCTTGACCATTCCGGTAGCCCCACTCAGGTTTGCATAGGCCACGCAAAAGCGCTCAAGGCGGTAAATGAGGCGGATTGCGAGCATCCCCACGCCAGAATCACCATAGAGCCTCAAAGCATCCTCGAAGCCGTGACAGGGCACGCATGGACCCAATCCATTCCAGAGCGCCCAGGTAGTTACTGGAACTGGGGCGGACAGCCGGGGGTTGAGGCTGACCTTGTCCAGGTACGCCGTGATACGGCCACCAGTGGTTTCAGTGTCAGCGAAGGACAATTAGGGCTGGCCAAAGCTGTGCCCTGTTCTCAGTGGGGGGGATGGTGGGCCCCTGTGCGAAAACCTGACGCTTATTCCGAGATCGGCGGAGCCAACGTGCACCCGCCGCCAACGAGCAAAGTGGGATAGCGAGAAGGCGCACTGCGTTGCGCCTCTTTGATCACACTCAGCAGTAATCCCCCAATTCAACTATCTACTGACCTCCCCATGAGGTCGGTATGGTGTTCCTCACTGGAGAAAAACCAAATGTGGTTCAAAAATCTGTTGGTGTACCGACTGACCCAGGAAATTCCTTTTGAAGCGTCAGTGTTGGAGGAGGCGCTCAAGAGCAAACCTGCCCGGGCCTGCGCCTCGCAAGAGGTAGCGACATACGGCTTTGTGGCTCCTTTCGGTAAAGGTGACGATGCCCCCTTGGTCCATCAGAGCGGTGAGTTTCTTCTGATCGCCACCCGAAAGGAGGAGCGCATTCTTCCGGGTTCGGTAGTGCGTGATGCAGTGAAGGAAAAAATCGAAGAGATCGAGATCGAGCAAAGCCGCAAGGTTTATAAGAAGGAGCGTGACCAGATCAAGGACGAGGTGATTCAGGCGTTCCTCCCGCGGGCATTCATTCGCCGAACATCCACTTTCGCAGCGATCGCTCCGAAGCTCGGGCTGATACTGGTCAATAGCGCAAGTCCAAAGCGGGCCGAGGACGTGCTCTCAACCCTGCGTGAAGTCATGGGCTCGCTGCCTGTACGGCCCCTGACCGTGAAGATCTCACCGGTCTCGACCATGACCGAGTGGCTGAATACGAAGAAGGCCGCAGAGGGCTTTTTCGTCCTGGACGAATGCGAGCTGCGGGACACTCATGAAGACGGCGGCACTGTGCGCTGCAAGCGCCAGGATCTGACGTCCGAAGAGATTGCCACCCACCTGGGTATCGGCAAAGTAGCAACGCAGCTTGCGCTGGCATGGCAAGACAAGCTGTCGTTCATGCTCGATGACAAAATGATCATTAAGCGTTTGCGTTTCGAAAGCCTTTTGGAAGACCAGGCAACACAGGACGGGGGGGATGACGCGCTCGGCCAACTTGACGCAAGTTTCACCCTGATGATGCTCACCTTCAAAGAGTTTTTGCCATTGCTCATTGATGCGTTGGGCGGGGAGGAAATTCCACCGCAAGGCGTTTGATGGTCATGGTCACCTGAACAGTCCAGTAAGGCCTTCTGACAGGGGCGTCTAAGGCCCTGTGAAACATCTCTTTCGGTGACAACGGCCTTTGTGGCCATCCTAACCCCCCACCCTAAGCCACCCTTAGGGTGGTGTTCCGAGAGAGGTGCTCCGATGTACGCATACTTTCCAAAATCGAAAACATATTGGGCTTATGACGAAAGCTTCCAGCTGCAAGCGATTGCGATCGTTGATGTTGCGGATCTTCTGTCCTGTTCGACTTCTGAACTCCATTCACAACTCGCAGAATCTTGCTGTGGCCAGCAGAGCATTCCCAGAATGCGCATAGAAGTGATCAGCACCGATCAGGGCCGATGCTTGTGCATGGTCACCGGTGACATTTCTGAACTGTTTGAGGAAGGGGCTGCTATGCCTTGTAGCTTTGAAATCAGCAGGAATGAGATTCTCATATCATTCGCCAGGTTACTCGGATGGAGCGATGCTCAGACCGCGCATGCGGCAGACAACTTACTCGCCGAGGTTGGCGATGAAAGTGTGGTGGCATTGACCGATGGCAAGTGTTTGCGCATGCCGGCGTCTCCGGGGACGGTCGACTATATCCGACTAACCCAGCTGCAATTTGAACTCGCCCGTTGGTACGTGGGCGATTTCCGAACGGCCGGGCCAGAACTTCTTTCGCAAGTGCTTATCTCCGCAGGTGCCCGCCACAGTCAGGCATAACGTTCACATAAAGCCCTCGAATTTCGGGGGCTTTTTTATGCCTGCAAAAAGTATCGCCCTGTGTTCCGCATTCCCAGGCACGAGGACTACACCAAATTCAATTCCCCCGACTGGGCACAGACCCCGTCAGGGGGATGTGTCGTCAAACAGGAGCAATACCATGACGACAATTATCAACGCGAAAATCGGTGAATCGAAAGGCCTGCCACGTGTCTGGATGGAGGGTCAGAAATTGCACCATGGCGGTGTCCAGATCGGGAAGAAGTACGCGATTAAAGCTGATGTCACTGCCAAGCGGCTGGAGCTGATCGAAGTCCCATTTGATTTTACTGGAAAGCACCTTACCGTTTCAAAGCGGGAGCGGAATGGGGTGATACACCCAGTGATCGATCTCCGCAGCGGACAAATCCGAGAGGTGTTCGAAGACGACGATAAGGTCAGGATTGCCTTACGGCGTGGTCGGATCGTAATCACAGCGCTTCAGATACAAACCAAGATCCGTGAGCGGCTCAAGCGAATCAAGGACAAGCTCGATCGTGGCGAGAAACTGCCGGTGGCAAGTCTCTTCCATGGCGGGGGGGTCTTGGACCGGGCAATTCACTCTGGAATGCTCCGTGCAGGAGTTGGTTCATTCATCCAGGTTGGTGTTGAACTTGAAAGCGAATATCTCGATGCATCGCTGCGGAATAATCCTCAGCTTTGGACAGAGGATTCGATTGCAATTAGTTCAGATGTTCGGGATGTCTACTTGGGAGATAATACACCTGAAGTATGTATTTTAGTTGGGGGGATCCCTTGCGTTGGCGCATCAAGGAGCGGGAAGTCTAAAAATAAACTGAAATGTGCTGAAGATCATGATGAAGCAGGAGCTTTATACATTGACTATCTTAACTGGGTTCGAGCTTTAAATCCTGCAATTGCCCTCATTGAGAATGTCAGTGATTACGCGAATACAGCCTCTATGTCTGCCATACGCAAAGTCTTGATTCATTTGGGTTATGAGCTACATGAAACTGTATTGAATGCATGGGACTTCGGCGCTCTTGAGCGTCGTGAGCGGATGGTGTTGGTCGCAATTACCAAAGGTCTAGGTGAGACATTCTCCTTTGATAATTTGAAAGTAAACAACGTGCGGGAATCATGCATTAGCAACATTCTCGATCCGATTCCTCTCGATGACGATCGTTGGAAACGGTATGAGTATCTCGCCGAAAAGGAGATCCGCGATAAGGCAGCAGGGAAAGGGTTTCGGCGACAACTTTTAACCGGGAAAGAGGATGGCTGCGGTGTAATCGGGCGTCACTATTTCAAAGGACGCTCAACTGAACCGTTCCTCATTCACCCTGTTCGACCTGAACTTAGCAGGCTGTTTACGAAGGGCGAGCATGCGCGAATTAAAGGGATTCCACAGGAAATTCTTAATGGTGTATCTGAAACTACTGCTCAAGAAATGGCTGGTCAGTCAGTCGGATATGGTCAGTTTGAATCAGTTGGAGAGGAAATTGGAGGATGTCTTTTGCCAGTTCGTAACAATATCCTTAAATTCCCGAAGCCCCAACAGGCTTTAGATAAACTTGAGGACGACAAACATTCGGCTCCATTCGTTGTACAAATTGGCACCATGTCATTGTTCAATTAGTCTGACCTTCCGTCTCGACGGTAACGTTACACCCCACCCGGTGCGTACTGCGCATCGGGTTTTTTACGTCCCGACTTTAGGGGCGCTAGATTCACTTGCCGCTTCCTGCCGAGTTTGCTATATATTAATTTGATTTTCGGTTTCAGGTGACACAGGAGTTCCTGCAATGAAAACGACATTTTTTTCTGAATTCATGAATGCTGCCCGTGCGGCTCCTCGGCTCTATTTCGCTCCTTTGATGGGGGCGGGCAGGGCGATCAAGGAAGAGTTCCGCCGGGTAGAAGAGGACGCATCGGAAAAACCGCCGTTGACTCCAACCGCAAAGCACTAAAAAAACGGTTACCACTGAACCCGCTCGAAGGCGGGTTTTTTGTTTCACGATGACTCCAGCCCGGTAGTTCGCTGGACTGCGACGTAGCCCGATACAGCAGGTTTATCAATAGCTTACGCGCTTCCATCATATGCCGGTGCTTTCTGAAACTTGACCCGGTTCTCCCTCGCGCCGCTCCTATCTGGCTCCTGGAATCCGGGTCGTTCCAAGGAGTCATCATGGCAAAGATCAAGCTCACCAAGACCGCCGTAGAGTCGGCGCAACCCCAGGCGAAGGACATCGAACTACGGGATACCGTCGTGCCCGGCTTCCTTTGCAAGATTACCTCGACGGGACGCCGGGTGTTCATGCTCCAGTACCGCACGAACTCTGGCCAGCCCCGCAAGCCCTCGCTGGGACTCTACGGGGAGCTAACCGTCGAACAGGCGCGGGTCAAAGCGCAGGACTGGCTGGCCGAGGTTCGCCGGGGTGGTGATCCCGGCGGTGCCAAGGCCGAGGCGCGCAAGGCGCCCACGATGGCCGAGTTGTGCAAAAAGTTCATGGAGGACTACTCCAAGAAGCGCAACAAGGTCAGCACGCAGGACGGCTACCAGGGCGTCATCGACCGCAACATCATCCCGCTGCTGGGCCGCAAGAAGGTGCATGACGTGAAGCGGCCCGACATTGCGGGGCTCATGGAAAAGCTGGCCTACAAGCCGACCGAGGCCAACAAGACCTTCGGCGTGCTGCGCAAGATGTTCAACTTGGCCGAAGTCTGGGGCTTCCGCCCGGACGGCACGAATCCGTGCCGCCACGTCCCGATGTACCCGCCGGGCAAGGAAACCCGGCTCATCGTGGACGAGGAAATGGTGCGGATCTTCCGCCAGTTGGAGAAACTGGAGGCGGAGGGGCTGGAGAACTACGTCATCCCGTTGGCGATCCGGCTGCAATTCGAGTTTGCGGCGCGGCGCTCCGAAATCTGCCCGCTCGAATGGAGCTGGCTGGACTTCGAGAACCGGCGCGTGGTGTGGCCCGACAGCAAGGTTGGCGGCATTTCCAAGCCCATGAGCGAGGAAGCCTATCGGCTGCTTTCGACGGCGCCGCGTCTGGAAGGCTGCCCTTACGTCCTGCCGTCGCCGAACGACCCGGCCAAGCACCTGACCTTTGGCGAGCACTATGGCGGCTGGTGCCGGACGCTCAAGGCCGCCAGCGTGCCGCACGTAGGCACGCACGGCATCCGTCATCGCTCGACCACCGACATTGCCAATTCCGGTGTGCCGACCAAAGTGGGAATGAAGCTGACGGGCCACAAGACCGTGGCGATGTTCATGCACTACGTCCACACCGAGGACAAGCCGGTGCGCGAGGCGGCCGAGCTGGTGGCCAGCCGCCGCCAAGCCATCACGGGCGCGCGGCAGCTTGCGGAGGCGGTGGCATGAACGGGCGCCGGCCATCAGCAGCATCGCTCGCAGCGCCCGCGGCGCTGCTGGGCGACATTCGGGCACTGATCGAGGCGGCGCGCTTGCGCGCCGCCTCGACGGTGAATAGCGAGCTTACGATGCTCTACTGGCGCATCGGCCAACGCATCCACACGCAGGTCTTGGACAGGCGCCGGGGCGCCTACGGCAAGGAAGTTCTGCCCACCTTGGCTGCGCAGTTGGTGGAGGAGTACGGCAGCAGCTTTGCAGAGCAGAACTTGCGCCGCATGGTGCAGTTCGCCGCCACCTTCCCCGACGAGCGAATTCTCGTATCACTGATACGAGAATTGAGCTGGACGCACTTCATCGCCCTGATGCCGCTGAAAGACCCGCTCCAGCGGGACTACTACGCACAGATGGCCAGCACCCAACGCTGGAGCGTGCGGACGCTGCGCGAGCGTATCGACTCGATGCTGTACGAGCGCACGGCGCTTTCCCAAAAGCCGGAAGAAACCATAGCGCAGGAGTTGGCGACCCTGCGCGATGCGCAGCGCATGTCGCCGGCCCTGGTCATGCGCGACCCGTACATCCTCGACTTCCTGGGCCTGCGGGACACTTGGCAGGAAGGCGACTTGGAAGCGGCGATCATCCGTGAAATGGAGTCCTTCCTGCTGGAGCTGGGCGCGGGCTTCTCATTCGTCGCCCGGCAGAAGCGCATTCCGATCGACGACGAGGATTTCCACCTTGACCTTCTGTTCTACAACCGCAAGCTGCGGCGGCTGGTTGCGGTGGAGTTGAAGGTAGGTGACTTCAAGGCGGCCTACAAAGGGCAGATGGAGCTTTACCTTCGGTGGCTAGACAAGCACGAACGGGAGCCGGAGGAAGCCTCGCCGCTCGGGATCATCCTTTGCACCGGCAAGAAGCGCGAGCAGATCGAATTGCTGGAGCTGGACAAGTCCGGCATCCACGTTGCCGAGTATCTGACCGCCTTGCCGCCGAGGGGCGTGCTGGTGGAGCGGCTGCAACAGGCAACGCAACGGGCGCAGTTGCAAATCGAGCAGCGCAAGACGGACAACGAGTAGTCCTGTCCCAAGCAGTCGGGCGTCCCGGCGTGCCGCCGTCGCGCTGTCGTGCTGCGCATCGAGCTTCGCTGCGCGAGTCTCGCCCCTGTCGGGCTTCCATCACTGACGCCTCCGTCCCGGCTCGTTGATCCGGGCCTGCGCGCTCCGCTTGCCAAAAATCGACTCTGTGCAGTGGGCGGGTGTGGGCGGTCTTGCTGTTCCCTTCACCGTATCACGGCGTTCTCGCCGTCAAGGGCGGCGCGCGCCATGCGCGCTTGCGTCCTGGCGGCCGTCTGCGACCCCTGACTGCTTGCGCTGCGCCGTGCTGCCGCCGGTTCCGGGCAATTCCGCCCGAGCAACCGGAGCACGATCATGTCGCAACTGTCCTTTCCCTCGTTCGATTCCTGTCTGCTGGTGCGCGACGCGCACGGGCGCTATCTACCGGCATCGGCCGACGACATTCTGGAAGCTGCGCGCCAGGTCATTGACCGGAAAATGCGGCGCGGAGCAGAGTTCACTTCGCCGGCGGCGGTCAAGGAATACTTGCGTACAAAGTTGGCCAGCTTCGAGCATGAGGTGTTCGTAGTGCTGTTCATGGATACGCGCCATCGTCTGATCGAATACAGGGAGATGTTCCACGGCACTATTGACGGTGCGTCGGTGTATCCGCGCGAAGTGGTCAAGGAGGCGCTGCGGCTCAATGCGGCGGCGGTCGTCGTTTCGCACAACCATCCGAGCGGAAACCCCGAGCCGAGCGCGGCTGACCGGGCGCTGACCCAGCGGCTCAAGGAAGCGTTGGGTCTGGTGGACGTGCGCGTGCTCGATCACATCATCGTTGCGGGCAACGAAACGGCATCGTTCGCCGAGCATGGGCTGATCTAGCCCAAGGGGCTTCGGCCCCTTTTTGCTGCGCCTGGTGGCATAGCTATGGCCCTCGCGGCCTGATGCTCAGGCCGTCGCAACCTGAATCATCTCGTCGTAATGTTTCTTGTCCACCTCTTCCAGCCACTGGAAGATGTTCCCGATGACGCTGTGGCTTTCGCCTGCCAAGTTTTCTGCGGATTCCTCTGTTATCTCAATAACGTCGCTATGTGAATACTTATTGATAAAGCGGTAGATTTTTTCTTTAAGCTCTGGTGTCGTGATGGTGCAATCTTTTAGGCCAGCCTCCATCAATTGACTAATGTCGCTTCGACGCCTTGGATATTTGAAGGTGAAAAACGATTCAACAAGCTTTCGGGCGAGGTTGGCGGTCAAGAACGCCTCATCTCGATTGAGTGTTGTGTGCGCCCTATATTCGTAGAGCTTCTTGAAGATATAGTGGTACTCGGAACCGTAGTTCTTGAGTGAGTCGTCGGCATCCACAAGTAGGGAGTGACGAGGGGAGCCAGGTGGCGCATCCAGGCGATAAAAGAAGCAATTCTCGGCGTTGCCTTTTTTGACTCGATTCCTATTGGTGCCAGTGAACCAGTCTCTCACTAGCTTAAAGTAAGTGAAGTTGTGAGTCAGCACAAAAAGTTGCTTGGCTTCAGTGCATTGCGTTCTCAAAAACGAGTAGGCGTGAAACAAGTGATTAGAATCAAAGCTTGAGACCGGATCGTCAACGACGACGATCGTATCCTTGATGTTATTTCCATTTTCTTTGAGCTTCGTGATGAAATAGACAAATGCAATCGCAGTTTTCTCACCTTCGCTCAAATTCCCATCGTGCTCACCAACCCCGTTTCTGATGATCTCATAGCCTTTCTTCTTCTGATTGAAGTTCAGGCAAAGCTCAGAGCGGCCAATGAAGCGATGCAGGATGTCATTGAACTCCTTTGCCCCGACCGTTTCATTCGAGAGCGCCGCTTCTATGGCTCCGACCTCTAGACTAATTTTTTCAATTTCCTTATGGTCGTTCTTTGCTTCTGACTCAAGGTCATTGCACTTCTTCTCACTTCCAGCATAGTCAAACTCTTGCACCTCAGCCGCAGCAAAGTGAAGCTCCAGTGCCACCTTGCTTTTTGAGGTCTCAGATTTGAAATTTGAAGTCTTATTGTTGTGCTTTCCAACGAGAGCAACAATCGATTTCAGGATGTCATTGAAATTGGTGACATCGTCTTCAACCACATCCGAGATCTGAATGTCTGTCTTCCCAGGGTCTGTGATCTTGGCCTTCAGGGCTTCCCGCCAGGCGTCGATTTGCTGGTCGATCTTTTCAGCAGCAGTTGCGTAGTCCTTTTGAAGCTTCTCTGCCTCGGCCGATAGTTCTTTATAAAACTCGGTCGATGCGGGAAACTGATTAGCTGGAGCGCCTTGAGATTCAATCCATGTCGCCGCGTTCTGAAGTCGGCTCTGAAACTCCGTGAACTCCTTGCTGAAGTGGGCAGCAAGCGCCTCGGCACGAAGCTGGGCGAACGGAGAGCCGCAGAACTCGCAGGATTGCGAGTCGTGGTTTTTATGGATTTCCAAGCCTGCTTGAACCCATTCGCGGATTTCCGGGTTATCGGTCAGCCGCTGGATTGCTTGATTGACCGCCGTAGTCCCAATCAAATCTCTGATGCGGCCCGCCGCTTTCTTAAAGTAGTCCGGCTCAATGGCCGTTGAGGCGAAAGCAATGCTTGGAAGCTGATCTGGCTTGGCGGCATTCGTAAGGTCGATAACCCTCTCATCTGGAAGAACCGACTCCGCCTTGATAATTGTCTCGCCGTTATTCTGTATGAAGTTGAAGAGCTTGCGGCGGTCGTAATTCAAGTAATAACTGTCGCTCGTATCAATCGCCTGAAGTCCAAGCTTCATTTTCTTGGCAGCATTGGTCAGGAACTTCTCTAATGCCTCACGCTGCTTCTTGATATCGCTTTGCTTGTCGTCGTGAGCCTTCTTTTTCGACTGAAGCTCGCTCTTCAGCTTCTCCAGCTTCTGCAAGTCATCAATCTTCTCTTTCGCAATAAGAAGGATGCTCTTTACGGATTTGTCCCAATCAATGTTCTCATGCACGAAGCGTTGATTGAAAACATGAATATTCAATTGGGATGAGTGGAGTGTGGATTCCGTGATCGTTGAGCCATCCTCCAGAACTACTGAAAATTGGCCCGTGCTGAAGCGGGGAACCATCGAGCGAAGCTCAAAGCAAGAGAATAGATTCGATAACGTTGACTTGCCTGTTCCATTCCAACCATAGACCAGGTTGTACCGGCCGAACTTTTGGATCTTCGTTCCATTGAAGTCGCTGAAGATTCCGAACTGTTTGAGGCGGTTGATGCAGACAATCATCTCTATATCTCCGTGTTCTTGCTTTCCCATCATTTGCTTGCGAAACAAATGGTAAACGAAGAGTCCTCTTGCGTCTCCGCTTCGCGGATCGCGCTGCTCCAGGTTCGCTAGTCGCTCATCCCTGGCGGGACTGGCTTCGCCAGCCTTCCGCATCGCTGACGCCTACGGCCCGGCTTCCAGCTTCGGGCCTGCGCGCTTCGCTTGCGTGCGGTCAGCACAAAGGGATGGCCGTTGCCTTGTCCAGCCGTCTCCCCTGACTTCATCACCTTACCCGCGACCGTAGCCCGCGACCGTGTGCCGTCAAGGCGCGCAGGGCCGTGTCCTCGGCTGCGCCTGCGGGCCGCACCAACCCTGCGCTTGGCTCCTTGACGGCCCCCGTCCGCGCGCTCCTTTGGGCGCGGGCGATGAACTCAGGAAAGACGGTGGCAACAGGGCCAACCGGGTTCCTCGTGCCGACCGCACCAAACAGCCGAAAGGCTGGGCTCCGAATCTAGAAATCCGGTGTGCGGTGTGAACAGCAAACCTCTTTTGTCAGGAGAAAGACCATGCAACTCGCATCCCGTTTCGCTTTCCGCTCCCCCTCGCTGCGCAGCGATTACCCGCTGTCCGACGACCAGATTCACCGCGTGGCCCCGTCCATCTTCGCGGATGCCCCGCACGAGAGCCGTTCGCAGCGGTACGCCTATATCCCCACCGCCGCCGTGCTGACCGAGCTTCGCAAAGAAGGCTTCCAGCCTTTCATGGTGACGCAAACCCGCGTGCGCGACGAAGGCAAGCGCGAGCACACCAAACACATGATTCGCTTGCGCCATGCCAGCCAGATCAACGGCGCGGAGGCCAACGAAATCGTGCTGCTGAACTCGCACGACGGCACCAGCAGCTATCAGATGCTGGCCGGAATGTTCCGGTTCGTGTGCAGCAATGGCCTTGTCTGCGGCAACACCGTGGCCGATGTGCGAGTGCCCCATAAAGGCGACGTGGCCGGTCTGGTCATTGAGGGGGCTTACGAAGTCTTGAGCGGTTTCGATCGGGTGAAGGAATCGCGCGATGCCATGCGCGGCATCACCTTGGACGATGGCGAATCCGAAGTGTTCGCCCGCGCCGCGCTCGCCCTCAAGTACGACGACCCCGACAAGCCCGCGCCCATCACGGAATCGCAAATCCTGATGCCGCGCCGCTTCGACGACCGCCGCCCCGACCTGTGGAGCGTGTTCAACCGCACCCAAGAAAACCTGACCCAAGGCGGGCTGCGTGGCCGCAGCGCCAACGGGCGCCGACAGCAAACCCGCCCGGTGCAGGGCATCGACCAAAACATCCGACTAAATCGCGCCCTCTGGCTGCTGGCCGATGGCATGCGCCAGTTGAAAGCCTGAATCCCCACGCGGCAGGGGCAGGCAGCAGCCCTTGTCGCTTTCTTCGCTGCTGCATCCCTGAACCGATAGGAGTTATCACCATGAACGCCGTTACCCAAACCGAAGCCCGCGCCATCAACACCGCCGCCGCTATCCCGCTGGAAGCCGCTGATCCGACCAAGAACCTGATTCTGGTTCCGCTGTCGCGGCTGGTGTCGCGTCCCACTGGCCGCAACGTGCGCAAGACCCCGCGCATGTCCATTCCCGAACTCGCCGCCAGCATCCAGCGTGTCGGCCTGCTGCAAAACCTCATCGTGATTGCCGCCGCCGATGGCGAGCATTACGAGGTCGTGGCCGGTGACCGTCGCCTCGCAGCGTTGAAGCTGCTGGCGAAAAAGCACCGCATTAGCAAGGAATGGGAGGTGCCTTGCCTGCTGGTGGCCGATGGCACCGCCCGCACGGCCAGCCTCACCGAGAACGTGCAGCGCGAAGCCATGCACCCCGCCGACCAGTTCGAGGCGTTCGCCGCGCTCGTGGCCGAAGGCCGCAGCATCGAGGACATTGCAGCGGATTTCAGCGTCACGCCGCTGGTGGTGCAGCGCCGTCTGAAACTCGCCAACGTGTCGCCGCGCCTGCTGGCCGACTACCGGGCCGAGGCCGTGAGCCTTGACCAGTTGATGGCCCTCGCCATCACCGACGACCATGCTGCGCAGGAAGCCGCGTTCTACGATGCGCCCACATGGCAGCGCGGCCCGCACAACCTGCGCGACCGCCTGACCGAACGCGAAATCGACGCCTACCGGCATCCGCTGGTGCGCTTTGTCGGGCTGGACGGCTACGAGCAGGAAGGCGGTGGCATCCGCCGCGACCTGTTCGCGGAGGGCGACAAAGGCGTGTATCTGACCGATGCCGCACTGCTGGAACGGCTGGCGCAGGACAAGCTGGCAGGTATCGCCGCCAAGGTGCAGGCCGAGGGCTGGGCGTGGGTGGATGCCACGCCGGGCATGACCCATGCCGATCTGCAAGCCTTCCAGCGTGCGCCAAGGGAACGCCGCAGTCCGAACAAGCGCGACGCGCAGCGCATCGAGAAGCTGCAAACCAAGCTGCACGAACTGGCCGAGGCGGTGGATGCCGCGCTGGACGACGAGGACGAGGAAAAGGCCGATGCCTTGCAGGAAGAAGGCGAACGCCTGGGCGAGCAGTTGCAGGCGCTGGAAGATGGCTTGCTGGACTATGCGGCCAACGTGAAGGCCGCAGCCGGTGCCATTGTCACCATCGACCGCGACGGGCAGGCCGCGATTCATCGCGGGCTGCTGCGCGAAGCGGAGGCCAAGGCACTGCGCACGCTGGAGCGGCTGCGGCAGGGTTTCGGCAGCGAAGGCGAAGCCGCGAACGAGGACGCAGGCGAGGACGACGAGCAGCCCAAGACCGCCGCCATGTCTGACCGACTGGCGCAGCGGTTGAGCGCGCACCGTACCGCTGCGCTGCAAATCGAAGTTGCACGGCATCCGCAAGCAGCGCTGGCCGCCGTGGTGCATGGCATGGTGCAGACCGTCTTGCAGGAAAGGCACTACGGGCACGACCTGCCGCTGGGTGTGCGCCTCACGGTGCAAGACCGGCTGGAAGGCATGGCCCCGGACTGGCCGGAATCACCCGCCGCCGTGGCGCTGCGCGAACTGCAACAGGTGGCAGGCGAAACCTTGCCGGAGGACAGCGCCGAACTGTTCGCCGCGCTGCTGGCGAAATCACAGGATGAACTGGTGCGGCTGTTGGCCGTGTGCTTAGCTTCCACGGTGGACGTGGTGACGCCTCGCGCCACGCCGCACCAGCCCGGCGCGGAACTGGCGCAGGCCGTGGGGCTGGATATGGCCGCGTGGTGGCAGCCCACCAATGAGGGTTACTTCCGGCATGTGCCGAAGGCCGCGATTCTGGAAGCCGTTGGCGGGTTCGCGCCCTCGCACGTCACCCGACTGGCGAAGTTGAAGAAGGGCGACATTGCCAGCGAAGCCGAACGGCTGGCCGCTGGCACCGGCTGGATGCCCGCCATCTTCCGCTCCGAAGGCCCGCAGCAGACCGGGCAGGACGCGCCGGCGGATGGCGAAGCCGAAGCACAGGAAGAAGTGGCCGCCGTGGCGGATGACCAGCCGCAGGCCGAGGCTTTGGCCGCGTGACTTCGCACCGTAGATAGCGCCCCGGTTCCGGCCGGGGCGCTTCATGTTGAGGATGCCTGCCATGACCCACCAACCCGCAAACCGCCCCCGCATAGCTGCGACCTATGCCTCCGGCACGGTGCGCGCCCGCCGCTGGCACGGCGACGGCGACGTGCGCGGCTACCGTCCGCCGCGTGGCTGGACGGCCCGCGCCGACCTGACCGATCTGCATCCCCTCACGGGCCGCGCCTTGCCGCGCGCCGTGTGGTGGATCATCGAAACCAAGGAATAACGAGCCGCACCGGCCCCAAGCCGTGCCGCCTTGGGGCCGGTGGTCGAAAACTCCGGGCGCGGCGGTGGCCGCGCCCGGTTTCACTGCTCAAAGCCAAAACGCCCCATCGCCGCCTTCGGACAGGCGGCGATGGGGCCACGCACAAGGGCGCTCGTGCGCGAAATCCACGAAGCCAGCAAGTGTGGCGGCGCATCGCGCCGCCAACGATTCGACCGAGCCCCGCCGCAATGGGCGGGGCTGGTGTGGCTACGCCCCGGCTTGCTGCGGCAGGTTGCACGAAAGCGTGCCGTCCCCGACGCTGGCGGTTCGTTGTCTGTACGTCACGAAAGACGGTTCACCGACACGCCGCCCAGCCTCGCTTCTATGGAGCTTCCACACCACGCCTCAGTATGTGGCCGTGAGCTGCGGCAGGGGCGCTCTGGCCTTGTCGTCGGGGCATTGACCTGGCCCGCGTCAGGGCGCAAGCCGGTGCAGCCGTCACGCGGGGATGCCGAGTTGGCCACGTCTCCATTCGGGAGCGGGCGGCCTGTGCGTCCTTGTCTTGTTGTGAATCCTGGCGGTGGCGCGGCTGCGCCTTGTGCTTGATGGCCGCAACCTTGCAGCGAAAACAATTTCCCCTGCGCTGCGCGCATTCCTCGCGGGACAAATTCTTTTCGCTTCCAGGTTCTCCACGTTGTTGCGACCGCTGTGCGGTGCGACCAGCCCATCCCCCGCCGGCCGGATCACAACAAGGACGCACTGGCGCGACCTTGTTCAACCCGAAAGGAGAAACATCATGGCTAACATCGGCACCTTCACCGCAGAGAAAGACGGCTTCACCGGCACGCTTCGCACCCTGACGCTCAACGTCAAGGTCAAGCTGGTTCCCAACGACAAGGGCGACACCGAGAACGCCCCCGACTTCCACCTGCAAGCGGCTGGCCACGAAGTCGGCGCAGCGTGGAAGAAGACCAGCGAGGCCGGGCGGGAATACCTGTCCGTATCCATCGACGACCCTTCGTTCCCGGCGACGGTCTATGCCCGCCTGATCGAGAACGAGGACGGCACGCACGACCTGATCTGGTCGCGCAACAAGCCGAAGGCGGCCTGACAGCCGCTTACCGCGTCCCGCCCACTGCGGCGGGGCGCGATGCTGCTGATCGCAGCACCGCACGCGCAGGATTTCTGCTGCTGCCGCGTGCTGGATACGCCCGTCACGGCGGGCCTGCATGCGTGCCTTGTGGCTCGCAATCCGTGTCAACGAGCGGTGTGTGGCGTGTCGGCGCTGTAAGCGCCGCCGGGCTTTCGGGCTTCGCCCCGTGCCGGGGCTTCGCCCCGTGCCGGCAAGCCGTCACGGCCATCCGGCTTCAATCCCTCACGCCTTCGCGCCTGCGGCGCTGCGCGCTCCGCTTGCTGCAATTCAGTACCACACGCCAACGCGCTAAGGCGTGTCGGGCTCTTCCAATATCGCCCTGAGTTCCTGGCGCACCTGTGCCAGCAATTCATCAGCTTCGCGGGTGCTGTCACCGGCATAAGCCAATGTGAGCAGCGTGAGCGGATGCACTTCCATGACCTCGCACAGATCGGCCAGCTTCTGGATGGTTGGGCTTTTCAGGTCGCGCTCCAGCGTGCTCATGTAGGTGCGACTGGACACGTTGGAGAACGCTTCCTGGCTCAAACCACGCGCCTTCCTTACCGTCCGAATCGCCGCTGCCAATGAGTTCTTCGCTGCCACCTATGGTTTCCCCAAAAAACCAAGATGACAGCCCATTGCGCCCTATAGGACTACAATCTATAGTGTTCATTTGGTGGTGATGTTTTCCTTTTCCGTGCTTTTACGGAGATCCGCATCTGCGGATTTCCTCAGACCCAGGGAACCGCATCCGTGTCTTTCCTGACTTCCACCAATACGCCTTCGTGCCTCTCCGCTTTTGCGGCTTCGTGCGCTTGCGCATACGTGCATCCGTCCGCAGGCACAGATGCGCCTCGGCGATTGCGTGTGTTCGTGGAAGGGGCGCGGCCTTGACCACGCTTGTCACCGAGGAAGACCGGGTGCACCTACTGGCCCACGGCCTCACCCGCGCCGCAGGCCAGGAATGTGACCCGCTGCCCGTGGTGCGCCTGTTCACACCGGACGCACATGCGACCTGGCTATTGGCCGCGCTCGATCCGACCGATGGCGATACGGCCTACGGCCTGATCGACCTCGGGATCGGGATGCCTGCCCTGGCGACGGTGAAGCTGTCCGATCTGGCGTCCATCGTCGGGCCGCTCAAGCAGCCCGTGATACGAGATCGGTATTTCCAGCCGACGCGGCCGCTGTCGGAATACGTTCGACTGGCTCAGGAAAACGGTTCGATCACCGATTGACGCATTCCAGCGCGACCAGGCAAAAAGTATCGCATTGTGACTATTTCGGTCTTAGCCAAGACCTGGCAAGTCTTGATCCGCATGCTTGCACCAGGGTGGTGCGCTCCTGACCAAAACAGTCATGATGCCAGGCGCGAGATTCGGCACGGTGTTCAATGCTGCACCCCATTTCCGGGCGGTGCAGTCGTCGCATTTAGACGATTTCGGCAATGCACTGGAGCGAATCTGTCTTGACACCAGCAGTTAAAGCGTAACCCGAGTTTGATGACCACTTGATGGCGATTCGATAGCTCCCGCACAGCGGAATTGTGGCGACGTTCCCAGAAACAGGGAGGTTTCGCCATGACTGACCGCAGCAGCCAACACTGGTATCCCACGGCCGCGTATCTCTACACGCTGCACCTCGATGGCCCAGCGCTGGCTTGGGAGTATTTGCGCAGGAATCCAAGCTACCGGCGCGACTGGCTACGCCGGCGTCGCAAGCCTGATGCGGCGCAGGCCTGGGGCCTGCGCCTGCTGGAAGATCCCGGCCTGGATGCGCGCGACGCACATCCTGCTTGGTTCCCCGATCACGATGCCGTGGTGCAGCTATACCCCGACGCCGACCCACCACCCGATGCGCATACCTTCGAGTTCTGGCGCATTCCTGGGCGCAAGCAACTGACCCACGACGGCAAGCGCCTGGTGCTCGTATCGCATTGGCCAGGCTGCTGCGTTCGGCTGGCACTCGCACCCGACCTGGAAGATGGTTCGGCCTATCTCTACGCCACACGCGCCTGCGCCACGCCCTGTGCGCGCTACCGCACGCTCGCTGCGAAGCTGGATGCGCTATCTGCCGCAACCGTGGCCACGCCTGTGGCAACAGCCCGCTCCCGCCCCACGCCCGCCGCGCTGCTGGAACTGCATACCTTGCAAGCGCTCGACGCGACCCTCGCGGGAGCCTCCTTGCGCGAGGTGGGCGAAGGTCTGTTCGGCGCGGATGCCGTCGCGGCCGACTGGCACAAAGACAGTGCATTGCGTGCCCGCGTACGGCGGCTGGTACGCCGCGGCGATGAGCTGATGCACGGCGGCTACCGCCGACTAGCGCAGCTTCCAATGTTCCCGTCGCATTAGGGGGGACGTTTCTCGACCCGTGCGAATCGTCCCTTAGCAAGAAGCCTTGCTTTCTTGAGAGTGCCTCTATCCGGCCGCGTGGTGTGGCCGGGCTTGATGGAGGTACATCCCATGCGACCTGCTCCCTCGCGGCCTGCCGCCGCTGCCGTCACTGCGACCTCGCAGCCTCAACGCTACCTGACAAACGACGAAGCCGCCGACTACCTGCGGCTGTCGCCGCGCACGCTGGAGAAGCAGCGGGTGATCGGCGGCGGCCCCAAGTTCCGCAAGTTCGGCCGCCGCGTCATGTACGCGGTGTCCGACCTCGATGCCTGGGCCGACCAGCGCAGCTACGAGGCCACGTCCGATCCCGAATACGCCGAGCGCCACGCGGGCGACTACCGTGATGGCCGCTGATCGTCGGCGCGTGGGTGGCCTTCGCCATGTCCAGCCCGCCAGGGCAAGCCTTGCCGCAGCGCGAACAGCTCGATCTGTTCCGCGCGCTGCCGGGCGACATGGCGCCACGCGATTCCCAGGACTTGATGGCCTTTCCGTTCTTCTCGCTTGCCAAGTCGCGGCGCACGGCGCCGATCGACTTCCGCAGCGGGAACGTCACCATTCGCGTGGAAGGCACGCAGGAGCACGGCATCGCAACGATATGGGATGCCGACGTGCTGATATGGGCCGCCTCGCAGATCGTGGAGGCGCGCGACGCGGGCCTGCGCCCGTCGCGCTGGATACGCGCCACGCCTTACGAGATTTTGCGCTTCATCGGGCGCGGCACGTCCCTCAACGACTACCAGCGCCTGAAGGCCGCCCTCGACCGGCTGCAATCGACCACGGTGGCCACGTCCATCCGCGAAACCACGGGAAGGCGCTTGCATCGCTTCTCGTGGATCAACGAGTGGAAGGAACTCGCCGACGCCAGCGGCACCCCGCTGGGCATCGAGCTGATCTTGCCGGACTGGTTCTATGCCGGCGTGCTCGACGCCGCCCTGGTGCTGACCATCGACCCGGCCTATTTCCGCTTGAAGGGCGGTATCGAACGCTGGCTGTACCGCCTGGTGCGCAAGCATGGCGGGCGGCAGGAGCACGGCTGGCAATTCGACTTCCGACACCTGTACCGCAAATCCGGCAGCGCGGCCCGCTTCTCGGACTTCGCCTACGACGTGCGCGCCCTGGTGGCGCGGCAGTCGTTGCCCGGCTACGTCCTCGGCATCGAGCGGATGCCGGACGACAACACCGAGCTGCTGACCTTCCGGCCCGTGCCGCACGCGGCACGGGGATAACTGCGGGAGAACCTGTGGACGGCCTCGTGCTATCAGGAGTACCGGGTATCGTGCTATCAGGAGTACGACCCTCGTGCTATCAGGAGTACGAAAACGCCGGAAAGCCAACAACGGCGCGGGTTTGCGTTCCCTCTAACTTACCTAACAAGAAATACATAACTTTTAGTAGAAGCGCGCCGTTTCGGTGGACAACCACGAAACGGCACGGCCAGGCCGGCTTTCCAGCTCGGAGGGCCGCGCCATGATCTTCGCGTTTCTCAACCAGAAAGGCGGCGTCGGCAAGACCACGCTCGCCACGCACATCGCCGGCGAACTGGCGATGCGCGGCCTGCATGTCATCCTGCTGGATGCCGACCCGCAGGGGTCATCGCTCGACTGGACGCAGCGGCGTAGCCAGCAGGGCCTGCCCCGTCTGTTCAGCGCCGTGGGCCTTGCCCGCGAAACGCTGCATCAGGAAGCGCCAGAACTCGCCAGGCGGGCCGATCACATCATCATCGACGGCCCGCCGCGCATCGCCGCCCTCGCGCGTTCCGCGCTGCTGGCGGCCGAGCGCGTGCTGATCCCCGTGCAGCCCAGCCCCTACGACGTATGGGCTTCTGCCGAGATGGTCGCACTGATCCGCGAAGCACAGGTGTTCCGGCCAGCGCTGCGCGCGGCCTTCGTCATCAACCGGCGCGTCAGCACCACCATCATCGGCAGGGAGGCACGGCAATCGCTGGCCGAACAGCCGCTGCCCGCGCTGCGCTCGGAGATCCACCAGCGCATCGTCTTTGCCGACAGCGTAGCCGCTGGCCGGCTCGCCCGCGAAACCGCGCCCGACAGCGCCGCTGCCCGCGAGATCGCCGCGCTCACCGACGAACTGCTGCGGTGGCCGACATGACTGGGAAGCCACCACCACGCAGCAAGCGCGTCGGCATCGGTGCGCGTCCCCCAGCGAATCCGCACGCCGAAGCGTGGATTCGCCAGGGCGACGCAGATGCCGTGCAGAAAGGCGACCTCTACACCGCTCGACTGACGCTCGACATCACGCCCGCCATGCGGGCGCGCATCAAGGTGTCGGCCTTCACGCGAGGCGTGACCGTAGCCGAACTGCTGCGCGACCTGCTGGAGCGGGAGTTTCCCCCGGAGGGCACGCCGTGAACGCATCCGCTTCGACCGCCCACACCCCCAAAGCAAGTGCGCCCACGGCTGCGCCGCCGCCGGCGCCTTCGACACTCGCCGGCCAGGCCGGCAACGTGCCGCTGACGCGCGTGGCGCTGGCCTACATCGAACCGCGCTTCAAGCTCTACCTGCGCTTCGGCGAACCGGCGCGCACGCTCCAGCTCGACCGCTGGCGGCGCTGCGCCGTGTTCCTGCCGAACGCGGTTCTGTGCCGCATCCGTTGGCAGGCCAACGACTACGGCACGATCCGCTGGCAGCTCATGGTGATGCAGACCGCCACGCCGCTGGACGCCGTGCAGCGCATCCCCGGCGTGCAGCCGGGCGCGCGTCTGCTGCTGCACGCCGAAGGCGATGCCAACGTGCGCGCCGTGCTGGAACGCATCGACGGCATCGAGGCGCTGGGCATCGCAGCCGCAGACACATCGCCCGCGTACTGGCGCACGCTCGCGAACCGGCTCGCAGCGCGCTCGGCGCTACCCACATACACCGCAGAACGGCACGCCGCCTGGCTGGCCGGGAGGGCATTGCCATGACCACGATTTCCACGACCGGCCCCGTGCCGCATCCTCGCTCGCGCCTGCGCGCTCGCCTCGTGCTGGCAGGCTTCGCCACCGTCGGCCTCGCTGCGCTGGCCTGGGCGGCGTTCGTGCAGCCCCTGCCGCGAATGGCCTACAACCCGTCCGACAGCGTGGCGGTCGGTTGGTATCGCATCGAACCGTTCGACCCGCGCACCGCCTCGCGGCCACGTCCGCTGTCCGTGGACAGCATCGTGCTGATGCCGCTGCCCGACAGGGCCGCCATGCTGGCTGCGCAGCGCGGCTACCTGCCGACCCGCGTTCCGCTGCTCAAACGTGTGGGCGCAGTCGCGCCACAACACGTTTGCATCGTCGCCGGCCAGGTTCGCATCGACGGCGTGCCGGTGGCCGCCGCCCTGCCTGCCGACCGGCTGGGCCGGCCGCTGCCATCCTTGCAGCTTTGCCGCCGTCTCCAACCGGGCGAACTGTTCCTGTTGAGCGCGACCAACCCGGCGTCGTTCGACAGCCGCTATTTCGGGCCGGTCAGCGCGTTCGCCGTGATCGGCGTTGCGCATCCGATCTGGCTGGAGACACGTCCATGATGGCCGCCGATTCGCTGCACTTTGCCGCGCCTCTCATCGTGCCATCGGGCATGTCGTTCTACTGTTCGTCGCCGTGTCGTCGCGCGTGCAGTGCGGGTGCATTCGCACCGCACTTCGCGCTGCCTTCGGCGCAGCCGCCCAACGTGCAGGCGTCTTGCCTCGAACGCGCCTGGCCTGCGGCCATTGGCGTGTTCGCCGGCGGGCTGGCTGCTCGTGCAGCAGCGCCGCCGGGCCGCCGATGCCCGGAGCGGGAGCGAGGGGCAAAGGCGGAAGGCAAGACAAAAGGGTTCGGCACTCTGCCGCCCGCAAAGCCAGTCTGCACGTGGGGGTGGCGCGGCACGGCGCGGCTTCGCCGCCGTGCCGCGTGGGGCGCGAGGCACGCGCCGATGCAGGCATGTCCGCGTGCTTCGCACGCTCGGACACGCCGGAGCTTGCAGGGAGCACAGCCATGACCGACCGCGGCGACCATGATTTCTGGGTGCGCCCTGGCGCGCCGAAGAACCGAGGCAAAGGCCAGGGCCAGAGCTTCGTTTCCAAGGTGCTCAAGCAGGCTGGCAAGGCCAGCGGCGGCAAGTCGGCGGTGCGCCGTCCTACCGCTGGCGGGAGCGGCCAGCACGCCGGCCAGCGGCCCGGCTCACGGCTTGGACGCGGCCATACGGCGGCGCGCTTCGCAGGCGCAAAGCTGACCCCTATGTCACGGCGCGTGACCATCAAGACGCTGCTGGTCAACCAGCGCAACGCCAGTCCGCAGTCGCTCGCCAAGCACCTGCGCTACATCGAGCGCGACGGTGCCGGCCGGAACGGCGAGCCGGGCCGTGCCTACGGGCCGCAGACCGACGAAGCCGACCTCGATGCCTTCAAGGAACGCTGCCAGGACGACCGACATCATTTCCGCTTCATCGTCTCACCTGAAGACAGTGCGGAGCTGGACGACCTGCGCACCTACACCCGGCACCTGATGAACCGGATGGAGGCCGACCTGGGGACGCGGCTGGATTGGGTGGCGGTCGATCACTGGAACACCGACAACCCGCACACGCACCTGATCGTGCGCGGACGCGACGATACCGGCAAAGACCTCATCATCGCGGGCGACTACATCGCCCACGGCTTCCGCCATCGCGCCGCCGAGCTGGCGACGGAATGGCTGGGGCCGCGCACCGAACTGGAGATCCAGCAGACCTTGCAGCGCGAGGTGGAGCAAGAGCGGTGGACGAGCCTCGACCGCACGTTGCAGCGCGAGGCCGGCGAGGATGGCCGGGTGCAGATCGAACGCTTCAACGAACCCCGGCTGCAACGCCAGCGCCTGCTGCTGATCGGCCGCCTGCAACACTTGCAGCGCCTGGGCCTGGCCGACGAGGTGCAGCCCGGCACCTGGGCCGTCCATGCGGACGCGGAGAAGACCTTGCGTGCCCTGGGCGAGCGTGGCGACATCATCCGAACGATGCAGCGGGCCATGAGCGGCAAGCCTCGCGAGCTGGCGGTGTTCGAGCCGGGCGACGACGGCCGCACTATCGTCGGTCGCGTGGCTGCTAAGGGTCTGGCCGACGAGCTGCACGACCGCGGCTATCTGGTCATCGACGGGTTGGACGGCAAAGCCCACTACGTCGCGTTGGACGCCCGCGACGAGCTGGCGAACTATCCCATCGGCGCGGTGGTGGAGGTACGCGGTTCCGCCGAGGTGCGGGCGGCCGACAAGAACATCGCCACGCTGGCGAGCAATGGCCTGTACCGCACCGATCACCACCTGGCGATCGAGCAAGGCCGAGCCAAGCCCGGCCGCGACCCGCAAGAGGCTGTGGCGGCCCATATCCGCCGGCTGGAAGCCCTACGGCGGGCCGGCATCGTGGAGCGCGTGGCCGAGGGGTTATGGAAGGTGCCGGACGACTTGGCCGAGCGTGGCCGCCAGTACGACGCGCAGCGGCTGGGCGGCGTGGCGGTCGAACTGAAATCGCATCTGCCGATTGAACGGCAGGCCCGCGTCATCGGCGCGACCTGGCTGGATCAGCAGTTGATCGGCGGCGGCAAGGGACTGGGCGACCTGGGCTTTGGCGGCGATGCTAGGCAAGCCTTGCAGCAGCGCGCCGACTTCCTCGAAGAACAGGGGCTGGCCCAGCGGCGCGGGCAGCGGCTGATTCTCTCCCGGAATCTGCTGGAAACGCTGCGCAATCGGGAGCTGGCGCAGGCCGCCCAGCACATTGCCGCCGATAGCGGATTGGAGCATCGGCACGTCACAGACGGGCAGCGCGTAGCCGGCATCTACCGGCGCTCGGTCATGCTCGCCAGCGGTCGCTATGCGCTGCTCGATGACGGCATGGGATTCAGTCTGGTGCCTTGGCGGCCGATAATCGAGCCACGACTGGGGCAGCAGATCGCCGCGACTGTACGCGGCGGCGGTGTGTCATGGGAGGTTGGACGGCAAAGAGGTCCTGGGATTGGATCGGGGCCGTAGGCTGTCGTACCGAGTTAAGGTGTCGAGCAGCGTTTTGGCCCTAGCTTCTGTGCTCCGTTAAGACGACTAGTCTGTGCTTATCGACGACGCTGTGGGTGCATGGTTGCTTGCCAATTCCGGTGCAACTCGCAAACGCGCTGCCCCGACCTGAACTGCCCATTCAACGATCTGCCCGGCCAATATATCCGTGGCGACACCGAACGCGCTCACCACATCGGCCTCTCGCTTGCTGCCTGTGGCTTGGATTGCTTCGAAGCGTCTACTGGCAATAGCAGTCCGTTTGGCCGGATCGACCAGTTGCACATCGAGCCGAACCGCGGCGATCGCTTCAGTGCCGCGGTATTCGAGCTGGAACGCCCGCAGCGTACTGCGCAACTCCATATCGGCGCTCATTGGGGTGCTATCGGTAATCACGGAAGTCGACCGCCCATCGCGCATGAAGGCTTCGACGATTCGGTCACGCAGCAGCACCGGTGCGGGGTCGGCCCAACGCACTCCTTGCCAAGCCGACAAGCGACCATCGGGCTGCGCAATGAACAGCCGCTCCGAATCCAGGACGCGACTACTCTCAGGGGCGTAGACGCGCAGCGCCCCGGGTCCCGGAACGGCGCGCGGCGTACTCTCCGCCTGGGCGATGTGATAGTCGGGCAATTTGTAGGTGACCATTGGAGCTGCTTTGGGAAGCACACTGCACGCGGACAAGCCGAGTACTAGCGTCATAGTCACGGCAGCGACGGGAATCATCCTGGCGGAAGTGTTCACGGCTTGGTTTCCTCAATGTTCTCTCCACCGAGCAGGTATTGCGCCGGATTGCGATCCAGTCGGCGCAGCACGGTGTTTAGATTGGCCAGCGCCTGCTGGAGTTCGTGCATGGCAGGACCTGTGGCGGCCAAGCCCTGGTTCAGCGATTCCTGATTGTTTTGCAGTAGCGTCTCAACCCTGAAAGCGGCGCGTTCGAGGGATGCCGTTGCATCACGCGTGTTCACCATGATTTGCTTACCATCGTTATTTAGTAGCAGGTTGGCATCGCGAAGAGTGCTATTTGCTTGGCGCACGGCAGCTGTCGATTCTCTGCTTGCTTCGGTCAGATTGCTGATTAACGTCGCGATCTCGGCCCTCTGGTCAGCGACCGCGCCCGTGGTCTGTTCAAGATTCACCAGACTGCGGTGCACAAGAGCCAAATTCTCCTTCGACAGTAACTCCTGCGTGCGCAGCAAGATGCCGTTGAGTGTCGTCATGCTGTTCCCCTCACCGGAGACCAGGGATGCCATCGCCGAACGTGGTGCGAGGATCAACGGTTCCTCGTCCTCTCTCCGATCCAGCAATGGCACGTTTGGCCCACCGTCGCTCAACTCGATCACCGCGTTGCCGGTAATTCCCGTGATGACCAATTCAGCGCGGGTATCCTGCCGGACCGGGATGGTGGCATTGATGCGTACGCGCGCTATCGCCCGCCTTGGGTCTCGCGGTGAAAGAGAAAGTGCAACGACTTCGCCAATCGTGATTCCGCTGTACTGAACCTGGCTGCCGGGCGTAAGCCCGGTCACTGGCTCATCGAACATAATCCGGTAATACTGGTAATCGTGGTCGGAACGTGTGTCGCTGAGCCAAAGCGCGAAGCCAATACCAATCGCACCGAGCAGCACGACGAACAGACCAATGAATACATGATGGGCACGTGGTTCCATGATCAGACCACCTCGTTCTCAGAGTTTAAATATTGCGTGCGCCCAGCCCAATGCGTGCGCGACGGAAGAATGATGCAGATGCGGAGGGGTTTCATGGCTGCGTCTCTTGGCTGGAAGCACCAGTGGCCTGTGCGGCCGCACGGCCACGGGGGCCGTGAAAGTATTCCTGTATCCACGGGTGCTTGAAGCGCTCGACTGCCTCGATGCCGTCGTTGATGAGTACCTTCTGGTTCGCCAGGACCGCGACACGGTCGCATATGGTGTACAGCGTATCGAGGTCGTGGGTTACCAGAAACACCGTGAGGCCCAGTGCATTGCGCAGGGTCAGAATCAATTGGTCGAAAGATGCAGCCCCGATTGGATCCAGTCCTGCGGTGGGTTCGTCAAGAAACAGGATGTTCGCATCAAGCGCCAAGGCTCTCGCCAGTGCTGCTCGTTTCACCATGCCTCCGGACAACGAGGCCGGATACTTGTCTCCCGCTCCGGCAGGCAACCCCACCAAGCCCAGCTTGCTTCTTGCCAAACGCTCGGCAAGAGGCCGCGCCAGACCGACATGCTCGATCAAAGGAAGAGCGACGTTCTCCAAGACGGTCAGCGATGAATACAACGCGCCCTTCTGGAACAGAATGCCGAACCTTCGCTCCATACGCGCGCGCGCAAGCCATTGGGCTCGCAGTAGGTCGCGCCCCCCGATACGGACCACGCCCGAATGCGGCTTCTGCAGCCCGACGACGCTACGCAAGAGCACGGATTTCCCGGTGCCTGACCCTCCCACCACGCCAAGGATTTCCCCGCGCCGCACGTCCAGGTCTAGGTCCTGATGGACCTGCTGGGTTCCAAACCTGTTGTCCAGGCCGCGCACTTCAATAGCGTGTCGCACACCGTTGTCGGTGTCTTGCTTCACCGCGCTCACCAGCCCATCTCCATGAAGAACAGTGCAGCGATGGCGTCTATCAGGATCACCATGAAGATTGATTGCACGACACTAGACGTCGTGTGGTCGCCTACCGACTCAGCGCTACCGGCGACCTTGAACCCTTCATGGCAGCCGATAGCGGCGATCATCACCGCGAAGAGCGGGGACTTGCTCATTCCGACAAGAAAATGGCGCACCTCGATTTTTTCCTGCACGATGGCAAGGAACTGTGCGGGAGGAATTTCCAAGCTCAGTGCGCATACGGTGGCGCCGCCCGCAATGCCAGCCAAGATGCCTACTAAGGTGAGCAGTGGCAAGGACACAAGAAGCGCCAGCACGCGTGGCAGCACCAGTAACTCGATGGGGTCGAGCGCGTTGGAGCGAAGCGCATCGATCTCTTCATTTGCCTTCATCGAACCGATTTGGGCGGTGTACGCGCTTGCGGTACGGCCTGCAATCAATATGGCCGGGAGCAGCACTCCGAACTCGCGCATGAACGAGAAGGCGACCAGATGCACCGAGAAGATGCTCGCACCGAAGTTGGCCAGCACCGTTGCTCCCAGGAACGCCACCACCATTCCTACCATGAAGCTCAGTAGCGCCACGATGGGAATGGCGTCCACCGCTGATCGCTGGATTTGAGCGATCACCGAGGTCGCGCGCCAGCGACGCGGGTGACGAACGGTACGGCTCCATGTTTCGATGATCTGGCCCACGAACCCGGCCAGACCAAGACACGCACGACAGCCCTGTTCCAAGGTCAGGCCTATGCGTCCCAGACCGCGGAGCAGAGGATTCCCGCTCACCGCTGCTTTCTCCGTCTTCTGCTGATCGGTAGCAGCGGCGGCCAGCGCTCTCATTAGGGCGAGGCGATCCGAGGACAGATTTGGAGCTGCCTCCGGCCGGTCGAGTATCGAGTCTGGCCCGAGAATTTCCACCAGCAGAGCCGCGCCGGCGGTGTCCAGTCTCTGGACTTGCGTCCAGTCGAGTAAGGGAGTGGCGTACCCCTCGGCATGACTGATGCGGGCGGCGGACACGGATTTTGCCAGACTGGCGTAGTGCTCTATCGTCCAGTCGCCACCCGCCAGCCATTTGTGATCACCGCCGACCATGGCATCCTGCCGGAGCCAAGCCTGTGAAGCGTTGCTCATGGCTGCGTGTCCCGCCAAGCGCTGTCGATGCGCTCGATGCAGTTCGTGATCGCCGCTTTGGCATGACCCAGCAATGTGTACGAACCGGCGAACTCTTTAATGACGTTGCCGCGCTCGAAGCAACTGGCGGCAGCAACCCGGCGTCCCGTCCTTAAATCGACTGCTTCGAACTCTAGGCTGGCACCACCCGTCGTCACGGGTCCAACCAGCAGGGTCGTCATTGCATTGACTGCCCGATTCGGTGTCTGCAGTTCGGTGACCGCTACACGCACCCGAACCTGTCCCGCGCCACCTGGGGGGGCGGGACTTTTGCCTTCCTGGCGTTTCAGTTCGCTCGTCACATGGTCTAGCACTTCGCGCTGCTGCGCGTCATCGAGCCCATCGATGCGACCCGAGGCGGTCTTGATCTGCGCTTCTTCCACCACGACAGCGGCATAACGCTTGGGCTCGAATCCCGCTGCGCGGTACATCAGTACGTTCTCGTATCGTGTCGGCGATAACTTCTCGTAGTCGCCGAGAAATCCGGAGCGCGTCATGCTGTTGGTCGCGCATCCAGAGAGCGCGCCTGCTACGCAAAAAAAGATGCCGCCGCGGATCAATGCAGTTTTGCTCTTCATAATGGGTCTCCTTGATCAAACGAAACTAAGACAGGCAATGCCTGCTGCGATGAGGGCGGTGCCAGACCAGCGCGTTACCGATGCGACATCGCCTAGTAGGAGGGCGCCGACGCCCAAGTTTCCAAGTAGCCCGATTCCTGCCCAGGCTGCAGAGGCCGCGCTGATCGGAATCCGCTTGAGCGCGAACCACAAAAGTGCGCCGCTGGCCGCCATGCACGTCACTGCCACACAGAGGCCGACCCAGCGCATCGGACCGCCCGCCGTGATGGCCCGCAGGCCCAGTGGATAGCCCGCTCCTAGAACCCCTGCGGCAATGACAATCGACCAGGATTTCCAGATCAGCGGATGGGTGCTGAATCGCATAAGCCTAGCGAGACATACGCATGAAGCGTGGGTGCATACGAATTCTGAGAATGCGCAGCACGCGGCGGCTCGCAAGAGACTCATGAGCGATCTCCATGCGCGGTGGCGACACTCAGGTTCCACGGCCCAATTCGCTTGATTCCAAACAGGACTTCGTAAAGCAGCGGAATCAAGCCCAACGTCACCAGCGTTCCGAGTGCCAGCCCACCGATCATCGCGATCGCCATCCCTTTCCATAATGGTCCGGAGAAGAGCATGAGTGGCACCAGTCCCGAAATGCAGGTGACCTTGGTCATCACGATTGGACGAAGCCGTTGTATCGCGGCCCCAACCAAGGCTTCATGGCGTGGCAGGCCTTCCGCTAGCCCCTGGTCGATGCGTTCCAGCAAGAGCACGGCGTTGTTGACAATGATCCCGAACAGGGCCAGTACGCCGAAGGTCGCCATGAAGCTGAAAGGTGTGCCGGTCAGCTTCAGAGCCAATACCACGCCGATAAGCGTGAAAGGGATCGTCGCGAGGATCACACCGAGCTTGCGGAAAGAATTGAACTGCCATACGAACAGCATCAGCATCGCCAGAAATGCGAGGGGCATGTAGGTCGACAGCGCGGCGTTCGATTCGGCGGCTTCCTCGATCTCGCCGCCAAGTTCAACCGAGTAGCCCGCGGGCAGGTCCAGGGCAGCGACGCTAGGCGCCAGGCGGTTGATGATCTCCTGGGCGGTGTAAGAGGTGTTCTGTCCTTGCACGGTGATCGTGCGGATGAGATTGCGCCGTTGGATGACCGAGGGCTCGCTCGCGAGCGATACGTCTGCGACCTGAGCCAGCGTCACCGCTGGACCGCCGTTGGTGGGATAGATGAGCGTCGCGCCTACGTCTGCCGTGCTGCGACGCTCGCTTACGATACTGCGCAGGACGATCGGGACGGAGGTGTCACCGTCGCGAATAACCGAGATCGATCTGCCGCTGTAGCGGACATCCAGCCCGCCAGCGATGTCTTCAGTCGTCACGCCCGCCCGACGCGCGCGGTCCTGGTCGACCCGTACGTCGATGCGGCCAACGCGCGTATCCCAATCGTTCTTGACGTTGATGGTGCCGGGCAGCTTGCGCAGCGCTGCTTCGATTTTGGACGCGGCCCCCAACAATACCTCCTCATCCGGACCGCTGACGCGATAAATGGCAGTCCCTGACTCGGTCGCACCGAGCGAGAAACGCTTGGGCTCGGCGCGCACGTCGCCATGTGCTTGCGCAAAGTAGCTGCGGGTGCGGGCGAGGACGGCGTCGATGTCGCTCTTCGGCTTCAATGTGACAACGAAGTACGCGATGTTCGATGCCGGCAGTGGTGGATTCAGGCTAAGGATGAAGCGCGGGCCACCATCGGCGACGTAGCCGATGTGATCGGAGACTTCTGGATTGATGTTCGTGTCGCCCAGCCAACCACTGATCTGCTTCACGCGGGCGAGCGTTTCGCGCGAGTCGGTACCGGGGGCGAGCTGCACCGGAATCTGGAACTGAAGCCGGTCGGACTTGGGCATGAAATCGTACGGCAGGGTGGTGAAGCCATACAGCGCAATGGCAAGCGCCGCGATCATCGACGCTACATAGACCGCCTTATGGTGGAGCACCCACTCCAGTACGCGCCGGTAGCCACGGTAGAAGCGGGTGTCATAGGCGTCGCCCTGCTCCTGCTTGTGATGGGGTTTGGCGAAGTGGTAGCACAATAGGGGCGTGACAGTCAGGCACAGCAGCCACGAAGCGAACAACGTCAGTGCCAGCACGACCACGAGATTGTGCAGATACTCGCTCGTGGCGTTCTGGCCAAAAAAGAACGGCGAGAACACGATCACGATCACGAGCGAGGACGTGAGCAGCGGAATGGCGAGCGTGCGGCCCGCCTCGAGGCAGGCATGCTTACGATCTTCGCCACCGGCCAGGCGGCGTTCGATGTCTTCGGCAATCACAATGCCGTTGTCCACCAACAAGCCGAGCGCAATGATGATGGCGCCCATCGAGACGTTCTGAAGCTCGATGTTCATCGCGCGCATGACGATGAGTGCACTGAGGATCGTCAACGGCACGATCATGCCCACGATGATCCCGGTGCGCCAACCGAGAAATAGCACGACGACACCGAGGACGACGATGATCGTCTCCATCATGACGTGGTTCATTTTGCCCATCTCGTGCTTGACGACATCGGCCTGGAAAGTGACGTATGACAGATCGAAACCCGCCGGCAGCAGCTTCTCCTGGTCTGCAACCCGTGCTTTGAGCGCTTTTCCGAACTGCTCCACGTTCTGACCGGAGGCCATCGAAACCGCCATGACGACAGCGGGCTGGCCTTTGTAGATGGCAGCAGATTCCGGCGGATCGGCTGGCCGCACACTCACCTGCGCCAGTTCACCCAATGCGATCGTCGGCACGGGCGCCGTACTACTTTGCGGTCGTGGCAGCGCGATCGGCATTGCTCGCAGGGAGGGAGCGTCACGCACTTCGCCACTGACCGCCAAGGTTGCATTGATGCCGCCGACAACAATTTGTCCACCCGAAGCGACGACGTTCTGTTTGACGAGTTGGTCGATCACCCCCTGTGGTGTCAGCTCCAATCGCGCGAGCCTAGGCCGATCGAATTCGAGATAGACGCGCTCTTCCTGCAGGCCGTAGAAAGTGATGCGCTCAATACCAGGCACGGTGTACAGGCGGTCGCGCATCTGCTTGAGCGCGACGCGCATCTCGCTCATGGAGTAACCTGGTGCAGTGACCGCAATCGAGGCAACCGCGACGCGGCCGAAGTCTTCGTCGACGAAAGGCCCCATCGTGCTCTGTGGTAAGGCATCCTTCGAATCGGCGACCTTGGCCCGGACGCGCTGCCAGATCGGTGCCAAGTCGGTGTAGCGGTCCCAGATCGTGACCTGGATCATGGCGCTGCCTGCGCGCACGGTGCTCGTCACGCGCTTGACCTCTGCCAGTTCGCGCAAGCGCTCCTCGATCGGCCGGGCAATGAGTTGCTCAACGCGTTCGGCGGGCAGCCCCGGGTTCAACGCCGTGACCATCGCATCGCGGACCGTGACAGTCGGCTCCTCCTGAGAAGGAAAATTCAGGAAGGTCGCGATGCCGGCGACGAAAATGATGAGCGCTACAAAGTAGGTAAGTCGACTGGCGCGCAGCGCCATCTCGGTGATCTTCATGATGAAGTAACCTGGTGGATCGCGTTAGCGCTTGGTCAATTGAGTGGTGGCTTCCAGTGGTGTCACTGGCTGTCCATCGGTGAGCCATCCTCCTCCGGCGGCAACCACCGTCTCGCCGGGCTTGAGTCCAGCGAGGACGCGCGCGCTGTCTCCTTCCTGTACCGGCGTGAAGCGCACCGCGCGACGGTGCACCTTCTTATCTTCAGGGGTGTAGACGAAGACGGAAGCCTCGCCCGGCTTCGTGCCGAGCACCAGCGAGGCATAAGGTATGGATACAGTCTCGGGCCGAGAGGTCTTGGAGGTTGCCGCAGGTGCGTCGAGCACGACCTGTACGGGAATACCTGGCCGAAGTGCGCGCGCTTGCGCGTTATCTTCAGGCACTAGCACCACGGGTAGGAGCGAGCCATTTTCGGCGCGCAGACCGACACGACGTACCACCGCTCGGATTGGTTGTTCGGCTCCGCTCCAGCTCAGTTCTGCGCGTTGGCCGACATCTATGTGAGGTGCCTGTGTAGTAGACGCGTTCGCGATGATCTCAGTGCCACTGCGCACGCCGTCGACCTGAAATACCGGCGCACCAGCAGCAATGTCGGTGAACGCCAAAGCCAGCTTTTCCGCCACGACACCATCGAAAGGAGCGACGATCATCGTGCCACGTTGTGCTCGTTCGGCCAGGCCAAGCGCCGCCTTGGCAGTGCGCGCTTGACCCTCTGCGACCGCTAGCTGCGCCTTCGCGCTCTCGAACGCAGCAGGGGAGATGACTTCGCTTTCGAGCAACCGGCGCTGTTGATCTGTCTGTACACGTCGATCCATCAGGCCGGCTTCGGCGGCCGCCAGGGATGCTTGCGCTTGTGTCACGCGAAGCCGGTCAGGTTGCGCATCAAGTTCTGCCAGGACTTGGCCGCGGGAGAACCGTTCACCCACGTCGACGTTCAACTTGGCGATCCGTCCTCCTGTTTCAAATCCTAGGATGCTGCGCTCGGTTGCTCGCGCCGAGCCAGTCAATTCGATGCGAGAGCTATGCGGGAGATCCGACTGCGCGGCGGCGAGCTTCACTGCGCGCGGAGGCTCGGATACGGTGGATTGCGAGTTTCCGCACCCTGAGAGCAGAGTCGAAATGGATAGTGTGCAAGCAACCGCCAAGGAGCGCGGTGCGCACGCGGTCATGACACCGCTACGGACGCGACTCATGTGCGTCCTTTTGCCGGGACAAGTTCGAGATGGCCCGAGGCGAGATCCTGGAGCGCCCGAAAGAAATGCCGCCGCTCTGCGGGTGCGAGTATTGGCAAACCCAGAAGATCGGCGAACAGGGCGCCATCCAATGCCAGCATGATGAGTGCCGCGGTCTCGGTGCCACGCGGGGATCGACGCACGCGTTCGTACTGCACGCGGTACCACTCGCGCAGTGGGTCGAGAAGTGTTGGATCTTCCGCAGCTGCCGCGAGCAGCGCTGCGCCCATCTTCTGCATCTCGTCGTCGGGCATCGCTTCCACCTGGCTCGACAGCCAGGGGTCCGGATCTCCGGCAAACCTGCGCTCGTGATTGGCTTGTACCGCGTCGAACGCCCGGATCATCTCGTCGATCAGTGTCACGAACAAATCGCGTTTGGTCTTGAAGTGATAGAGAAACGCCCCTTTGCTCAACCCGGCCCGCACAACGACGGCGTCCAGTGTCAAGCGACTGGCACCTTCCTCCAGCACCAGTTCGCGGGCGGCCTGCAGGATGCGGTCGCGAGTTCGCTGGGCTCCTTGCTGGAGGCCGGGCTGCGCATCGGCGCTGCTATGGGCAGTGGACGGGGGGGGCAACTTTGTTTTCGCGCGGGGCGGCATGGTCGTGCTCCAAAAAAGCTTGAGTCATATACAGTCCAGACGGTATAGTAGAAGCCATACAACAGTCCGTCAAGACTTTTTCGGAGCGCAAGGAGCTGCCATGTCTCAAATTCTTGAACGCTATCGCCTCATTGCCATGATTTCTCCGCTACTGCTTCTTGCGGCCTGCAGCCATGCCCCGCACTCTGCCGATCCACCTCGCCTGGATGTACCGGCCCATTTCTCAAATGAAGAGGGAGGTGAAGGCATCTTGGACAAATCGTCCCGCCGTACTCTTCCCGTCGATTGGTGGACGGCCTACGGCGATCCGCACCTCAATGCCTTGGTCCGGGCGGCGCTGGAGCGCAATACCGAACTGACGATTGCGCGAGCGCGCGTGGACGAGGCATCGGCCGCCACGCGGCGAGCACGGGCCTCCCTGCTCCCCTCGTTGTCCGCGGGCACGCAGGCAACTCGAGGACGCGACTATTCAGAGAACGTTGCAATCGGCAATGATGGCCGCGCCACGTTGTCCGCATCGTGGGAGGCAGACCTGTCGGGACGGCTTTCGCAGGCAGCAGAAGGTGCGCGCCTGGATGCGGTGGCAGCCGAACAAGCGTGGGTTGCCACGCGGTGGCAGGTCGCGTTTGAAACAGTGTCGGCGGCTGTGCAGCAGCGCCAAGCCAGTGAGCTCGAAGCGCTAGCCGCGGCGCGGCTGGCATCCGCAGAACGACTCGTCTTGCTGATGCAACGGAAGTTCGAGGCCGGACAAGCTACCGGCTTCGACATCGAGCGTACCCGCGCCGGCGTCGTCGCACTGCGCGTGGAGCAAGAGCAACTGCGGCGTGCGCGCGGCGAGGCGACGCATGCACTCGATGTACTAGTGGGACAAACGCCCGGAGCGCCTGCAGCTTCCCCAACTCTTGCGTCGCTCGCCGTCCCGGACTGGACACCGACACGCATACCTGCGGACCTGCTGAGTGAGCGGCCCGACGTGCGCGCCGCCGAAGCGAAGTTCGCCGCCGAAACCGCGCGCTGGAACGCAGCCGAAGGCGAACGCTTCCCCAGGCTGGTGTTGGACCTGAGCGGCGGACGGCAGCGCGTAGAGAGTGTGGGAACCCGCATCACTGGAAACATTTTTTCACTTGGGGCCGGGGTGTCGTTGCCGATCTTCGATGGTGGCGCGATCCGTGCCGGCATCGAGACCGGAGAGGCGCGCAGCCGAGCTGCCCGTGCGGAGTTCGAGCGCACTTTGTTGAGTGCTTTGCAGGACGTAGAGAACGCATATCTCGGTTGGCATACGCAGCACGCAGCACTGGAGCATCAGGCCGAGGGTGTCGCAGTCGCGGAGCGTCAGCTCGATCGCAGCCGACGTCTGTTCGAGGCGGGACAAGTGGACGCCACGGTGGTGGCCGAGGCTGAGGCCGGGGTGCTGTCAGCGCAGGCTTCGCTGATCCGCACGCGGGCCGAGACAGCCATGCAATGGGGCGTCCTGGCAAAAGCATTATCCGGCTCTCCTGTTTGATCGCAGAAACATGCTGGAGCAGCTTGCGAAGGCTAGCTAAATAGCGTGACGCAAGGCGAAGGTGGTGAGGCCTGAGTGATGAGGAATGCGAACATGGAAATTCGACACCTGCGCTACTTTCTGGCGGTGGCAGAGGAGCTGCACTTTGCCCGAGCCGCAGAGCGCCTCCACATAGAGACATCGCCGCTGTCGCGCGCCATCAAGGAACTTGAGGAAGAGTTGGGCGTAGCGCTATTTGCGAGAACCACTCGGAGCACCCGCTTGACTCGTGCGGGCAGGCTCTTCTTTGAGAGCGTGCCGCGTGTCTTCGCAGCTTTGCAGCAGGCGCGCGACAGTGTGAACGCCGCAGCCAATGGCTTTCATTGCCAGCTCCGTATTGCATTGTCTGATGGAATCACGCCATCGCGCCTGCCTGCGTTGTTGGCGCTCTGCCGGCAGGAAGAGCCGGAAGTGGAAGTTCGCTTCTTCGAGGTGCCTTTGGCACAGCAAATCAAGGGATTGTGTGGCGAACTGTACGATCTCGGCTTCGCTCAATCGGATGAAGTCGGCGAAGGCATCATCGCCGTGCCGGTGTGGAGTGACCCTCTGATGGTAGCTGTGCCCGCACGGCACCCCTTGCTATCCCACAAACAGATTCCCCTAGAAGAGCTGTTGCGGTATCCGCTGGTGCTCTGCGACGCGGTGGCGTGTGAGGGCCATGCTCGGCAAGTTGAACGGGTGCTACGTCGCGTGGACATAGAGCCACTGATTGCCGAACGCGTGACTTCCAGCGATCTAATGATGGTCCTGGTTTCGGCGGGACTTGCACTAGGCCTCACAGGAGGCGCGCATATCACAGCCAGCAGGGAACAGGGGGTGGTCGCACGGCCGCTGACTGGACGTTCGCCAATGCT
Source organism: Pseudomonas sp. MF6755 (assembly GCF_016405635.1). Classification (NCBI taxonomy): domain Bacteria; kingdom Pseudomonadati; phylum Pseudomonadota; class Gammaproteobacteria; order Pseudomonadales; family Pseudomonadaceae; genus Pseudomonas; species Pseudomonas sp. MF6755. Next base: position 105,394 of record NZ_JAEKDA010000016.1, read on the forward strand.
CACGACCTATCTACTACGGCCGGCCAGCGAGCCGTCAGAAATGCTGACTCGCTTCATGGAACGCGTTCATTCGATCAAATCTCCAGATGCCAAAGGTCGGCGGTAAACCATCACACAATCTCCCAAAGAAAATTAACCATGAAGAAGATTGCTCTCATATTGCTTTCCTCGACATTGGCAGCCTGCAGCCCATCTGGGAAACCAGATAAAGCCAACCTTCCGACAGTCGATGAATTAGCGCTCAATCCTGAGCGTCTGAAAGAGTTGCGCAAGCAATGCAAGTTGGATCGACCAATGCTGGGCGACCAACTATGTAACCGGGTTGCCGAGGCTACGCGAAAGCGCTTTTACGAAGATGGCGATGTGCCCCACACCACGCCTAAAGAGCCGCCGAAGTTCTAAGCTGGTGGTCATGCCGGAGTATGTATGCCGGATATGAAAAATTTGAAGGAGAATCGCAATGGGTTGGATCTATCTTGTTTTGGCTGGATTGTTTGAAATCGGATGGCCGGTCGGGCTGAAAATGGCGCAAGAGCCAACATCGCGTTGGAGTGGGGTCGCAGTAGCCGTCTCTTTCATGACAATTAGCGGCGCCTTCCTATGGCTTGCTCAGCGTCAGATACCGATTGGGACTGCTTATGCGGTGTGGACGGGTATCGGAGCGGCGGGAACTTTCTTAGTCGGAATTCATTTCTATGGCGACCCAACCTCCCTGATGCGATACCTTGGCGTGGCGTTGATCATCCTGGGCGTTATCACGCTCAAGTTATCGAGTTGATCGCTAGCTCCATTGGTAGCGTAGTCGCTAGGCGACCCAGCTCCCAGAGTGGATCGGGCGCTGGGAACTCGTACGGTCACCTCCTCTCTCTAGTCGCTATGTGACGAGCTTGCCGGCGCCTCGGGAGAGTTCGAGCCAGTGCGCGTAAGGCGGTGGGAGCACCCATTCCGGGTGGCTCCACCTTCAGTGCCTGCGCCAAGGTGACCTGAGTACGAACTTTGTAGCCAGTCAGGCAGTGAGTTCGGAGGGGATGCTATCGGATTGGATCCAGTTGCGCCGGATCGTCGCCGGCGGTTTGTAAGCATGCGCGCTATGCGGCCGCTGCTCGTTGTAGAACTGTCGCCAACGTTCGATCAGCACCTTCGCTTCGGTCCGACTGCGGAACCATTCGCGGTTGAGCAGTTCGTCGCCCATCGTTGCCTGCGAAGTCAGGACCAGCAGAATCCTGAGGGGAGTTCTCATCATGGTTTTCTCCGTTCAGACGCTTGGGATCAAGCGGCCGGAGACCACTACGCCTGCTTGGCTTTGCGCGCTGCCTCGACCAAGCTGTCGAGCCAGTCCTGATGGCCGTTGATCATCGGGTTGGGTTTGGCGTTGTGCAGCTCCTCGGCCGGTTTGCCCTTCTGAGTTTCCTGCGTGAGGATGCGCACGCGCCTGCCGTCCAGGTTCTCAACCAGCCAGGCGTGATGCACATCCAGGCGCGTATCTGTGCCTTCCTCGCCGGACCAGCCGTGCCAGGCCACGCGGCCGGGTTGCCCATCCGCAGGTGGCACGTATTCGTTGCACTGCCCCTCTACCGGGAAGCCGAAGGTCTCGAAGTAAAACCGATCGCCGTCGGCCAGTACCGGGCCTTTGCCGTCATGAAAGCACACGTTAGCCGAGTTGGCGTAGTAGCTTGGCCACAGCGATGGTGTGACGAGTAGAGGCCATACGTCGGCCGCGCTCAAGCCGGCGGCGATGATCTCATTGGAGGCGAAATTCTCAGTAAAGCCCGGCGTGTAGCCTTCGGGCCAGAGGATGGCGTTCTGTTGCTTGCTCATATCGAAGCTCCTTCACAAAATGTCGATGACGCAACAGGGGTGGCTGCGTCATTCAAGTGGTCATGGAGCAAATCATGAGCCTCCATCTGCAATAAGTGAAATCCTAAGTTTCTATTTTTGATATCATAAAATATGATATCAAGGCCTAGGTTCTGCCATCCACCGACTAGGCTATCTCGCAGCGGCGCTACGAAAGGGCGCGTCTCCAATTGAGCCGACTGATTGCTTATTTGTAGTGCGAGGTAGAGTTGTGCTGAGCATGACGATAGGAGCGATCTTGCCTACTTGTTGTTAGCACAGGAAGTGAACAGCAGTGCTCGTATCCAGCGATGTGCTGGATCGTGATGGGTGCGTTCGTGCCAAGCAGCCGTCTTGGTGAACCCCGGTATCTTCACCGGCGGCAGGGAGATAGCCAGCTTGTCCATACCGGCGACCAAGCGGCTCGGCAAGATCGCAACCATGTCACTGGCACGCAGGATGTCTGGCAAGATCAGAAAGCTCTTGACCGACAGTGTGACGCTGCGTCGTTTGCCCAACTGTTCTAGCGCATCGTCGGTGACGCCGCGGAAACCTCCACCATCGTAGGAAACAAGCGCATGGTCGAGAGCACAGAACTGTTTAACGGTCAGCTTGCGCCCCATAGCCGCAGGATGGTCTTCCCGCAGGACACACACATAGTGTTCCTTGAACAGCTCTCGGGCATGCAGATTTGGCGGAGTGATCTCTGGCGTCAGGAGGGCTAAATCGATCTGACCGCGCTCAAGCTGGTTCTGTAGCTGCCCGCTCTCGACTGGCACTAATGAGACTCGTACACGCGGTGCGTGCCGTTTAAGTGCCGATAGAAATGGGACAGCAACGGCACGCAGCGCATAGTCCGTCGCGGCGATGGAGAAGGTCAGTTGTGCGGTGGCCGGATTGAAGGAAGGTGGCTGGAGCAGCGCGTCGATTTCGGCGAGCACCTGCTTGACAGGCATCCCTAGATCCAGCGCCCGCTGCGTTGGAACGATACCCCGCTGCGAGCGCGCGAAAAGCGGGTCACCGAAGCTCTCGCGCAACCGCGTCAGCATGCCACTCAAGGCCGGCTGGGTTAGTCCCAGACGGGCCGCCGCCCGTGTCACATTGCGTTCGTCTAACAATGCGTCCAGCGCCTTGAGCAAGTTGAGATCCATACTCTTGATATTTTTCATTTTTATTCCAATCTTAAATATCATCGTTTTTCATGATATCTAAATATTGCCTATGAGTGGAAGCAAGGCCCATTGACGGCTTTTTTTGGGTAACTTGCTTGGAACTCTGTATGCGCCGCAGTGCGCTTTCGCTTGCGGCGCTTTTCTTTGACTCGCCACCGCGCTCATTCTTTCTTTTCCCTCGACCATTGTGCTGCGAACGGTCTTTGACCGGCACTAGCCCAGAACCGATCCTGACGCCTGCGACACCCCCTGTGCAACGCTTTCAATGAGACACCAGCGCAGGAGAAATCGGAGGACAGGTCATGCAAGGGACGAACGTTCTGTTCGGCCAGATCGCTGTGGTAATCGGCATCGTGATCGCCGGCGTCTGGGGCGCCACACAATGGACAGCAGCGACCCTTGGCTATCAAGTACGCCTCGGATCGCCCTGGTTCGATCTTCTAGGTGTACCGGTTTATCACCCGTGGCGCTTGTTCGAATGGTGGTTCTTCTTTGATGCCTACGCGCCGCACGTCTTCGACACAGGCGGTGCGATTGCGGGTGGTAGCGGTTTGTTCGCTTTACTCGTCGCCATCGCCATGTCGGTATGGCGTTCTCGGCAGTCGCGGCTGGTTACGACTTATGGTTCGGCACGCTGGGCCGATGCCGTCGACATCCGCAAAGCTGGACTGACCCTCCCGGCGGGCGTCTTCCTCGGCCAACACGACGACCAATACCTCCGACATGAGGGGCCGGAACATGTCCTGAGCTTCGCACCCACGCGCTCGGGCAAGGGCGTGGGCTTGGTGGTGCCTACGTTGCTTTCGTGGCCGGCGTCCGCCGTCATTCACGACATTAAGGGAGAGAACTGGAAGATCACGGCGGGCTGGCGTTCGCGCTTTTCGCACTGCCTGCTTTTCAACCCCACCGATAGGCAGTCGGCCGCCTACAACCCGCTGCTTGAAGTCCGGCGCGGCGCACATGAAGTGCGCGACGTGCAGAACATCGCCGACATTCTGGTTGACCCTGAAGGTGCGTTAGAGAAGCGCAATCATTGGGAGAAGACCAGCCACGCGCTACTGGTCGGTGCAATCTTGCATGTTCTGTACGCAGGCGAGGACAAGACGCTGCGCGGCGTCGCCAACTTCCTCAGCGACCCGGCGTGTCCGTTCGAGCTGACGCTGCACCGGATGATGACGACGAAGCACCTGGGCGATGCGCCTCACCCGGTTGTCGCATCCGCTGCCCGCGAAGTGCTCAACAAGTCGGACAACGAGCGATCGGGCGTGCTCTCCACCGCCATGTCGTTTCTCGGCCTGTACCGCGACCCGACCGTGGCCGAAGTCACATCGCGCTGCGATTGGCGCATCGCCGACCTGATTTCCGCCGAGCACCCGGTATCGCTCTATCTGGTGGTGCCGCCCTCCGACATAAGCCGCACCAAGCCGCTGATCCGGCTCATCTTGAACCAGATCGGGCGGCGGCTGACCGAATCGCTCGACGGCAGCGATGGCATCGCGCGCCGGCACAAGCTGCTGCTGATGCTGGACGAGTTTCCGGCGCTGGGTCGCCTCGATTTTTTCGAGTCCGCGCTTGCCTTCATGGCCGGCTACGGCATCCGCAGCTTTCTCATCGCTCAAAGCCTGAACCAGATCGACAAGGCGTATGGGCAGAACCATTCCATCCTCGACAACTGCCATGTCCGGGTGACTTTCGCCACCAACGACGAAAGGACGGCGAAAAGGATTTCCGAAACCCTCGGCACCGCCACCGAGCTTCGCGCGCAGCGCAACTACGCGGGCCACCGCCTCGCTCCGTGGCTGGGGCACCTGATGGTGTCGCGTCAGGAAACTGCACGTCCGCTGCTGACGCCCGGCGAGGTGATGCAGCTTCCACCTGAGGACGCCGTAGTCATGGTGTCCAGCGTTGCCCCGATCCGCGCGAAGAAGCTGCGTTACTACGTCGACGCCAATTTCAAGGATCGCGTCCTGCCACCGCCCGTGCTCGCAGTCGGGAGGTACGCCGACGCGCCGCCAGCCCGCCCCGACGACTGGAGCGGCTTGGCGATCCCGGCCGTACCTACGGCGCCGACCTCGGTATCCGCCGATGGTCCGGGCGGCACCGATGACGGCGGCCCGCGCCGCCAGCTCGAACTCTCCGAAACCGTCGCCTACGAGCCCGAGTTGGACGCGTGTGCGAACGACCTGGAGCTGCTCGATGACGACGACCTGGCGCTCCCGCTTCCCGGCCAGCTCGACCCGGCCATGCAGCGCACGGCCCGGCTGGCTTCTCTCGACCCCAACGACGGAATCGACCTATGAGCCAATACCGCCTCAATCTTTTCATCCAGCCCGAGCACGCCAAGCGCCTGGATGAACTTGCCGCCAAGAAAGGCGTGTCCAAGTCCTCCATCGTCGCAGCGGCCTTGGCGTCCTGGCTGTCACCCGATGCGGGCGACCAGCGTGAGGCCGCCATTGCCAAGCGGCTGGATCGACTGTCGCGGCAGACCGAACGCATGGAGCGCGACCAGAACATCCAGATCGAAACGCTGGCGCTGTTCATCCGCTATTTCTTGACCATCAGCACGCCGGTGCCAGAAGCCCACAAGGACGCGGCCCGCGCCCAGGGCAAAGCGCGCTTCGAGCAGTTCGTCGAGCAGTTGGGTCGCCACCTGCTGCGTGGCCGCAGTCTGGTGCGCGACGTGGTGGAGGAACTGCACCCCGATCCGATGCGGATGGATGACGCAGCAGCGATGGCGTCCGCCGATGAGCGAGCTGCAGAGCGTGCGTCATGAGTGCCGTTCCGCAGATTCCGCCTGAATCTCGCTCATCCGCCGCGGCGTCCCAGGATCGCCGCATCCAGATGCTGCGCACGGCGATGGGGCCGCTGATCGCCGCTGCGCTCGAAGATCCGGATGTTGTGGAAATCATGCTCAACCCCGATCGCACCCTGTGGGTGGATCGGCTGTCGTCGGGTCGCTCGCCGCTGGGCGTGGAGATGCCCGAGGCCGATGGTGAACGCATCATCCGCCTGGTCGCCGCGCATGTCGGCGCGGAGGTGCATCGCGGCCAGCCGCTCTTGACCGCCGAGTTGCCGGAAACCGGCGAGCGTTTCGAGGGCATCCTGCCTCCGGCCGCCCCGGGGCCAGCCTTCGCGCTACGCAAGCGGGCCGTGAGCATCATCGGCCTGGATCGCTACGTGGCCGACGGCATCCTGACCGCCGGGCAGGCCGAGTTCCTGCGCCGCGCCGTGCGCGAGCGGCAGAACATCCTGATCGCCGGCGGCACCAGCACCGGCAAGACCACGCTGGCGAACGCGCTGCTGGCCGAGATCGCCGCCACAGGCGACCGCGTGCTGGTGCTCGAAGACACCATCGAGCTGCAATGCGCGGCCCGCGACCATGTGCCGCTGCGCACCCGCGCCGGCGTCGTCACAATGACCGAGCTGGTGCGGGCCACGATGCGCCTGCGGCCTGACCGCGTGATCGTCGGCGAAGTGCGTGGCGGCGAAGCCCTGGACTTGGTGAAGGTCTGGGGCACCGGCCACCCCGGCGGCATTGCCACCATCCATGCCGGCTCCGCCTTGGGCGCACTGCTGCGTCTGGAGCAACTGATCCTCGAAGTGGCAGTGAATCCGCCCCGCGCCCTGATCGCCGAGGCGGTCAACGTGGTGATTCACATCGCAGGCCGTGGCCGCAAACGTCACGTCGAAACCATCTCCCGTGTCGTCGGCTTCGACGGTGCGGGCTATCGCCTGACAGATGCGCTGGAAACGCCGTTTCCCGAGCTGCCGCCGGTTCCTCTTGCAGCCGCTGCCGCTGCGCCTTCCTCGACCCCTGACCAACCTGGAGAACTGCCATGACGCACGTTGATGCTTTCCGTCTTTCCGTAAATCCTATTTCTCGCCTGTCCAGCATGGCGCGGCTGCGCCACCTGGCCCGTCCCGCAGGGCAAGGGCTGCTGCTGGCCGCGCTGATGCTGTTGCTGGCGGGCACGGCGCAGGCCGCCGGTTCCTCGATGCCGTGGGAAGGGCCGCTGACCTCCATCCTCGAATCCATCCAAGGGCCAGTCGCCCGGATCGTGGCGGTGATCATCATCATCTCGACGGGGCTTGCGCTGGCGTTCGGTGATACCAGCGGCGGCTTTCGCAAGCTGATCCAGATCGTGTTCGGCCTGTCCATCGCGTTCGCCGCGTCCTCGTTCTTCCTGTCGTTCTTCAGCTTCTCCGGAGGGGCCGTCGTATGAGTAAGGCCACCGATCTTCCGGGCTTTGAAGTGCCGCTGCATCGCTCGCTGACCGAGCCGATCCTGCTGGGCGGTGCGCCGCGCACCGTGGCGATTGCCAACGGCACGCTAGCCGCCGCCGTCGGGCTGGGCCTGCAACTGTGGATTCCCGGCGTGGTGCTCTGGATCGTCGGCCACTCGCTGGCCGTATGGGGTGCGCGCGTCGATCCGCAGTTCATGCAGGTCTTCGCGCGGCATATCAAACACCGCCCGCTTCTGGACGTGTGAGGGGAGGACGCCATGCTGAACCTTGCCGAATATCGTCAGCGCCCGGCCTTGCTTGCCGACTGGCTGCCCTGGGCCGGGCTGGTCGCGCCGGGCGTTGTGCTGAACAAAGATGGTTCGTTTCAACGCACGTTCCAGTTTCGCGGCCCCGACTTGGACAGTGCGACACAGGGCGAGCTGATTGCCACGTCGGCGCGGCAGAACAACGCGCTTCGCCGTACCGGGTCTGGCTGGGCCTTCTATATCGAGGCCGAGCGGATGCGGGCATCGAGCTATCCGCAATCCTCCTTTCCCGAACCACTGTCCTGGCTGGTGGATGAGGAGCGACGCGCGGCGTTCGAGGAGTCGGATGGCCATTTCGAGAGCGTCTATCACTTCACGTTGCAACACCTACCGCCGCAAGAGTCTCGCGCCCGTGCGGCTGGGATGCTGTACGAGAACCGGCCCACTGAGGGTGTGGACTGGCGTGGTCGGCTTGATTCCTTCGTGGCAGAGACCGATCGCGTGTTCGACCTGCTCGATGGTGTGATGCCGGAGATTGCCTGGCTGGACGATAGCCAGACGCTGACCTACCTGCATGCCACAGTCTCCACGCGGCGCTATCGCGTCGGCGTGCCCGACGTGCCGTTCCATATCGACGCACTGCTGGCCGATGCCGCGCTGGTCGGCGGCCTGGCGCCCATGCTGGGCGATCAGCACCTGCGCGTGGTGTCGGTACGAGGCTTCCCGACCTCGACCTGGCCGGGGATCTTGGACGACCTCAACCGCCTGGGCTTTGCGTATCGCTGGAGTACGCGCTTCCTGTGCCTGGACAAAGCCGAGGCGGAACGGGAATTGGGGCGCTTGCGGCGCCAATGGTTCGCCAAGCGCAAGAACGTCATCGCGCTGCTGCGCGAAACGATCTTTCAGCAGGAAAGCCCGCTGGTCGATACCGATGCCAGCAACAAGGCCGCCGACGCCGATGCCGCCTTGCAGGAGCTGGGCAGCGATCAAGTCGCCTTCGGCTACCTCACCGCCACGGTGACGGTGCTCGACGCCGACCCGGCCGTGGCCGACGAGAAGCTGCGCATGGTGGAGCGCGTCATCCAGGGCCGGGGTTTCGTGACCATCCCCGAAACCCTCAACGCAGTCGATGCCTGGCTGTCGTCCGTCCCCGGCAACGCATACGCGAACGTGCGTCAGCCCATCGTTTCGACGCTGAACCTGGCGCACATGATGCCGATGTCAGCGGTATGGGCTGGGCCGGAGAAGAACGAACACCTCGATGGCCCGCCGCTGATCGTCACCCGCACCGATGGCGCGACGCCGTTCCGGCTGGTGACGCACATCGGCGACGTGGGGCACACCCTTGTCGCCGGGCCGACCGGCATGGGCAAGTCGGTGCTGCTCGCCATATTGGCCATGCAGTTCCGGCGCTACTTCGGCTCGCGGATCTTCGCCTTCGACATGGGGCGCTCGATGCGCGCCACCATCCTCGGCCTTGGCGGTGAGCACTACGACCTCGGTGCCGATGGCGGCATCGCCTTCCAGCCACTCGCGCGAATAGCCCACGAGGGCTACCGCACCTGGGCCGCCGAATGGGTGGAGGGCCGGCTGCTGCACGAAGGCGTGACGGTCGGCCCGGACGAGAAGGCTGCCATTTGGTCGGCGCTGCGAAGCCTTGCCGGTGCGCCAGTGGAGCAGCGCACCATGACCGGCTTGTCGGTGTTATTGCAGTCCAACGCGCTGCGCCAAGCGCTCGCGCCCTATGTGTTGGGCGGCGCCCACGGCAAGCTGCTGGACGCTGACCACGACCGGCTGGGCATGGCCGACGTGCAGGGCTTTGAGATGGAAGAACTGATGCACAGCCCCGCCGCCGTGCAAGCAGTGCTGCGCTACCTGTTCGCCCGCTTCGACGAACGTTTTGACGGCGCGCCCACGCTGCTGATCCTCGATGAAGCGTGGCTGTTCCTCGATGAGCCGTCCTTCGCGGCCCGCATCCGGCAATGGCTCAAGACGCTCAGAAAAAAGAACGTCAGCGTCATCTTTGCCACGCAGTCGCTGGCCGACATCAAGGACTCGACCATCGCGCCAGCCATCATCGAAAGCTGCGCGAGCAGGATCTTCTTACCTAACCCGCAGGCCACCGAGCCGCAGATTCGCACGATCTACGAAGGCTTCGGCTTGAACAGCCGCCAGATTGAGATCGTGGCGACCGCACAGCCCAAGCGCGATTACTACTACCAGTCGCGCCTCGGCAATCGCCTGTTCGACCTCGACCTGGGGCCTGTCGCGCTCGCATTCGCGGGCGCATCCACCCCTCAAGACCAACGCGATATTGACCGCGTGCTGACGCAGGCCGGCGCTCCCGGCTTCGCCGGCGCGTGGCTGCGCCATCGCGGCCTCGGCTGGGCCGCCGACCTGCTGCCGTCCGCTCCGGCGGCAGCTTCCTTTCTCGCTTCTCAACCGCTGGAGGTTTCACCATGAAGACCAAGCCCCGTTTGCTCTCTGTCTCACTCGCTGCCGTGCTGTCGGTATCGCTGCTGGCCGTGCAGCCCGCATCCGCGCTGACGGTGTTCGACCCGTCCAACTTCGTGCAGAACACGCTGACCGCCGTGCGCACGCTGGAACAGATCAACAACCAGATCAACCAGCTTCAGAACGAGGCGCAGATGTTGATGAACCAGGCCAGGAACCTGGCAAATCTCGACTTCAACATCGTCAACCGCCTGCGCTCGACGCTCGCCACCACCGAGCGCCTGATCGCCGAGGCGCGCGGCTTGGCCTACGACGTGCAGAGCATGGATGCCACGTTCGCCCGCCTGTACCCGGAACAGTACGCCGCCACCATCAGCGGCGACCGCATGGCACAGGACGCCCGCGAACGCTGGCAGAACACCTTGAACGGCTTGCACACCGCGATGCGGATGCAGGCGCAGGTGTCGCAGAACCTCGCCCAAGACGAAAGCGCGCTGGCCGATCTCGTGAGCCAGAGCCAGTCGGCCACCGGCGCGCTGCAAGCGATGCAGGCGACGAACCAGCTCCTGGCTTTGCAGGCCAAGCAGTCGATCCAGGCGCAGCAGCTCCAGATCACGCAAGACCGGGCCGCTTCACTGGAACTGGCGCGGCAAGCGGCGGCTATGGAGCGCGCCCGCGAAGTGCGGCGGCGCTTTCTGGGCACCGGCACGCCGTACACGCCGCAGTCCGTCAACTTCTATAACAACTGACCGGAGGCGGCCATGCGATGCGCTTCCGTCCTGATGGCCGTGCTGCTGACCGCGTGCGGCCAGCAGCCGGCCGAGAACCTGGCCGACGCCCTGGCCGCAGATCCGGTGCGGCTCAAGGCGTTGCGCGGGCAATGCGCGGCCGACCGGCAGGCCGTGGGCGAGGATGCCTGCCGCGCCGCCGCTGAAGCCTTCCGGCGGCGCTTCTTCGCCGGCCATACCGGGCCGGATGAATACAACTCGCTGGCTGAACTCCCGCCGATTCCGCCGAGCTTCGATACGCCCGCAGATGAATTGCCAGAGGGCGCCGTTCCGCTCACTCCGCCCGAGGATTCGCCATGAACGACGTGACCATCATCGACCGTTTCCTCGATACGTTCTCGCGCTACATCGACTCGGGCTTCGGCTTATTGCAGGGCGAAGTGGCATTTCTCACCGCCACGCTCATCGTCATCGACATGACGATCGCTGGCCTGTATTGGGCCATGAGCCACGCCACCGGCCAGGGCGACGACGTGATCGCCAAGCTGCTGCGCAAGGTGCTCTGTGTCGGCGCGTTCGCCTACATCATCGGCAACTTCAACTGGCTGGCGAGCATCGTGTTCCGCTCGTTCGCCGGCTTGGGAATTACCGCTACCGGCTCGGCCATCACGATGGAGAACTTCCTTCAGCCGGGCCGGCTGGCGAAGACCGGCATCGACGCAGCCGCGCCGATTCTGGAACAGATCGGGGACATGGCTGGGTTCCCCGAGGTGTTCGTGAACATCGACCCTATCGTGGTTCTGTTCATCGCCTGGCTGGTGGTGATCCTCTGCTTCTTCGTGCTGGCCGTACAGCTTTTCATCACGCTGATCGAGTTCAAACTGACTACGCTCGCCGGCTTCGTCTTGATCCCGTTTGCACTCTGGAACAAGACCTCGTTCCTCGCGGAAAAGGTGCTAGGCAACGTGGTGTCGTCAGGCATCAAGGTCTTGGTGCTGGCCGTCATCGTCGGCATCGGTTCAGGCCTGTTCGCCGAGTTCCAGGTGCATCCCGACGAACCATCCATCGACCACGCGCTGGTCGTGATGCTGGCCTCGCTCGCGCTGCTGGCGCTGGGCATTTTCGGCCCCGGTATCGCCACCGGCCTGGTGTCCGGTGCGCCACAGCTTGGTGCGGGCGCGATGGCTGGTGCTGCGGTCGGGGCTGTCGGCACCGGCGTTGCCATCGGCGCCGCCGTAACGGGCGTGGGCGGCGCCGTCATGGCCGGGGCACGAATGGCCCCGGCGGCCGCAAAGCTGGCCGGTGCCGGTGCGCGTGCCGCGACTTCGGCGGCCGGCAGTGCCCGATCGGCGTTCCAGGCCGGTTCCGCTGCGGCCGGCGGCGGTGCCAAGGGCGCGGCGGCTGGCCTCGGCAATGTCGCCAAGACTGGCGCACAAGCCGCAGGCCGCAGCGTCACCTCTGGTGCTTCCGCTGTTGGGCAGAAGGTGGCCGACTCCTTCCGCGCTGGCTGGAACGGCACAGAAGCCGGCAGCGACGGTGCTGGCCCCGGCCAGACCGCAGACGGCACCGCAGGCTCGCAGAAGCAACAGCAACCGGCCTGGGCCAAGCGGATGCACCGCCGCCAGCAGGCTACCCATGCCGCGACCACTGCCGCCCACACGCTGCGCGGCGGCGACGGCGGCGGCTCCGGGCAAGGCCCGAGCCTGCGGGATTCCGATACCTAACCTTCAAGGAGAACACCCATGCGATTCAAACGACCGCAGGTGCGCTACGCCGATACGCCGCAGCCTGCCACCCCGTATCAAGCCGCCGCCCAGGTGTGGGACGACCGTATCGGCTCCGCCCGCGTGCAGGCGAAGAATTGGCGCCTGATGGCCTTCGGCTGCCTAGTGCTCGCGCTGTTGATGGCCGGCGGCCTGGTGTGGCGCTCGGCGCAGTCCATCGTGACGCCCTATGTCATCGAGGTCGATCAAGCCGGGCAGGTGCGCGCCGTGGGAGAGGCCGCCACGCCGTACCGGCCCGGCGACGCGCAGATCGCGCACCACCTGGCGCGCTTCGTGACGCTGGTTCGCTCGCTGTCCATCGACCCCATCGTGGTGCGGCAGAACTGGCTCGATGCCTACGACTACACCACCGACAAGGGCGCGGCGGTGCTCAACGACTACGCCCGCACCAATGACCCATTCGCCCGCATCGGCAAGGAATCGGTAACGGTGCAAATCACCAGCGTGGTTCGCGCGAGCGACACGTCTTTCAACGTGCGCTGGACAGAGCAGCGCTATGTCAACGGTGCGCCCGCCGGCACCGAACGCTGGAACGCCGTGCTTTCGACCGTCCTGCAAACCCCGCGTACTGAACAGCGCCTGCTCAAGAACCCATTGGGTATCTACGTCAACGGCCTGTCATGGAGCCGCGAACTGGATTCTTCCGAAGGAGCCAAACCATGAAACTTCGTTTCCGCCTTTACGTTGTTCCTTTGACGCTGCTGGCCCTCGCGGGCTGCGCCTCGCAGGGGAAGCCGCCGCCATCCATCTCGCTCGACGAGACGGTGCTGGCCCAGCCGTTGCCCGAACCGCCCAAGCCCGTCGAAGTCGTCGCCGTCCCTGAACCGCTGGCGCTGCCGGCGCAGTTGAAGCCCCTGCCGGAACTCGATGAGGCCCCCGTTGCGCCGGAGCCGGCCGACGAAAAGGTGCGCGTTTCCCGTGCCAATGCAGAAGCGCGTATCGCGCCTACCCGTGAGGGCTACGTCAACGCGATTCAGGTGTGGCCGTTCACCGATGGCGCGCTTTATCAGGTCTATGCGTCGCCGGGGCGCGTGACGGTGGTTTCGCTTCAACCGGGCGAGGAACTGGTAACGGTCGCCGCCGGCGATACCGTGCGCTGGATCGTGGGCGACACGTCCAGCGGCGGCGGGGCCGATCTGCGCGTCAATGTGCTGGTCAAGCCTATCCGCTCCGGTCTGAAAACCAATCTCGTCATCACCACCAGTCGGCGCACCTACCTGCTGGAGCTGACCTCGACCGAGAGGGCATGGATGGCGTCGGTGTCCTGGGACTATCCGAAAGACCGAATGCTCGCGTTGCAGCGCCAGGCGCAGGCAGCGCAGGCAACAACGCCTGTCGATACGGGCCTGTCGCTGGACAAGATCCGCTTCCGCTACGCGGTATCGGGCAGCAACCCGCCGTGGAAGCCTCTGCGCGCCTTCGATGATGGAGAGAAGGTCTATATCCAGTTCCCGCCGGGCATCGCCCAGGGCGAGCTGCCGCCGCTGTTTGTCATCGGCGCGCAGGGCGACGGGCAACTGGTGAACTACCGTTTTCGCTCGCCGTACTACGTCGTGGATCGCCTGTTCGGCGCGGCCGAACTGCGGCTGGGCGGCGATGGCGGCGACGTGGTGCGGATCGAGCGCACCGATGGTGTTGCACGGAGGAACTGACCATGAGCCAGGATGACACTCCCGACCTTGCCGCGCCGCAGGCGGACAAGGTGGCGCCGGAGGCAGTGGCGCTGCGCGCCCAGCCGCGTCCAGTCACACGCCTGAACCGGCGCTCGCTGGCCATCCTTGCCGGCGTCCTAGCGGTCGCCGTGCTCGGCGCGCTGATGTGGTCGCTGCAACCTCATCGACGCAGCACAGGCGAGCAGACCGAGCTTTACAACGTCGATCGCGTGTCAAAGTCGGAAGGACTGGATGCGCTGCCGACGGACTATTCCAAGCTGCCGCCGGCGTTGCTGCCTGCCGTTCCCGAACTAGGGCCACCGCTGCCGGGCGATCTTGGCCCGGCTATCGTGAAGTCGCAGCAACCGGCGACGGCTGCCTACGCGGCCCCCGGTCACGACCCGAACGATGCCCTGCGAAAAGAAGCCGAGGCGGCCGCGGCCTCGTCCGTGTTCTTCCGCTCGGGTGGGCAGAATGCGGCGCCGGTAGCGCAGACACAGGTGGCCGCTGCGCCGGGCTTCGCCGCCAATGCGGCGTTTGACCCGCTGGCGGCCGGGCCGGCCTCCACGGCGGCCCAACCTGCTGACCCGACAGCGGTGCAAAACCGGCAAGACCAGAAAGAGGCTTTCATGAAAGCTGGCCCCACTGAAACCCGTAATTCCGGCAATCTGACTCTGCCAATTTCGCCGTATCAGGTTATGGCCGGAACAGTGGTCGCAGGTGCCTTGGTGACGGGCATCAAGTCGGACTTGCCCGGCGACGTGATCGCCACGGTGACGGAGCCGGTCTATGACACAGCCACCGGGCGCTTCCTGCTGATTCCGCAGGGTTCGCGCATCCTGGGCAAATACAACAGCCAGGTCAGCTACGGGCAGAGCCGCGTTCAAGTCGTCTGGAACCGGATCATCCTGCCGGACACGTCTTCGCTCACGCTCGACAACCTGGCCGGCACCGACCCAGCCGGCTATGCCGGGCTGGAGGACGATGTGGACTACCACTGGGGCCGCATCTTTGCCGGTGCGGCACTCACCACGCTGCTGGGCGTCGGTGCCGAGCTGGCCGCGCCGGAGAACCGGCAGGATGGTGATCGCGTCATCATCGCTGGGCGCGACAGCGCGCAGGACAGCATCAATCAGGTCGGCCAGGAGATGACCCGGCGCAACCTCAACATCCAGCCGACCTTAACGCAACGGCCGGGCCTGCCGGTTCGCATCATCGTCAACCGGGATCTGGTGCTGCGGCCGTACCAGCCGCTGTTCTTCAACCGGGGGACTTCACGATGAGCACGACCAAGAAGCTGCGGCTCGGCCCGCTGCCGAAGACCGAGAGCACCAAGCTGACTTTCGTTTGCCCGACCAGCTTGAAAGTCGACCTCGACCGCTACGCCGCGCTACACGCGCAGGCGTATGGCGAGGCCGTTGATGCGGCGACGCTGATCCCGCATATGCTGGAAGCGTTCATGGCGGGGGATCGAGGATTCAGGAAGGGCACGGCGACCCGCAGCACACCACCGAAGCCGCCATGATTGCACCGCATGCTATTCAACGGCATCCATCGAACGCGCAGCCCAGGCTGCGCGTTCTTCATTCTGGATGCCGCCGAGCCTGTTGGGCTATGATGATGCGACAGGCCCGCCGTTCCTCGGCAATCCAGCACTACACAGTGCGATGCGGCTTTCTCTCCCAACGCTCCTATGTCGCTCCTAGCCGACAACGCCGCTCTTCTTCTAAGCGGCCCCGAAAGGAGCTAACCTACTGTCCCATATACGGTTTCAAGTCCTTCTTGATTTGCGCGAAAGAATTGACACCGGCACTTTTTTGTTGCTGAACCTTTCTCGCAAATATAGACCCACGTCGAGCATCACCTGATACCAAGTACTACCTTCAGGAGTGTGACCAATGGTATTGGCCATTAATGACCCGGCAGTTCAATCTGCTTTGATCCAGGCGGGAGCCGCAGTCTTCAGCACTGTAACTGCTGCAATTTGTGCAGCGCTTATCGGTAAAAGGTTTACAGACCGTAAGAAGCTCGAAACAAAGCTGGAGTTGAGCCAAAAGGATATCGAATTTCTGCTGAACGTCGAGGCAGAGCATGTCGCATTGCACAAAGAAAACGGTTCTACACCAAGCAAAATCAAAGTACGTGACATGGTTCGGAAAAAAGGGCTTTCTTTTTCTGGGCAATTCACACCAGGTCGGATCCGTCATCCTCGACCGCACTGATAGATTGCAAATGTAAATCAGCCAGGCTCCGGTCTGGCTTTTTTGTGTCTGCATTTACGCCTGCACGTTACTCATCTCCAAACGCTAGGACTACTCGCAAGTATGGCCTACGCATCACATAACGACCGATCAGGTCCTTTCAGGAGTAACTATGTCAAAAACCGTAAAAAAACCTTGGTGGAACCCCATTGCACACTTTGCTGCACACTGCTTTGTCGGCTTCATCATTTTTATCATTATTGGCCTTCCGGCCGTGGCACTATCGTTTCTGGTTCACAAACTGGAAACATTGGGTGTCGTTAACCCTTTGACAATCGCTGTGCTAACTTTTTTGGAGATGGCATTAACGATTGCCGATGCCACACTCTTCTTAATATTCTTGTGCCTGGGTATTTTCAGGGCACTTAAGGAGTTTTCGAATGAATAGTACGTTTGGATCAGAGTTCGTGATTGCGGCAAAACAAGCACCACGTCTATATTTCGCGCCCTTAATAGGAGCGATTAACGCCGTAAAAACTGAGTTCCTTCGCGTACAGCGTGGCTCTCGCCGTAACATCGAGCAGATACAAACAAAATAAAGCTCTGTAATAAAAGAGCAGCTTTACCCTAACGCTTCAACTGACCCGTCAACACATCATGTGTCGACGGGTTTTTTTGTGCCAGATGGTTACCTTGGCAGCAAGGCACTGAACGGGAGGGGCGCCGTAAGCCATCCACATTGTTGATCAAAAAACTCTGTGTATTATGTCTACGTGTTATGTATCATTGTCCCTGCGCCGGCATAGAGCCAGCGTTTTCCTCAGGAGGAATTCATGAGTAGGACTGATTTTGAAGTCGGGGCGGGCTATGAGGTGTTCAACCCGCCGATCCTCGAGATGCAACCTGGCGAACCCAACCACCAGCTCGGCCGCTACTTTACGGTGACTGCCCTTGAGAACGGTGGCGCGTGGGTGTACGACGGCGCCTATGATAGTGGAGTATCTACGGTGTTTCTCCCCGATGACATCGTTGCCTTGTTGCGATATCAAAAACTGGACAAGTCTGGTGAAAGCCAGTTTGCGGATCTGATGACTGCGCTGGTGTCGTCGGCCGCGGCTGCAAATGAGCAGCGGACCCTCGTGGCGGCTCATGGCACTGATGACGAATCGATTGATGCGTCTCATCGATTTTTTACCCAATTTCTCTCTGGGCAAGTCAAAGGATTAGCGGCGAAGGGGATTTTGAACCCAAACCTCGCTGTCGTTATGACCGAGCTCGCGACGGGGGTGTCGCTTGCTTAAACACGGGATTTCCCGTCTTCGGATAAACCTGTTGATGGCAGGTATGGCCACGTTCTCCGCCAGTGCTTTGGCTGTCGGAGCGACATTTCTATTGCCGCATCCAACAACTGCTCCATCGACCTCTACCAAAGACTTCAAAATTGTCGGGCGGTACTGTCTGATCAGACCTGGGGAGGTTCGACCACATTGTGATGGTGAGGGTGATTCACCGAAAGACCCGATGCTGTCCGCAATAAAACAAATGAGTGACTCTCTGACCCCCGGCGGAATGGATCGAACACCACCGTAAAATCCGAATTTGTAAACCGCATATGCGTACGCGATATGTATCAAACTAACCGTAGAGATAGGAATACCCAATGACCCTTACAATTGACATCGTTGCTCGAATCACCGTGGCCGTACTCGTGATCATCTTCTCGATCGCATTCAAACGTCGAAAAGAACTTTTCACTGTGAAAAACACTAAGGGTGACGCCCAGGTTGCTCTACTCGAGAACTACGTTTCCCGGCAGATCCGAGACACGAACCTCCTGCTGTGGCTCGTCGGCGGTTTCGGTTCCTTCGTACTGGCCTACTGCATTTGGTCGGTCGTGGCCGCAGGCTGATCCCGACTCCAATGAGGCTTTACTGATCGGTAGGGCTTTCAAGCATCACTAAAAATTGCCAGAAAAGAAGTACTACAGGTAGGCGTACTACGCGTACGTGTGGTGCTTCATACTGATTGAGGGATCAATAATGAAGCTCTTCTATTTGACACACCGGACGTTGTGGCTGGTCGGCCACCCGTCTGCTGCAATTGCGTTGGTTGTATTTTTTTACGTGTGGTTCAAGGTCGGTTACATCGGCATGTTCTCGGCGGTAACGAGCGTTGTGATTCTGCTGGTCGCGTTCTTATACCGCCAGGCGCTTAAGCGCTTATTTCCTCTCGGTTCCAAACGAGCAGATTCTCGACCGGCAGGCTCGGATTTGAGCTGAGGATCTGGGATGTCAAAGGCGGCGACACTGAGTGTTATTTTGCGCAGGCAACGTGAGAATTGCGGTTTTTTTAACGGCGTCCCGTTCCTGCACAATCCCCGTTCTATTCCTGTCGGCGAGGGACTCACGGTTCGTTACTGTCTGTCAGAAGATGTCTTCACCTGGGGGGCTGTCTGTGAAGGCCGGACACTAGACGCCTCGTTCTTAAAAAATGGAGATCCCGTACCTCTTGCAGTACTGGAGGCTACAGTCCTTTCGAAAGGCAGCGGTCGTGGATTAGGTATTTCCGAGTCATGTGACCTACTGAGCGAATCGCTCAACAAGGTCGTGAACGACTTGTCCAAAACGTGCGTTGAAGATCTGCTGAATGTGATCTCCGTCGGTGGCGTACTCATATTGAACCGATTGGAAGTTAGGTCTAACTGCAACCACCATGGAATAGGTCACCGATTTTTTACTGCACTTATCAAAGACATCAATACTCACTTACCGCTTTCGCTCTATGCACTTCATCCATTCCCTTTACAGTATGAATACTGCGAGCCAAATCCCGATAGCCAAGAATACGAGGTGTTTTGGGAATCGTTTCGTGGGGATGTCGAGAAGCTGTCTAATTATTATTGCTATGAGTTTGGGTGCAAAAGTGTATCGCCCGAGACTGGTTTGCTCATCAATACGTTGCCTGGGTGGCGACTCAACATTGACCGCTTTGGGTGGTCTGTCGAAGTTTTGGAGTAATCATGCTTTCTAACCAAGTCCCGATCAAAGGCATTAAATTCAATTTCAAATTATTGCTCAACGGCTGGGTATTGGCGGCATTGCTTTGGTGTATTGGATCAGGACTTCAATCCATTTCAGTCGATATTGTTGATGGCTGGATCCCGCGCATTGGTGCCTACATAGTCTATGCAGGTTGGGTCTGTGGCACTGGGTCAGTCCTAATTTTCCTGCTTTTAATGTGCAAATATTGGTGGGCACGTCGGTCGGGTCGGGTCCTGTGAGTCTTTTTCTGTCAGGGATGGCTCTAACAGCAGTCGCACCTTTCATGTGTCGTAGAGGCCTCACGACTTGCGCCCCTCAGTGGATATACACGTTGGGGTGCGCAGCAGGCGTCCTGGGCCCGTATTTTCTTCTTTGCACATTTTTGGAGATGCACACCATCCTATTGGCGTGCGTTGCAATTGGTACACCTTTTTGGTTGGTACAACGAGTTCGTGCAGCCAATCGCTTAGGCCATCTATCGCACGGGATATTAGCCTTCGCGGTTGAGCTTGTACCCGTAGCGGCTCTGTTATTAGTGATCCGATCATTCATTGTGGAACCTTATGTCGTCCCGTCGTCATCCATGCGTCCAACTCTCGCGGTTGGTGATTACGTGTTGGTGGACAAAATCACTTACGGATTACGTCTGCCTCTTTCGAATAAATTGTTTTTGAACGTGTCAGTGCCGGACCGTTCTGATGTCCTTGTATTCAGATTTCCCTTGGATCCTAGCAAAGCCTATATAAAACGGGTTATCGGTTTGCCGGGTGATTTAGTCGAATACAAAGCCGGAAATCTTTATGTAAATAACACTGTCATTAGAGCTAAAGAGGGTGATCGCTACGAGTACATTGATGAGAACTCAGGAAAAGTACGGTCATCAACAGCATTGACTGAAGATATGGGTGGAACTCCTTATGTGATTCTGCCTGACGTACAGGCAATGGAGCTTGGCCGTGGATCTGACTTTCCAGGGATTGCAGGCTGTGAAAGGAGGGTTGATGGTTTGAAGTGTCTTGTGCCTAACGATGCTTTCTTTGTTCTCGGAGATAATCGTGGTGACAGCCTCGATAGTCGTTATTGGGGGTTTGTCCATCAATCCGAGATCATTGGGCGGGCCCTCTATTCTGTGTCATTTGGCCAAGATCGAATCCGATTCAAACGAATTTCAAATTGACTGCCGTGTATCAAGGAAGGTGAAGTTATGAAGAAACGTCAAAGTATATGCCCATGTTCCTCATACCAACCTGCAAGGACTTCGCAAGAGTCTTGCATCCACCTATCAGGAGAATGAACATGAGCTTTCACAATTTGGCTTTGTTGTACGCAAAAGTTGCCACTGCACCAGTAGATGCTAGCGGTTGTCTCTTGCAGAGTGTTGGTGACTTTCCGGCAGGTTCGGCGCGTGACGAGGTGTTCGTCGCAATTGAGGAGATGAACCGTTCGAGCGTCATCACTGAACTGGTGGTTGGCAACGGCGCTCCTCTGACCGCCCATGTTGTCATTGGTATTGAGGACGGCGCCGCTGGCCCTGAAGTGGCTGTGAAAGGGGTCTGTTTCGATCCGGTATCGGCGTTGGCCTTGGCGGAATCCGCCGCCGACGAGATGTGTACCTCGATCAATTCAGTACTACGGCGCGACATGGGTGAGGATTTTCATCCGGTTGGCTTAACTCATCTGGTGAGCAATGAAATCTCCATCGCAAGTCCTGAAACTGGCTGCCTTGCTTCGGTTGAAATTCAAACGACGACCAGTCTGAGTAGTGAAAACAGCTCTGGTAGTTTCTTCGTCGGCACTCTTCTCGGGCACCATGCCCGGACGTCGATTTTGTAACAGCGTCATCGACCACTCTCGCTGAGCGAGGGTGGTTTTTTTTTGGCCGAGAAAACTGAAACCCCATCACTCGACTGGGGCTATCGGTCGGAATCAAGCAGCGACTGATCCAGCCCACCCCGAATCTTCAATGTCCACCAGTTGATCCAGATCACTGATGAAGAGGATCGGAGCGGCATAGACCATCTCACCCCCTAATACTGGAAGGTTTGTTTTTCCTTGTCACGTGATGGGTGTATATTGCTACACGTTATGAATCACTGAGGTCTGCTCGAATGGATCGCAAAGCATCTGGCCGTTTAATCATAAAAGTTGTGATCGCCCTTGTGGCGATGCTTGGAGCGCTTTTGGCGCTGATGGCCGCCCGCGCAGGAATGCTCCAACTGTCCCCAGGACGAATTTTCATGGGGATGTTTTTGCTCATTGTGGGCGGAGCTCTGTTGAACCTGGTGCAGGCGTTCATTTCGAGCGAAACCTCCAGCCCGCAAGACGATTCCTTGGCTGCCCGGCCAGAAGGGAGGAATTAAAATGTTCGGTGTCATGGCAGAGCCGACGGCCGCCAAAGAGCCGCCACGCAATCTGACTTCCAGAAGCAAGTTTTTATCACTTGCCCCCAACGGTCTCAGTAATTCCGAGTGGACAGAGCTGATGGACATGCTTCGCGTGGAGCAGGGGTGGAGCGATACAAGGCTGGGTAAGCAAATTGGGATCAGCATTTCGATGATCAGGCAGTGTAGGATTCAAATGCGCCCATTGCCCCCAGCTGCCAGAGTGCGAATTCTTTCTGCAATGGGCGTCGAGATGTCCCTATCTTCCCTCATCGCCGCGCTTCCATCCGCTGTCAAAGAGGCTGTCGCTGCCGCTAATGGTCAGTCGTCATTTGTTCGCAGAACTCTGATTTATGGGTTCTTCGATCGCCTCGATGCCGGTGAGACTGTCGATGTTATAAGGGGGTTTTTTGACGGCCTGGCAGCCATTGCAGGTGTCGATCAGGAAGGACTTGCTGAACGTTTGGGTTTGACTCTCGATGAGCTGATCGATCTTCGGCAAGGGCTAAGGCCAATTCCCTTTCTCGTGAAGGTGGCCATAACTGATTCGTTTACAGCACTCGACATGGGCCCTTTGATCCTCTCCCTGCTACCGACTGCTTGAACTTACATTGCTGATTGACTTCTTTCGATCGCGGATTAAGTATACGTGTTATGAATCTATATGAAGCATGACACTAAACAGCTACATCCGCTCATGCACGAAAGGAGGCTTCGATGAGCAACGCGCATATCTCCGCAATGACCAAAAGGCTCTGCGGTCACCTCGACATCTACAGCTTCAGTAGCAAAGGTCGCGATGGGCGCCGAAGCGACTCGTTGTACGCATCGGCCACGTTATGTGGTGACTGCCGAGCCAGACTTGGACGGTCGGTTGAAAGACCTGGTACAGGCTTTTTTCCTGTAGCTCTGCCAGCACTCACCGGACGACCAAATGCTGTGAGCTGGGCAAAGGATATTCGACTCAAGATTTTGAGAAAGCTGGGCCCAGTAATGGCCCAGCTAAAGAGGATTGACGATCCTCTTGCTATCGCGGCGCTTGCGGTGCACGAAATGCTTTTCAAGATCCCCCACTCGCTGTTCTGGATCGAAAACCGTGACTTCCCCTTCGACTCTGCGTGGGTTGTTTCAGAGGTCGAGCACCTGATGCGTCGCCGGCCGTCAAGTGTCGTACGCCTGAACGGAAGCTCAGCATTCTTCTACTGGTCTCAGGTAGATGCTGGAGTCATTGCTGTTGCCAGGGTGGCATCAAGTGCAGTCGTCGAAGTTGATGTCGTACCCGCTGCGCAAGTTGACGCTCCATCTGCGCACAGGGCACTACCAGTGACAGCTCAATCCATCTTTCTATAGCACTCACTTCCCTGAGGAGGCTCCCCTATGCAGGTCATGGCATCAACAATTCAAAAAGTGGAGATTTCTGAAATAAAAGCGCTCGACCCTGTGACATGCATCTTGCAAGATTTGGGTCGTTATAGCGGTAGCATCACCGTTTCTTGCGCCGGCCGCAGCTGGATGCGCCAATGGAATAACACCGGCGCCAACTCCATCGCTGAATACATTGGCTGGCAGGACGCTGAGTATTTGGCCTGTGCACTTGCACCGATGATCTCGGCGACCGTTTACGACGAGTCAATGCTTGTCGCTTACGCAAAGAAAGTCGTGTTAGAGCGCCGCCTCGGCAAAAGCCTTGATTATGATTCCCTTGATAAAGAGGACGCTCGCCGCCTATACAACGCATGCGATAGCTTGCGTGGATACGTGACATTTGAGTCCCTCCCTTCAGCGCTCATGACGGATCTCTTCGGTGATGAATGGTTTTATGCTGCTGGGCATGCACAAGGGCCGAATCCATCCTTTGAATACGTCAAGCGCATCAGTCAAGCGGTAATTGATGGGATGGCGCACCTACGGCCTGCCCATGCCGCTAAGAATCGTTTTGGTCTCGATATGGATTACTTCAAACGCAGACTCAACCGTTTGATTCGTGATCTGGCCGACTTTCCTCCAGATGAAGCAGCCCGGGAACTTGCCCGCATGGCCCGTACAGCGGATCACTCGGTTTTAGCGGAAGTTGAGTTTATCCAAGGCAATTGCAACCCCCATGTCCACCCATGTCTCTATCAGGTGGGCGAGCGGCATTGTAATGGAGGGGGATTCCTCACCGACCCCAATCACACTGTAGTATCGCTGGAGCATGAGAAGCCTTGTCCTCGTTGCAACACGATGTTGTGGTTGATGGACGCGAAAAATGAGGTGGGCACGCTCGCTGCATCCGGAGCTGACGGACAAGCAATCGAACGTATATGGCTTGACGCACTGGGTATTGCGTACCGGGAGGCCCCTGAAAGAGTTCTGGCTGCGCTGGAAGCGATTGGGGTCGTAGACGTACCGGTTCGGGCAAGTGTCGACGAGGGCGTTCTCATTCGCCGCTACAACGCGCCTGAGGCGTATGCGGATACCAAGTTTGACGAGAATGCAATTAACGAGTTCTCGATTCAGTTGAAGGTGAAGATGGCTCGTTCTCGTGCCAAGGGGCGTGATGGCTGGTTCCGGAAAGATCTGTGCTCGGCCTCAACCTTGAGCCAGATGTTGCGCGAGCACGTCGACAAGGGCGACCCCATCGATACCGGCATTTTAAGCATGATGCTTCAACAGCGCGGGGAGAGCATTGAGCTCGAGCAGGTCGCCTGTGAAGCCTAATCCCAACTGTAGAGATTTCATGATGTCCAAATTCTTTCGCTGGTCGCCGGCGCTTTTCATTTATGCGTACATGGCCAACGCGCAAGCTCTCGAAATGACCTTGTCGACGAATGCACCCGATATTGGGGATGTAAGCCGGAACCCCAGAAATTTCCGTCACCCTAGTTGGGTGGGCTCAACACTCGTGTCACCAGCTACCTTCTGGAGAATCGAGCTCGGCCATCCCTCCCTGGACGGGCATCGCTCGACGATGTTCAACGGCTCCCTCACGGGGCCGTCGTTTTGTGGGGGCTATTCCATCCACAAGTCGTCGAGGTTCTTGAAGTTCCAGAGCGTCGGGTCTTCGGGGCCAGTGATACTGTCCTTGCAACTCGTGGCCGCCAGGTCGATGGTCTGCATCGGGATCGGCTCTCTCGAGCGTAGCGAGAAGAACACGCGAACCTTGGGAGTCAGCAGTGATTCCATTCCCGGCTCAACGACAACGGCCAGACGCTGAGAGGACAGGCGAACCAAGGAGCCGACGGGGTAGATGCCCACGGCCTTGACGAAGGCGTGGAAGATGCGTTTGTCGAAATGGCCCTCCCACTTGGCCATCTGCCGCATCGCCGCGGACGGGTCCCACGGCTTTTTGTAGGCTCGCTCCGACGTCACGGCATCATAGACGTCGCAGATTGCGCCCATGCGGGCCAGGAGTGAAATGGCGTCACCGGCCAAGCGATCCGGGTAGCCGGTTCCGTCGATCTTCTCGTGATGGTGCAGGGCAATGTCCACCACCCCGGGCTCGGCCCCGCCTGCGCGCAGCATCTTTGCGCCCTCCACAGGGTGGCGCTTCATGATGGCGAACTCGGCATCGGTGAGCTTGCCTGGTTTGTTAAGCACTTCCAGCGGCATCGCGGCCTTGCCTAGGTCGTGCATCAGTCCGCCGATGCCAGCCAGGCGCGTTTGCTCCTCGTCTAGATCGAGATGCCGGGCCAGCGATAGCATCAGGGCGCAGACGGCAACCGAGTGCAGGTAGGTGTAATCGTCGTGCGTTTTGATGCGTGCGACGCTGATGAGGGCATGAGGTTGGCGCAGCACCGAGGCAGCGATTTCTCCGACCAGCGGCAACGTCGTGCTTGGGTCGACGGCCTTGCCAAGCCGGGCTTCCTGGAACATGTCCATGACTTGGGACTTGGCCGCAAGACAGAGTTTCCGTGCATAACACATTTCGCTCTCCATTGAGGTTGCGCCGTCACTTTTCTTGCTTAGTGGACTAGACGGCAGAGATTGCTCCTCCGACAATTCTCTGGGCTCTGGGCTCTGGGCTCTGGGCTCTCTGGGCTCTCTGGGCTCTCTGGGCTCTCTGGGTCGACTTGGCTTTTGGCCAAGTCGACCCAGACCTCCCCGACGCCACATTCTCGAATGGCAGAGAGATCCTGAGGCTCGGTCAGCAGGAAGCTGCCGCGCCAGAATGGGTGTCGAACCCAAGAGCCGGCGAGCTTGTGGATGTACATGCCGAGACGAAGCTCGGATACGGGAATGCGTTTTACCAACTTATTTTCCTTTCTGAGTTGGGTGGTTAGGCGTGCGCCGAGGCTGGCACCCAGCGGTAGAGCGGAGGTAAGGTCACGCCAAGATTCTTGGATCAGCCGGAACCGCCGAAATTTCCGTCAGCCGATCAACATGGCTTTGTCTCGCGCTCGGTCGATGCGTTCCTGCATCGCCTGCATGACTTCTTCGTGGGTGTACGACTTGGCGTTGGGGTCGTCGGCCTCTCGGAGAGCTTCCTCGACCTCGCGGGTCATCCGCGCATATTCTTCCGGCCACAGCGCTTGCTCCATGCGCAGCGACGCCTGCCCAAGCAGGTGCAGCAGGCCGAACAGCCGCATGTCATTGGTGGCGACGACGTGCTCTCGAATCCGCTCCTGGATCACCTCGCAGGCCCGATGCGCCTCTGGCGTCGCCGTGCCCTCGTAGCCGGCTGGGAGTTCTGCTTCTTCAGCGATTCGCGCCCAAGCGATAGCCAGCGCCTCGATGGTGGACAGGTTCATTTGCTCATCCACTTGCGCAGCAGACGCTTTTTCAGGGAGGCGCGCTCTTGCGGATTGCGTCCCTTGTGGTTGGCAATGCGATCCGCCGTGGCGGCCTGGCGCTTGATGGGCCAGTAGGAGCGGCCATCCTTACCCATCGACCAGACGTTGCTGACCTGGTTTTCCAGTAGAGGCAGATGGGCGCATAGAGCTTCCGGCGACGCGCTGGCCAGCGCGGTGCGCTCGTGAGTTCGCCAGCGCTGATGCCAGAGTTTCTTGTCCTCGCGCTCGCTACGGCAGGTCGTGTGCCCAACGATGGGCGTTTTGCGGCGGCTGCGGCTCATGATGTGGTTGTCTCCAAGAACATTCAGGACAGGCTTTCTGGGTAGAGCGCCGTCAACCGGGACAGGGTTTCTTGCACTTGTTCCAGCGAGGTCATCAGATGATCAACCTGATCCTGAAGATCCACGGCGAGATCAAATAGCTCAGCCACTCGGCTGCGTGATCCCTCGTTGAACGCGGCCATTGCCAGTTGATGCAGCTTCAACAGGTCGGTGCGCAGTTGCGGAGGTGCGCCGTCTGCGCTGTCATTCAAATCGCCGCGCAGCACGTCCACGGCATCGACTGCACGCAGCAGTGCCGTGGTATCGAAATTCTCGGGAGTCAGTTCGTCCCATTCGTCGTCGGTGATGCGGGCTGCCATCAGGAGAGCTCCGATTAAGCGGTTGCGAGCGTTAGATGCCCGATCGGCTCGGCTGCTGGCCGTACCTTGATTTCGATGTCGTAGCCGAGGCGATTCAGACAATCCATCAGCTTGCGTTCGGATAGATTGGTGAAGTCGCCGCGCATCATGCCCGACACCTTCGGTTGCGGGATGCCCATGCGTTTGGCCGCCGCTTGTTGAGTCAGCCCAAGGGCGCGCATGGCCCTCCTGATCTCGACCACCAGGCCGGTCTTGATCTTGAGCTTTTCAGCGTCAGGCAGTCCAAGGTCGGCAAAGACGTTGCCCGAGCTGCGCTGAACCTCGACGCCTTCAATAATTCGTTTTTGCATTTCGTAGCTCCTGTGCCAATACCTCGGCCACCTTCAGCCGAGCGCGGATGATGTCCATGTCGGCCTTTGGCGTGGCGATTCCGCTCTTGCTCTTCTTCTGGAAGCAGTGCAGGACGAACACCGCTTCCGCAAACTTGACCGTGTATACCGCTCGATAGGTGCCGCCGGCATCGTCTTCGACGACCTCCAGCACGCCGGCACCACCGAACCCCTTGAGCACCTTTGCTGCGTCATCCTGATCGCCTATCTGCGCCAACGAGAGCGCGTAACCGAAACGGCGACGCACGTCGGACGGCAACGCCATCAAATCCTTGTGGCTGCTCGCGATCCATTCGAGCGGTTTTTCTTTGTTTGTCATGACGGAATTTTATACCTGTTCAGGTAATGATGTAAACGCGGCAACCTCAAGGAGGTGTCGTAAAACATTTGTTTTGCGACAGGCTGTCAGCCGCCGCTGTGCTACCTGTGCAACACCCCCTCAAAAATGTACGGAAAACTCTATCGCTATTCACTATTATGCGGAAACCTGTTTTTGATGGTTATCCGCCTATGTTGGTTGGCTACATGCGCGTGTCGTCGGACTCCGACCGCCAGAGCACGGACTTGCAGCGCGACGCGCTGCTCGCCGCCGGCGTCGATCCGCGTCACCTGTTTGAGGATCGTGCCTCTGGCGCGAAGGATGACCGTGCCGGCTTGGCGCGGGCGCTTGAGTTCGTTCGAGCCGGCGATGTGCTGGTGGTGTGGAAACTCGACCGGCTCGGTCGCTCGCTGTCGCACCTGCTCGCCATTGTGACTTCGCTCAAGGACAAGCGGGTGGCGTTCCGCTCGCTGACAGAGAACCTGGACACTACGACGCCCTCGGGCGAATTCCTGTTCCAGGTGTTCGGTGCGCTCGCGCAGTACGAGCGCGCCTTGATTCAGGAGCGCGTCGTCGCGGGCTTGGCCGCCGCACGCAAACGCGGCCGGATCGGCGGCCGGCCGCAGGCGATCACTGGTGAGAAGCTGGACGCCATCGTCGCCGCGCTCGATGGCGGCATGTCTAAGGCGGCGGTGTGCCGCAACTTCAATGTCAAGCGCACTACGTTGATCGAAACATTGACGCGAGCAGGTTGGCGTGGTGCGGGAAGGACGGTCGATGAGCAACAAGAATAAGCTACTCACCGTCTTTTCTGACGCAGAGCAGGAAGCCTTGTACGGCCTACCGGACTTCGACGATGCTCAGCGGCTGGAATACCTGGCGTTGGCCGAATCTGAACTGGCGTTCGCCAGCAGCCGGCCTAGCCTGCAGGCCCAAGTCTATTGCGTCTTGCAGATCGGCTACTTCAAGGCCAAGCATGCTTTCTTCCGCTTCGATTGGCATGAGGTCGAGGACGATTGCGCCTTCGTGCTGAGTCGCTATTTCCACGGCGAAGCGTTCGAACGCAAGGCGATCACCAAGCATGAGCACTACAGCCAGAGGGGTCAGATCGCCGAACTGTTCGGCTACCGGTCGTGGGCGGCTAGCTTCCTGCCGCAACTGGCACAGCAGGCTGAACAGATCGTGCGGCGCGACGTAATGCCAGGATTCGTGGCCGCCGAACTGATCGTTTGGCTCAGCGAGCACAAAATCATCCGGCCCGGCCACACCACCTTACAAGAGCTGGTCAGTGAAGCCCTGTCCACCGAACGCAGGCGCTTGGGCGGCTTGCTGGCAGAAGTGTTGGACGAATCGGCCAAAGCTGCGCTGGGCCAGCTCCTGGTGCGTGACGACACCCTGTCTCAACTGGCAGCGCTCAAGCAGGACGCTAAAGATTTCGGCTGGCGTCAGATGGCAGGGGAGCGCGAGAAGCGCGCCACGCTGAAGTCCTTGCACGGGATCGCCAAGGCGCTGCTGCCCAAGCTCGGCATCTCGCAGCAGAACCTGCTGTACTACGCGAGCCTGGCGAACTTCTATACCGTCCATGACCTGCGCCACCTGAAGGCGGAGCAGACCCGGCTCTACCTGCTGTGCTATGCCTGGGTACGTTACCGGCAGCTCACCGACAACCTGGTCGACGCGATGGCCTTCCACATGAAAAAACTTGAGGACGAGAGCCGCACGGGTGCGAAACAGTCCTTTGTCGCCGAACAGCTGCGACGCCATCAGGAAACGCCGCAGGTTGGCCGCCTGCTGTCGCTGTACGTGGACGACAGCGTGGCCGATCCGACGCCGTTCGGCGAGGTGCGCCAACGCGCCTACAAAATCATGTCCAGGGAATTGCTGCAAAACACGGCGCAGCGCATGAGCGTCAAGCCACTGAACAAACTGGCGCTGCACTGGCAGGCGGTGGACGGCCTGGCCGAACGCATTCGACGCCATCTACGGCCGCTGTACGTCGCGCTCGACTTCGCCGGCACGGCCCCCGATAACCCATGGCTCGCGGCGCTGACTTGGGCCAAGAGCGTGTTCGCCAAGCAGCAGCGCCTATCACAACGGCCACTCGACGAATGTCCGGCGGCAACGCTGCCGAAACGCTTGCGTCCGTACCTGCTAATGTTCGATGCCGAAGGCACGCCGACAGGCCTGCATGCCGATCGTTACGAATTCTGGCTTTACCGTCAGGTCAGGAAACGCTTCCAGGCGGGCGAGCTCTACATTGACGATAGCTTGCAGCACCGGCATTTGTCCGACGAGTTGGTTTCGATGGACGAGAAAGCCGCCGTGCTCGCGCAGATGGACATCCCCTTCCTGCGGCAGCCGGTCAGTGCCCAGCTCGATGCACTGGCGACCGAGTTGCGTGCGCAATGGGTGGCGTTCAATCGCGAGCTGAAACAGGGCAAGCTGACGCACCTGGAATACGACAAGGACACGCAGAGACTGACCTGGCGCAAGCCCAAGGGGGAGAACCAGAAGGCGCGCGAGCAAGCTCTCTACGAGCAACTGCCATACTGCGATGTCGCCGACGTGTTTCGCTTCGTCAACGGCCAGTGCCAGTTCCTGTCGGCGCTGACACCATTGCAGCCACGCTATGCGAAGAAGGTAGCCGACGCCGACAGTCTGATGGCGGTGATCATTGCCCAAGCCATGAACCACGGCAACCAGGTTATGGCACGTACCAGCGACATCCCGTACCACGTCCTGGAGAGTACCTACCAGCAGTACCTGCGCCAGGCGACGCTACATGTGGCCAACGATTGCATCAGCAACGCCATCGCCGCACTGCCGATCTTCCCGCATTACTCGTTCGACCTCGATTCGTTGTACGGTGCCGTTGATGGGCAGAAATTCGGCGTCGAGCGACCAACTGTGAAGGCGCGCTACTCGCGCAAATATTTCGGCCGCGGCAAGGGCGTCGTCGCCTACACGCTGCTGTGCAATCACGTGCCGTTGAACGGCTACCTGATAGGCGCACACGAGTACGAGGCTCACCACGTGTTCGACATCTGGTACCGCAACACGTCGGACATCGTGCCGAGCGCGATCACCGGCGACATGCACAGCATCAACAAGGCCAACTTCGCCATCCTGCACTGGTTCGGACTTCGTTTCGAGCCGCGCTTCACCGACCTCGACGACCAGTTGCAGGAGCTGTATTGCGCCGATGATCTGGCATTGTACGAGAAATGCCTGATCCGGCCGGCTGGCCAGATCGACCGGCAACTCATCGTCGGTGAGAAGGCGAACATCGACCGAATCGTCGCCACACTGGGCCTGAAGGAAATGACGCAGGGCACGCTGATCCGCAAGCTGTGCACCTATACGGCGCCGAACCCGACGCGGCGCGCAATCTTCGAGTTCGACAAGCTCATCCGCAGTATCTACACACTGCGCTACCTGCGCGACCCGCAACTGGAGCGTAATGTTCACCGCTCGCAGAACCGCATTGAGTCCTATCACCAGCTACGCTCGACCATCGCCCAAGTCGGTGGGAAGAAGGAATTGACCGGCCGCACCGACATCGAAATCGAGATCAGCAACCAGTGCGCCAGGCTGATCGGCAACGCGATCATCTTCTACAACTCGGCGATCCTGTCCCTGCTGCTGACGAAGTACGAGGCAGCTGGCAATGCCAAGGCGCTGGCGTTGATCACGCAGATGTCGCCAGCGGCCTGGCGGCACATCCTGCTGAACGGGCATTACACCTTCCAGACTGACGGCAAGTTCATCGACCTGGATGCGCTCGTGGCGGGACTGGAGCTGGGCTGACGGAAATTTCTGGGATTCCGGCGTACAACCCCGTAAAATAGAAGAGTGAGCACTTGATTTGCTGGTGCTTTCAAACAACGGTGTTGTTTTTTTAACAGCCGAACTGGAAAGGGAGGCTGAGCTGCTCAGTGATCACTTTATCCGTTGGCTGATTTACGCCGGCATGTTCGCTACAGGCACTGAACGACAACGCAGATGGTATGGTCTGTGCGTTCTGACTCGTCAAGGATCGGCCAATGGATCGTTTGTCTAATTTGCTCTCGCGGTTCGGCGTGCGGGCCAATCTGTTCTATGACGGCGACCTATGCGGCTCTGCATCTTACGATGGCGCCGAGCGGCGAGGTTATATCCATCTGCTTCAGGCCGGCAGCGTGACGTTGCTTGGTCCCGATCGCAAGGATTTGCAGCTCACTCGCCCTAGCTTGATTTTTATGCCACGCCCCGCCAAGCATCAATTGTTTGCGGGTGAGTCCGATGGCGCAAAGTTGTTGTGTGCTTCCATGGAGTTTGAGGGCGGAATTGATAATCCTTTGTCGGCTTCATTACCGGACTGTTTGGTGCTCGCACTCGATGATCTGCCCATGCTGGCAGACACGTTGGAGTGGATGTTTGCCGAGGCGGCAAATGTGCATTGTGGAAGGGAAGCCGCGCTTGAGCGCTTATTTGAGCTCCTAATCATTCTGTTGCTCCGTTACCTGCTCGATCATCACCAGTTGCGCACCGGAATGATGGCTGGACTGGCCGACATGCGGCTTGCCCGATCGCTTTTACAGATGCACAACTCCCCGGAACATGCCTGGTCAATAGCAGAGCTGGCCAGTGAGTCAAATATGTCACGCGCTGCGTATGCCGTGCATTTCAAGAGTGTCATCGGACAGACGCCTGCTGATTATTTGTTGAGTTGGCGAGTTAGCCTGGCTCAGAAGCTGATGCGAGAAGGGCGCTCGATTACGCTGATTGCAGCTCAAGTCGGCTACGAAAGTCCTTCGGCGCTGTCTCGCGCATTTAGACGCAAGACGGGGTTGAGCCCTCGTGACTGGTTGAAAGATCTGGCGGGGGAAAATGATGGCAAAAAGGCCTAAGGCATTACTGCCTTAAGCCATTGAAAAAATTATGCATTAATTTTACGTTTTTCCAGTTCAACCAGCGAATGGCCTGCCACAAATATCGAAACAGCAAGCAACCCTAAGTCTTTAAGCAGAAACTGACCTGGCGCAACGGAAATCGCCGGAAACCCTAAACTAGGCTCAATGACGCCCGGAGTGGAAAACATAAAGCTAAGGGTTGTGAAGAACAGGCCTGCAGACAGAGCGCCTCCTACCACGGATAGTTTGGGCGACAGCATGCGGCCTGCGATCAGAGTGCCGATCGAAATCTCTAGTATGCCGAGCAGGCTGGAGAACATGTCGACCGAAAAAATGCTATACACCCATCCCAAAAGCGGGCTGTTGCTCACCAGTGGAACCAGGCCCTCGGCCTCGTAGTGGGTAAATTTCATGCCGCCGAACCAGAAGTAAATAATAGCGAGAGCCAAGTACGCGCCATAGATACCTAGCCCCATAGTTTTGGTTCCAAGCGTTAAGTGGGCCTGTACGCTGGACTTCGAGTTTTCAATGCCTATGGTTTTCATGTCTGAGCTTCCAGTAGTGAGTGAGAGTGTGTTGGCTGCCGAACGCCGTATGCGTTGGCGATGAGATGATTATGGCTGGCATCTCTAATCAAGAGGCATCAGAAAGTATTGATTTCAGTGCAGATCGTCTTGGGCGGTGCAATTCGCGATGAAGGGATCGCCGTGGAGAGCGATGAGTGCACTATTTCGATAAAGGAGTCGTTTTACATAGGTCGATGAAGCGCGTTGCGGCATCGCCTACTGTCATTTCTCAAATCTGACTATGGGGCTTGGGGCGAAGGGCGGCACTGACTAGGCTTAGAACAGCTACCAACTAGCCGCGCGGCCGCGATGCACAAAGAATGGTAACTGAGCCGTGAGTGCGGTGGGCGCCCGCATTTATTTCCAAACCCTACAGATACATCGATCTTCGACTTCAACCGGGCAGATAGCTGTTGCAGCAAGCCTATCAATCGACTTTGACGTGTTAAAGAGGATAGGTTTTCCAGGGTTGGGGAACAGCATGCCCTGCAGAACGACACACGTCACTTTTGTTAAATTAATAAGCTAGCTACCTATTGGGCATAACCTTGCAATTTGCTTCAATTTACGCACATGCACTTGCGACCTCAAAATGCAACGTAAGCCCCGAATATCTCCATTATTGTCGCCGCCAGCCTTAGTTACAGCTGCTATGATGAATGAGATCGAAAACTGAAATCCCCCACTAGAATTGTTGACTGGAGTCAAAATGAATAAAAAGCGGCCGGTTAATCTTGATATTCGAACCATTCAGCTTCCTCTCACGGCGCTTACATCGATTCTGCACCGGATTTCAGGAATTATGCTCTTTATTTTTCTGGGACTGATACTGTATATGCTGAGCAAATCGTTGGAGTCAGAAAAGGGTTTTAATGAAGTCAAGGAGATTTTTTCTTCACCTTTCGGCAAAGTTAGTTTCTGGTTGGTATACTCTTCATTTATTTATCATCTCGTAGCCGGAATTCGACACCTAGTTATGGATGTGGGTGTTGGTCATACTTTGAAAGGCAGCAATCGCGCCTCTACTATTGTTTTAGTAGTGTCGGGTGTTTTAATGGTTGCTGGCGCCGTATGGATTTGGTAGCTGTGGAGTCGTAATGCGTATTTACAAGGACTAAAAGCGTCCTTTAAAGCTAACTTACGAAAGTATTTATAATCGACGGTTCACGCTTAAACGGTTGAATCCTTTCGGGCTTCCGAATAGCTGTTAGCTGAAAGCTATCATGAGCTAAGTTTTCTGTGCATCATCAAATGTGTTAATGGGAGCGCCATAGTACTAGGTACAAATATGGCTCTAGGACAATGTTAGATGTTTTGGATTTTGAGGCGGATCGCTCTTATCGAAGATCGTCTAATTCGCTCTGAAGCGCAGGTTTTTTGAAACTATCACCTGGTTGGCACACTGTGCGAATCAACATCAGATATGAGAAAGCCAATCAGGTGAACACTACCCTCGAGGGCTCATCTGTCCAGTTAAAGCCTCGAGTCTTTCTGGGTGCGCAAAAGACAAGAAGGTTATATGGGAAAATTATGAGGCCTGGATACCATGCGTCATGGGCGTGCCGATGCTGTGAGTGACAGAGCGAGAAGCAAGTGAAAGTCCCTGAAGTAGGGGCGGGATGCGCCCGAGTGGCATTTTTTGTCTTAAGGTAGATCGCGTAGCTGTTCTTCAGAATAATCTTCAGAGCGTTGACGACAGCCATCGCTGTGCATTCCTCAAGAATAGAATGTGTCGGAAGGGTGGCGTCATTGGTGTTAGTCATCGCTTAGGATTTCTCAATCTGGCTTACACGGGCGCCTGTACCGATATCCCCGCGGATGGCGACGTATCGATGTTGAATTCCTCGCCAGACGAAGTGCAATGAGCTGCGGCTATAGGCTTGCGCAGCCTTAGATAGCCGGCCGTCGCAGGCGCGCCGGTTGGCCGGGATCTTCTTCTGCCCGTCAGGTGTCCGGTCGGAACTCCAGCACGAACGCTACGACCTTTTCGGCGGACATTTCGCACGGCTTCAACAATGTCCTATCTGATGTAACGCGGAAGAGGTTGAAGCTGACAATGTCAGTCCCGTCCAACTCCCTGGCGAACAGACTGTTGCGACGTCCGTCCCCAGATCGCCGGACGATCAAGCTGAAACGCCGGCCTTCATAAGTCCCTTCTCTGTATCCCTCCGCAAGCTTCGCGAAAGCGGCATCGAACTCGGAATGCTCCATGTCATCCATCCTTATTGATAGAACAGAGGCGCGGCGGGTGCGAGACCGCCAGTGCCGGGTCGCGCTAAGGTGCCGGGCAGATTCCTGCAGCCGACGAGGCCCGGGGTGGGCAGGATAATTGAGATGTCGGCGCCCGCATGGCTATCAGCGAAGTCGTCCGTCCAGTCTGCTAGGCAACGTCCACGCCTTTCCAGAAAGCGATGTAATCCCGGATACCCTCGGCATCCGGAGTGGGGGCGGGATAGGTCCAAGCGGCGTTCACGTTGAGCGCGTCACCCGCGCGAACATGAAAGAAGCGCGCGGCGCCTTTGATCGGACAGACAGATGTGTGCGGGCTCATCTCAAGCAGGCTCAGGTCGACTCCTGACGGTGGGAAGTAGTGATTTCCCTCGACGATGACTGTTTCGTCGCTTGTGGCGATAGTAGTGTCTTTCCAGATGGCTGAGACCAACGGACTCTCCTTTTGTATTCATCAACCGGCGAAGGCTCGCGGGCTGGCTGCCCCAAGCCGCACCTCCTCAGGTGGCAGGCGGGTTGCGCCCGAGAAGTTTGTCGAGCTCGCCTCTGACATCGAGCGCGAATAGCTCATCGGAGCCACCGATAAGGGTGCCATTGATGAAGATCTGCGGCACGGAGCTTCGCCCCGACGCTTCCGCCATGGCCTGCCGGTGAGCCGGATCCGCCTCAATATCGAGCTCCTTCCATCGCACGCCCTTTTCCTTGAGGAGCGCCTTCGCTCGGCGGCAGAACGGGCACCAATTCGTGGTGTACAGCAATACATCAGTTGTCATATTGCATCTCCGGCAGTTGCACGCGGATCGCTGTCATGGCGTTGATCTCCAATTCGCGGCGTTCAAAGATGGCGACTGCACCTTGGCCGACATCGGAGCAGATGCTGACGATTGGCCGCTATCCAGGCGACATGGCCCAAAGTGCTTTCACCGCCAGGCAGAGGCCGCACGCGCCTCCTGTAGCGCCGAGCCGATGCTCTAAGGTAACCGAGCCTCGATTGGGACGGAAGCGGTCCCGCTCGAATCGCCCATCATGCTGGTCGAGCATATCAGGACGACGGATAGTGCAGGAACTTTCAAATTGAGCTTGATGTCGAGCCAGGTATCGCGAGCGAAGGCGTTCTAGAGGCCGGGGGGTACGAAGACTGTGTTCGGCAAAACGGTTCACGTTGATCGCCAAAGCTTCCCAGGGCGCACGTCTACGATCGGCGCGACGTGAGATAGCTCGCGCCGCTAGCCCCCGTAGCGCTCCGTCTTGATGATGGAGGCGTCCAAGCCCGCCAGCAGCGCGCTATCGGTTGCGATGTTGACGAATCCGTTAGACCCGCAGACGAACACTTGCGTCGGCTTTCCCTGAAGCCTGGTTAGAATTTCTTGGACCATCATGCCGTCGATCCGTCGCGCAAAGTCCGATGCGCGAACCGGTTTCTCGCGCGTAATCGCGAGCGCCAGGACGAACGCCGGATCGCTGATTTCGATGCAATGAAGTTCTTCTGAGAAGAGAACGTCCTCGGCGGTTCGTGCGGACAGGAGCAACGCTGTCGGAACGGCTTGGGCCAATGCGCGGCGCTGCCGGATCATTGCCATCAACGGCACGAGGCCGGAGCCTCCCCCGATCAACAGAACCGGATCTATGGCAGGCTCAGGCCAAAGGAAATGGCCACCGAGCGGACCGCGAACTTCGATTTCGTCACCAATCGCCGCGATGTCGTGAAAAAACGGCGAAACTTCGGCATCCGGCATGCGCTCGATAGCTATCTCGACGATCGGGGTCGAAACTGCCGATGACGCGATCGAGTAGCTGCGCATTGCACTGTAGCCGTCGGGCGCGGTCAGCCGGATATCGACGTGCTGACCTGCGGTGTGCGCGAACGGCTTGCTCAACCGAAGGAAGAAGCTCTTGATACTCGGTGTTTGCTGGATGATGTCGTCGATCACGCATGATTGCCACGAACGGACTTGCGCTTCGTTTTCAGTCATGGGTGTATCGTTGTTCGCGCCACGGATCGCCGTAGATGTGATAGCCGTGCAGCTCCCAAAAGCCGGCCTCGTCACGCGTCGTGAATTGCAGCGCATTCACCCATTTGGCGGATTTCCAGAAGTAAAGGTGCGGCACTAGAAGACGCGCCGGCCCCCCATGATCGCGGGAAAGTGGCTTGCCCGCATAACTGAGGGCGACCATCGCTTTCCCGGAAAGCAGATCCGTCAGAGGGACGTTTGTCGAATAATTATCGTAGCAGTGCGCCAAGACGAAATCGGTAGGCCGATCAAGCTCTGCATCTGCAAGGATGTCTTCAATGAGTACACCCTCCCAAACGGTATCCAGTTTGGACCAAGAGGTGACGCAGTGAATATCCTTTGTCACCTGGGTCTTTGGTAGAGTGTTGAATTCGCCCCAATTCCACGTTTTGACGGGCTTCGGACCAATTTTGACTGTGAATTTCCAGTCGGAGGGCTCTACCCTCGGCGTAGGGCCGGCCGACAGAACAGGGAAATCCTCCACCAGATGCTGACCTGGCGGAATCCGATCGGACTGGTCGCCTGAACCGCGACCGGTGAAACCTCTGGTGACCATAGTGACCCCTCTTGCTCGATACGGCAGACCGAAGCCGGCCTTCATTTCAGTACTCTGCGTAAAGCATTTGCCCGCACATCCGCCGAATAAGCCAATCGACTAAAAATCAGATACAGATGCTCTATCATCGTAAAAAATCGCGTATCGAACATAGCGTCAGGCCAGCATGATTCCCAATACCCAATGGCTATAGGGTAGATAACCCCAAGGCTGCGTACGCTGATCTGCGGTATGCGGAGCGGAAGTTGCAGGTTCGCTCTCAAACGGATGGGCAGCGTGCAAAGCTCAAGGCTCACCAGCGCATGGTTGCCCAGTTCGCGCTCGCCGGCAGCTTGAGTATATTAAGGACGAAATGTCGATCTGATCTATTCTGGCTTCAGGAAATAGGGAAAATAAGGTCGGACGTTCGCGCACCGTCGCGACGCGCGATCATCCACTAAGCTTCTGTATCGGGGTTGGAGGATCAGATGAACGAGATCGAACGACAAGCGCCTGAGCTGCGGGTGCAAAAATGGATTGGCAAAGATGGGGAAAGTATCGCGCCGTTCAAACTGTCAGATATCGGGCCCGGCCCGAAAATCTTGTTTGCCTTCCAGCATTGGTGCCAAGGTTGCCATTTGCATGGGTTTCCGACGCTACAAAAGTTGCATGCAGCGTTGAGCTCAAAAGACGTGGGGTTCGCAGTGATCCAGACCGTCTTCGAAGGAACGCATGAGAATACCTTCGAGAAGTTGCGCGTGAACCAGCTCAAGTATGAGCTTCCTATCGTTTTCGGTCACGACGAGCAACCGACCGGCTCGCCGTTTCCAACCTTCATGGAAGACTACCGCACACGAGGAACTCCGTGGTTTACGGTTATCGACGCTGGCGGTAGCATTGTTTTCTCGGACTTCCATCTCGACGCGGAGCGACTAGTGAAGCAACTTGAGCAAGGTTAATCGTTGGAAGGTGGGCAATCATCCTGATTGCCACCCATCCCCTGATGCCCACTACAGGCGTTGCGCGCTGTAACTCTGTTGATCAGCGTGCGAAAACCCGGATCCGGATAGGAGGAGCGTCAACGATTGAATCAATCCGTTGGGAGAGGGCGGCTCCGCTCCGTCAGCTCGGCAATAGATAACCCATTCTCGCCGAGCAACTCTCTGATCCGATCGACGATATGAGCCCCTAGCGCCGCTGTCTTGGTCCCCCCCACAGATTCCCAAGATGCGAGTTCACACGCCGATACCTCGTGGTCAGCGCCGAAGTGCTTCTGTCGGTATGTCACCGCCGCCCTTCAATGATAAAGGCGCGGTAACGGGAACCGGCAAAGCGTTGAGCAGCGATGGTTTGGTAGGCGGGACTGTCATACCAGTCGCGAGCGGCCTGCATCGTCGGGAAACGCAAGATTACGGCCCCTTCGATGGGCGGCCCCTCCAAATGCTGGATCGCGCCATAAGCGGCGAGAAAGGTAACGTCGTGACCATCGAACGATGGTCCGACGCCTGCAGAATAGGTTGCGAGTGCATGTGGGTCGCTGGTTTCTTCCCGCGTAAAGACGACGAACGCTTCCATCATTAGGCCTCTCAAAGGTTGGATCTGTTGGCCATTACCACCGGTGATGGCCTCACAGTCGTCAGGCTGGCAACTGGAACCCGATTTTCATGAGTGCCTCGACGCACGCATCCTGATCCTGCTGATAGTTGCCTCCGGAGATGCCTATGCCGCCGATCAACTTCCCATCCTCCAGAATCGGATAACCGCCGCCGACAGCGACCATCCGAGGGCGATAGGCTAGCGGCGCCACTTTTGGATCGTTGGTCACATAGTCGTTCCAGACATGGGTCGGGAACCCAAACGAGGCGGAACTCCAGGCCTTGTCGATGGCAACATCGACGGTAAGGAACGGCGCATCGTCGGTGCGCTCGAACGCGCGCAGGTTACCGGTGGCGTCGACGACGGCGACGGCAGCCGGGATGCCGATGGCACGGGCCGCAGCGAGCGCCGCGTCGATGAGGGCGACTGCGGTTTCGCGGTTGATCGAGGCGGTGGCAATAGATTTGGTCATGGGATTCTCATCGCTGGGGCATAACCCGTTCGGCTTTTTGAGGTTGGACAAGATGTTTGGCGATCGCGGTCGTTAGAAGCCTTCGAGGACGATCTTGCCTTTAGCCGCGCCACTTTCGATCAGTGCATGCACCGTCTTCAGATTGGCGGCATTGATCGGCGACAGTCGCCGGGTCAGCGTCGTGCGGATTTTGCCGTCGTCAACCAGCGCTGCCATCGCATCCAGAATCTCGCCCTGCTCATTCATGTCGGGCGTGCCGTAGATCGACCGCGTGAACATCAGCTCGTGGTGGATCGACACCGCCTTGCGCTTGAAAACCATGATATCGAATGCCTTGGGATCGTCGATCAGTCCGAACCGTCCTTGTGGGGCGATCAGTTCGGCGATGTCGGCGACATGTTGCTCGGTATGTGTGGTCGAAAAGACGAAAGCGGGAGCACCGATGCCGAGTTCGGCGATCTGTGGCGCGAGCGGACGAGAATGGTCGATGACGTGGTGAGCTCCAAGCCCTCTTACCCACTCTTGGGTTTCCGGTCGAGAGGCTGTGGCGATGACGGTGAGGTCCGTGCGCTGTCGCGCGATCTGGACGGCGATCGACCCAACCCCGCCCGCGCCACCGATGATGAGGATCGCCTCCGCCGCACCGGGTACGGGCTTCGCCACGTCCAGGCGGTCGAACATCGCCTCCCAGGCCGTCAACGTCGTCAGCGGCAGCGCCGCCGCTTCCGCCCAGGAGAGCGACGCAGGTTTGTGACCGACAATCCGGGCGTCGACGAGATGGAACTCCGCATTGGTACCGGGCCGTGTGATCGATCCGGCATAATAGACCTCGTCGCCTAACTCGAACTGCGTGACGTCGGGGCCGACCTCGCGCACAATCCCGGCGGCATCCCATCCCAGCACCTTCCAATCGCCATCTGCCGGCGGCGTGCTGTTGCGGACCTTGTAGTCGACCGGGTTGACCGAGACGGCCTTCACCTCAACCAGGATATCGTATCCTGCAGCGACAGGCCGAGGCAGATTGATGTCGACCAGCGCGGCATCCGCGGCGATGGGTCCCGGAACCTTGTAACCAATGGCTTTCATAAATGTCTCCAGCTTGCTTGATCGGATGACGCGAATGCTCGTTAGTCAACTTCTTCTACATTGAGGTCCCGACTCTTGAACTGGGTCGCGGTAGCAGATTTCATCGAACACGTCGATCAACAGGCCCTTATGCTCGGTCGCCGGATCGGTGATCGCGTAGAGGGTGGAGGCGTTATCGCCATCATCACCGCTTCCGAGGCGAAACGCCGCGTCGACGCAGATGCCGCACGGACCGATGGTTGATCCTGGCTCGAGATCGACGAGATTGCTGTCCTTGACGCGCTA
Source organism: Pseudomonas sp. MF6755 (assembly GCF_016405635.1). Taxonomy (NCBI): domain Bacteria; kingdom Pseudomonadati; phylum Pseudomonadota; class Gammaproteobacteria; order Pseudomonadales; family Pseudomonadaceae; genus Pseudomonas; species Pseudomonas sp. MF6755. Next base: position 146,925 of record NZ_JAEKDA010000016.1, read on the forward strand.
TTCGCGGTCTTAGCCCTTGGCGATGAAGGACTGAACTGCTTGTAGAGCGTCGGTCAGCTGCTATGTCATGGACGCACCTTCATCTTGAGTTGGATTGGACAAGCTTCCGTATAAGGCCCGCTGTAACCGTCAGATGACGGCGAAGAAAACGATGGGCAGTATTCACAGCCACTTAGCCTTCTTGAAGCGCACAAATAGGAAAACGCACGATATCGCTATCACTCCGAGCACGACAAAGTATCCGTAGGCCGTGTCCAGCTCCGGCATGTGCTTAAAGTTCATGCCGTATATTCCAGCGATCGCCGTCGGGACTGCCAGTATTGCCGCCCAAGCCGCCAGCTGGCGGGTGATCACCCCCGTCCTTTGCGCTTCAAGAAGGCTGCTGGCCTCAAAGACCGTGGACAGGACAAGCAGGAGGCCGTCGACCATGGACTGCACGCGGTGGACATGGTCCGCGACGTCGTGGAAATATGGTGTCATTTCGGCGCTGATGCAGGGAAAGTGGCCGCGAACGAGCTTTCGCACCAGCTCGGCCATAGCCCCGAGCGTGCGCTGGAACCGCGTGAGTTCGGACCTTAGTTCGAAGATTCGCGCCACCTCTTCTGGCCCGAGGAAATCGTGCAGCGACCGTCGCTCCATCGCCAGGACGTCGTCCTCGATCATTTCGAAGATGGGCAGATACTGGTCGACCACGCGATGCAAGATCGCGTGCAGCACATAGTCGACACCCTTGCCGAACTGCGTCGGCGATGCCTCGAGTTGCTCCCGAAGTTTGCCCAGCGCTCCGGCATTGCCGTGCCGCACGGTGATAAGGTGATTGTGACCGGTGAAGATCGCCATCTTGCCGTAGCTGATCCGGTCGCCGACCAGCTCGGCGGTCTGCGCGACGACGTACAACTCATCGTTGTAGACCTCGAGCTTGGGCGGGCACAGCGGGTGCATCGCGTTGTCGATCGCCAACGGATGAAGATTATATGTCCTTTGGATCGCGAGTAGTTCCTCGGGGGTGGGTTCGCTAAGCGCGATCCAGCAGAAGCCCGAGCGACTCTCGCCCAACTTGACGTGCTCATCGAGCGCGATTTCGCGAACTCGCTTGCCTTCGTTGTAATAATAGGCGGCGATGATGCTCATGCTGGCCTCGCGGGAATGTGGAGGCCACGCTGGACGGCCGGTCGAGCCAGCCCGCGTCCAAGCCATGCGCGGACGTTCGAAAAGCTGCTGAGGCCAAGGATGTCACCCGCAGCGTAGAATTCCACCAGCGCATTCACCCAGCCGAGCGTCGCGATGTCCGCGATCGAATAGTCGTCGACGATCCAGTCGCGGCCTTCCAGCCGGCGATCCAGAATCCCCAGCAGACGCGTGGATTCGTCGATAAAGCGCTGTTGCGGCCGCTTGTCCTCATAGTCCTTGCCGCCAAATCGCAGGAAGAAGCCGAGCTGACCGAACATCGGCCCGATGGCCGACATCTGAAAGAACACCCACGCTAGGGTCTCGTAACGCTGGCCTGGTTCGGTGGAGATGAACTGACCCGTCTTGTCGGCCAGATAGAGGAGGATCGCACCGGATTCCCATAAGGCGATGGGTCTACCGTCAGGGCCAGCCGGATCGATGATCGCCGGTATGCGTCCGTTCGGGTTCAGCGACACGAACGCCGGATCCTTCGACTCGTTGTTCGAGATGTCGATCAGGTGGGGCTCGTACGCCAGGCCAGTCTCCTCAAGCATGATCGAGACCTTGACGCCATTGGGCGTAGGGGCTGCGTAGAGTTGCAGGCGATCGGGATGAGATGCCGGCCAGCGCTGCGTGATCGGAAAGGACGAGAGGTCTGGCATAAATCTGCGATCCTGGTGTTGCGATGGCGACTGACTGGAACGAGCCGTCACTCTGAAGTAGGGTTCGATGACCGCGTCGCTGAACGACGCGGTCACGAAGATTGCGGACCGGATCGGCGCAGTGGCAACGGCAGTGAAGCCTATTCCGCCGCGGTCCCGGCCGCTGGCTGTACGTCGTCAACCTTTTGGCGCTTCGGAAGCACCCAGCCGGGACGGACGAAGTGGCAGGTGTAGCCGCCCGGGCGCTTCTCCAGATAATCCTGGTGATCGGGCTCGGCCTCCCAGAACTCGCCGACCGGCTGGACCTCGGTCACCACTTTGCCATCCCACAGCCCCGAGGCATCCACATCGGCGATCGTATCCTCGGCGACGCGCTTCTGCTCCTCGTCGACATAATAGATGCCCGACCGGTAGGAGAGCCCACGATCATTGCCCTGGCGGTTCAGCGTCGTCGGATCGTGGATCTGGAAGAAGAATTCCAGGATGTTCCGGTAGCTCGTCACTGTCGGGTCGAAGACAATCTCGATCCCCTCGGCATGCGTGCCGTGATTACGATACGTGGCGTTCGGAATATCGCCGCCCGTGTAACCCACACGGGTCGAGATGATGCCGGGCCGCTTGCGGATCAGATCCTGCATGCCCCAGAAACATCCTCCTGCGAGAACAGCGCGCTGATGCATGTTAAGCCTCCTCTACTTGATCGAGATATTCACCGTATCCCTCGGACTCCATCTCGTCGCGCGGGATGAAGCGAAGGGACGCTGAGTTGATGCAGTACCGCAGACCGCCGCGGTCGGAAGGACCATCGGGGAACACATGGCCGAGATGACTGTCTGCGTGTACTGACCTGACCTCCGTCCGGACCATGCCGTGTGCGCTGTCCCGCACCTCGTTCACGTTTGCCGAAACGATCGGCTTGGTGAAGCTGGGCCAGCCAGTACCCGAATCGAACTTGTCCGTCGAAGCGAACAGTGGCTCTCCCGACACTATGTCGACGTAGATGCCAGGCTCCTTGTTGTCGTTGTACTCGCCCGTGAAGGGCCTTTCGGTGCCCGCCTCCTGGGTAATTCGGTGTTGCTCGGGAGTCAGGTGGTCGATTGCTGTCTGTGACTTTTCAAACTTCATTACAGTCTCCAATACTTATCTAGAGGGCCAGGCACGCTACCGCTAATTTTTTATGTCTCCTGATTTGCTCCTACAATGGTAGTGGGATGGCAAACGAGGTTTTACTAAGTGTTGGAAAATTAGAGATTTAAATTTCGCGTCTATTAGTTCTAGCGCAACTGAGTGGTTAAGCAAGTACGTAATCAGTAAATATTAAAAAAATAACACAAAAGCACGATTATATAATACAGTGTCAGTGTTTTATGATAATCAACAACGCCTGTCAAGGCAATCGCATGAAGCTCACCTGAGACCTAATAGTTCAGCCCGATAATCATCAGAGGTTGCAGCAATCAGCCTTCGTGCCTTGATGCCACCCTTGCGCTTGACCGGATCCAACCGGATCAAATTCAATGTAAGTTGCTTGAGAACGGCCATGTTGTGGGCAGCATGCCCGGTTCGGATCCGCATCTGATCGTCACCAAAAATGACATCCATGCACCAGTGGACGCGGTTCTCCACGCCCCAGTGCGCCCTGATGGCATGTGCGATGCGCTCTGCATCCGGAGCAAGACTGCTGATGTAGTAACGGCGCTCCAGGCTGGTCTGGTTGCCCACAGTCCGCTCGGACTCCAGCATCACGAAAGTGCGCAGTCCTGGCCAGCGTTCTGGCTGTGGCAGGCACTGGAGTTGGTCGAAAACATGGCAGCGACGAACCTCCAGCCGGCCATGGTCCTTCTCGACATGCTCGAAGTGCGCATGGGGTACCCGGGCAGGATCGCCGTCCAAAAAGGTGTCAGCGAAGTCATCGATCGCTTCGGCCAGCTTCGGCTGGTTTCCCTTGATGGCCAGCAGATAGTGCGCCCCGCGATCGAGAATGGCCTGTGCAATGTCCGGCTGGGTACCCATGGCATCGATCGTCACGGTGCAGCCCTCAAGCGCCAGTGTGGCCAGCAGCTCAGGAATGGCGGTCTTCTCGTTGGACTTCTGGGAGGTCGCCCTCTGCCCGAGAATCAGCCCTGAATCAGCCGCAAAAGCGCTGACCAGGTGCAACGGGGCCGTGTTTTTCTTGCCGGAGCGGCGACTGGTCTTGCCGTCTAGGGCAACCACTTGCGGAGAAAGGGCCGGTAGGATCGCCGCAACCCAACAGCGGAAGGCCTGCTCGAACTCCTCTGGATCGATCAGGCTGAATAGCCGTCCAAAGGTGTCGTGTGAGGGAATGCCGTGGGGTAGTTTCAGAATACGGCGGAACCAGTCCAGCCGCTGCTCAGCCCAGAGTTCGATTTCGATGAAGGTGTCAGCGCCGGCAAGCACGCCGCAGATAGCCACGACCAGTGTTTCGACCAGGTCGTGACGAATCTTGCCCTGCTGACGGGGATCATTGATGGCGACCAGAACATCGGAGATTGGTATGTGATGCGACATTGCAGGGCATCCTGAGTAGAGAGGCGCTCAGGATGCCCGCTGGGAAAGGACTCATTCAAATCGGCAGGCGTTCATGCGATTGCCCTGCAACGCCTGTTTAGATGCTGGTAGATGCGAATTTTTTGGCGTACAGTCAAAATTTTCTGATGGTTGCTTAGTGTGTTGGCGCTGATGGAAAATTGACCCACCCTGCCGATTGAAATTTGACCCAGGGCGGATTGCTGATTTTGTTACCAGCAACTGTGGATAAGTCTACCAGCGCAGCTGCTGTTGCCCCCACTCCTTCGCTAGCCCAGTTCAGTTGTTTAAGACCTGCCACACGCAGCCATGTAGCAGGCCGTCGTCGCCATGAAATCAGAACGGCTCATCGTCCTCCGGTTCCTGGCCGCCCTTACGCTTTCGCTCCCGTGATTTGATCTTGGCCTGGGCCGCCAAGCTACTGTGTTGCAGGCGATAGGACTCGTTACCGGTTTCGACGATGTGGCAGTGGTGGGTCAGCCGATCCAGCAGGGCGGTGGTCATCTTGGCGTCGCCGAACACGCTCGACCATTCGGCGAAGCTCAGGTTGGTGGTGATCACCACGCTGGTGTGTTCGTACAGCTTGGATAGCAGGTGAAACAGCAACGCACCGCCGGCCTGGCTGAAGGGCAGATAACCCAGTTCGTCGAGGATGACCAGATCCATGCGCAGCAGAGCTTGGGCGATCCGCCCGGCTTTGCCGTCGTGCTTTTCGCGCTCCAGCAGATTGACCAGATCGACCGTGGAGTAGAAGCGCACGCGCTTGCCGTGCCGGGTGATGCCGGACACGGCCAGCGCAGTGGCCAGGTGGGTTTTACCGGTGCCAGGCCCACCGATCAGCACCACGTTCTGCGCGGTGTCGGTAAAGGCCAGACTGGCCAGTTCGCTGATCAAACGAGCGTCTGCGCTGGAGGCGCTGAAGTCGAAGCCGGCCAGGTCGCGGTGCATCGGCAGCTTGGCCATGTTCATCTGGTGGCTCACCGAGCGCATGGCGCGATCTGTGTGCTCTTGTTCCAGCAGGTGTTCGAGCAGCCACTTGGACGAGGCTGTGTTCGACTCACCCTGCGCAGTCAACTCCGCCCAGGCCGTGGCCATGCCGTGCAGGCGCAGCTCCTTGAGTTCCGCCATCAAATCACGCATGACCGATCTCCTCGGTCTGGCCACGCAGGCGGTCGTAGCGCGCCGTGTTAGCGACGGGGGCTTCCTTGAGCGACAAGTGGGTTTCGACGCTGGGTGGTGGTTCGGTCGCGGCCAGGCGCGCCACGACATTGAGGATGTGTTCGGCGCTCAGGCTGCCGCTTTCCAGTACCAGCTCAACAGCCACCAGCACCGCATCGAGCCCGGCGACCGGTACGGCAGCCAGAACTTGCGCCATGATCCGGTCACCGCCGGCATGACGCCCCAGACCGTGCTTAAGCTGACGCAGCGGCGCCGGCAGATCAGCAAAGGGCGCGCCGTTGCGCAGCGCACCGGGCTTGCGTTCGATCAGCGGGAGGTAGTGCTGCCAGTCATAGCTGACCTGGTCGCGATCCAGCAAGCGGACATGGCTGGCGATCAGCGCGTCGTCAGCCACCACCTCGATTCGCGTCGGATACAAACGGCTGCTGACCCACTTACCCGCATACTCACACGGCACCGAGTAGCGGTTGCGCCCGACGCTGACCAGGCAGGTGCTGGAGACCCGCGCAGGCCGCTCGACGTAACCGTCGAATGGCGCTGGCACAGGCATCAGTTCAGCGCGCTCCAACTCCAGCACTTCGGCCACACTCAGCCCGCTGTATTGAGGGTGCGTCAGCTCGTTCCAAAGCGCGCGGCAGCGCTGGCCCAGCCAGGCATTGAGTTCCTCGAAGGAGTGAAACTGGCAGTCCTGGGCGTCTAGCCAGATACGCCTGCGGCTGTCTTGCACGTTCTTTTCAACGATGCCCTTTTCCCAACCAGCGGCGACGTTGCAGAAGTCCGGATCGAACAGGTAATGCGCGCACATCACCGCAAAGCGCGCATTCACCGCCCGGCCTTTGCCCTTATTGACCTTGTCGACGGCGGTCTTCATGTTGTCGTAGATGCCCCGGCGCGGCACGCCGCCCAAGGAGCCGAACGAGCGTGTATGGGCGTCAAATAACATCTCATGGCCCTGGCTCGGATACGCCACAAGCCAGAACGCACGGCTGGCACACAGCTTCAGATGTGCCACCTGCATACGCCGGTAAATGCCGCCGACCAGCAAGCCTTCCTCGCTCCAGTCAAACTGAAACGCCTCGCCAAGAGCAAAGGTCAGCGGCACAAAGGCCTGCGACGCCTTGCCCTGTCCCCCTCGCCAGGCACGGATAAACGCGGTGAGCTGGCTGTAGCCACCGTCATAACCTTCGGCTTTGATTTGCGCCAACAGCGCCTTGGCACTGCGCCGCTGTTGCTTGGGCCGCAGCGAATCGGCTTTTAGCGCCTGCTCCAGCGTGGCGTGAAAAGGGCTGAGTTTGTTGAAGATCGCGCGGCGTTGGTAGACCGGCGGCTTGGCCTCAGGTGCTCTGACCCACTTGCGAATCGTGTTGCGCGCCAACCCGGTGCGCTTGGCTATCTCATGCAGCGACAGCTTGTCGCGGAAATACATCCGGCGAATTTTGCCCATCATTTCCATACTGATCACCCTGTGTTCTCCTGCTCAAAAATTGAGCAGAAGCAGTTGAACACCTGGGTCAGTTTTCAGTCGGCAGAACAGCCTCTACTGGGTCAGTTTTCGGTCAGCGGCAACACCCCGGCGGCAATCAGCGCGTCGCGCTGCAAATCGGTAGCCTGGGAGCCGTCCGCCTTCGATACCCGCATGTAGCCTATCAGCATGTCGTACCTGTCACATATACGTTCGATTATGTGACAGTGTGAGCCAGAAAGTTCTCGCCGTCAAAAACTGTCACTTAACCCGTCATTTAGTCTAAGACCTGCAAACGGCCATTCAGGCTCGTAATGTGACAAAAACTCCGGCGGGATGCCCTCCTTGGTGAACGTGGCGCGCAAACGTTCCAGGGATTCGGGGTCGCGTCGCCCGTAGGACGCCAGTGTGAACAGCAAGCGGGCCGTCTCCGGGTTGTGTCGCGCTTCAATGATGGCCTCATCGATGGCCTGGGCTGCTCGTTGCCAGTGGTTGATGGGTTCCGGCTTCGGCACCTTCGCCGGCAGGCCGTTGGTGAAACCAGTGTGCGGCTCCGTCTGAAACAGCGCGGCCTGTTCCCCGCGCGGGATCAGCGCCTTTGACTCGATCAGCGTGATGGCGGTGGCCGCCGCCTCCAGCATCTGCCACTGCACCGCCGGGGCCAGAATCTCGTAGGGACGCCACAGACTCTGCCCGGCGCGCAGCGGATGGCCGCAGCGCTCCCAGACATGGCGGATGCTCGCCGAGCAACTGCCGCAGTGCGAGAGCGGCGTGTTCAGCTCATCAAGCAGGGTGCGCAGCAGCCGGAACCACAAGCCGGCGTGGACACGCCGACGCGGCAGCTCCACAAAACCCGTCGTCAGCGCCTGCCAGGTGCGCCGGTCCATGCAGGCGATTGCGTCATCGGCAGGGCGCGGCGCAGCATCGGCGATTTCCCACTGAAGATACCGGCCGTGCATGCCCCAGTAGGACTCCAGCCAGCAGCCATGCTGCGGGCAGCTCAGCATCAAGGGGAGCTGCCAGACGAGTAGCACAGCTTGATTCGTTGGATCGTTCAGACACTGCGGACACGCCCGGCGAATCGTCTGGCTCGGTAGCCAGGCACGCCAGCGAGTGATGGACCGCACCTTGCGGGTGCGCTTGGGCAGGAGCACCGCGCATTGGAATGTATAGGTTTCCAAGGCTGCTGGTACCGAATCGTCGAGACTGTCGAGCAGCCACGGCACCCAGCCTGCAAGACTCATGCTGCGCAACCGCTCCAGCTCGACGCCACTGCGCTGGCAGAGCGCCGTCAGCAACGACAAGGATGGTGCGGTATCCAGGTCATCAAGTTGGCTGTGACCAAGATCGTGGGCCAGCAGCTCGTGCACGTCCATCTGGTAGCAGGCGGCGACCCGGTTGAGCCATGAGGACAGGGCTTCGCCTTCCTTGGGTGCCGGATGCAGCGGCCAGCGCGGCGCGGACTTCACATCAGTTCCCGCTCGAACTGTCGCCGCCGCTCACTGGGGCCGATGTAGTCGGCCATGCTGAGCGTGCGGTGGTTGATCGCTTCCTCGCCACTCTCCACGGCGGCGACGGCCGCCGCCACCAGCAGATGTGCAAGCTCGCCGATGGTGCCTTCGCTCCGGGTGAGCAGGTAGCGGGCCATGTCCAGCGTGGCAATCGGGGATGGCCGCCGTAGCGGGAGTGACGCCGCGAAGCTGGCCAGCAGCGAGCAGCAGTCCTCATTGGCCTCCCACGGCGGCAGCAGCATCGGCTCGAAGCGGTTTTCCAACTGATCGTCCGAACGGATGGCCAGGTACGCCTCGCGCGTGCCGACCCCGACCAGGGGGATACGCAGCTCGTTGCCGAGGAAGCGCAGCAGGTTGAGGAACTCGCGCCGGTTAACGCTGTTGCCAGCCAGTACATTGTGCAGTTCGTCGATCACCAGCATGCGCACGCCGACCTTGCGCAGCAGGGCCAGCGCCAGTTGCTCCATTTCCGGCAGCCGTGGGCGCGGGCGCAGCGGCGCGCCCATCGCAGCCAGCAGCGCGACATAGAAGCGGATCACCGATGGCTCTGACGGCATCTGCACGACCAGCACCGGGATATGTTCTTGGTCAGCGTCGGTGCCGACCGGGTGCGCCCGCCGGAATTTCTCGACGATCATCGACTTGCCGTTGTTGGTGGGGCCGACCAGCAGCAGGTTTGGCATGCGTTGCTTGTTCGGCCACGCATACAGAGTTTCCAGCCGGTTCAGCGCCTCGACCGCGCGCGGGTAGCCGATCCAGCGGTCGGCGCGAATGCGCTGGATGCGCTCGTCTGCCGGCAGCCTGGCCAAACCCTGTGCCGCTGGCAGCAGGTGGGACAGGTCAATGACGGGATATTCGTCCACGGCTACCACTCCTCGATCTGATCGAACGGTTTGGCCGGCGGCAGGTTGTCTGCCTGCGGGTCAGCCATGTCCACATCCGGCGGTATGGGCTTGGCCGGTGGCTCCGACGTCTTGAGGTGCTGGCGGCGATCAGCGTCGCGCCGCGCCTTGCGCGTGGCCTTCTGGGCGGTGGTCACGATCTCGCGCATCTGCCCGATCATGCGGAACAGCGCCGACTCGTCCACCTGCTCGCGCCCGAGCTGACGCAATTTGGCCAGCGCCTGGCGTTGTTCCCAGAGGGTGACGGCCGGATGGGACAAGGTGCGGTAGTGGATCTCCAGATAGTGCTGACCTTCCGGTTCCAGTACCCAGATGCGGCTGATGTCGCGCGGATCGCGCCGGATCAGGAAGGCGGGCAAGCGCTCGCGCCGGGCAATCCACGGCTTGAGGGCGTCGGCGTAGTAGTGGATGTGGTCGATGACAAAGCCGGTGCGGGTCAGGGTGCGGCGGATCACCGGCAGGAAATCGACCAAAAACGCGGTGGGGCGGGTAACGACGGCCGGGACGCCAACGCGCTCCACGGCCTCGGCCCAGCGCGCGGCCGGCGGCTGGAGCAGGCCGTTGTGCACGGAGCCGTGATAGGTGCCTACCGCCAACGCGAGCCAGCGCTCCAGCTCGCGCAGCGTCAGGGTGGCCATCTTCTCGGAATCGTACTCGCCGCGCTGGCCGGGATTGGAGAAGGTCGTCCCCGGTAATTCGTCGTGGATCATCTGCATCGCCGTGCCGATGATCCGTTCCACGATGCCGCCGTAGTGCGGCTGGCCTGGTGGGCGATAGTCCAGCCGGATGCCATGCTGTTCGCAGCCACGGCGCAGCGCTTCGCTTTTGAACTCGGCCGCGTTGTCCAGATAGAGCAGCCTGGGCTTGCCGCTCATCGGCCAGTCCATTTCCACATTCAGCCCTTCCAGCCAGGGCCGCTTGTCGCAGGCGGCATGCGCGAGGCATAGGCCGACCGAGACGGCGGACGGCGCTTCCAGCGTGACCACCAGGCCGAGTACGCAGCGCGTGAACACGTCGATGGCGAGGGTCAAATATGGGCGGCCAATCGGTTGCCGGTCGCGCTCGTCGACCACGATCAGGTCGATGACGGTGTGGTCGATCTGCACCTGTTCCAGCGGCATGGTGACTTCGGGCGGAATGCCACCCGCGCCTTGCAAGGGACGGGCAGCGTCCTGCCCGCCCCGGCTGCGGGCTATTTTCGCCGGGTGTAGTCCGGCAATCCGCTGGGCCACGGTGTTGCGCGCCGGCACCGGCAGCTTCTGGGTTTTGCACGCCTGCGCGACTTCGCGGTGGAACGCCGCCAGGCTGCGTTTCTGCTTGGTCAGGAAGCGCTTTTGCAGCAGCTCGCGGATGATGCGCTCGACCGGTTCCGGCAAGCGCCCCTTGCCTTTGCCGCCGCCGGATCGGCCGGGCGTCAGGTCTGTTACCAGGCCAGTACCCTGCCGGGCGCGACGGATCAGGACATATACCTGTCGCCGGGACAGGCCCAGCGCTTGGGCTGCCTCATCGGCGGCTTCATGCCCGACCACCTCAAGCGCTGCCAGTGGCCCGATGATTTCCGTCCGGTGCCGGGCTTGCGCCCATGCCTCGTCGGGCAGGGTGGCCACGCCTTGCGCGGCAATCGGTGGAGTGTCTGATGTCATGCCCAAACCTCGCTTTGGTGCACACGAGTATTGAGCATAGTCGAGATTGGTGCAGACGACTCCTGATATTGGGCTGTCAGGAGCCGTATGCACACCAGGCGTTACATCCAGTCAGATGGTGCGGTCGTCTTCTGAAAACGACACTGACGCCAGGTTGAGGCATAGCTCAATATGACACATGGCTGCAAATCGCTAATTTTCCAACTATAAAGAGCTATGCTCTCAAGAAGCGGTTGCGCTAACCGATACAGTATAAATTGGGCCCCAAGTATTATTTTATTTGCACAAAGGTAATGATTATGTTTTTCAATAAAAACAAACAACTGCTGGACACAGAAAATAAGCTCTCAGAACTACAGCGGCAGCTTGATTCAATAAGTCGAAATGTCGCGGAAATCAGATTCAGGCCAGACGGGAGCGTAATCTATGCGAGCAATATCTTTCTAGAGATGCTTGGTTACAAACTCGAAGAAATAGCAGGGCAGCACCACAGAATTTTCTGCGAAAAGAATTATGCTAACACAGCTGATTATTCGCGCTTCTGGCAGAAATTGGCTGACGGCCATCTTCAATCAGGTTTATTTAGGCGGCTGCGCAAAGACGGTAACTTAGTATTGATTGAGGCTACTTATATTCCAGTTCAAAATCAAGATGGAAAAGTTATTGAAATCATTAAGATTGGCTCAGATGTCACTCAGAGAGAAAACGAGTTACTCTCACTAAGAGCCGTCCATGCAGCCATCTCCCGCTCGATGGCGGAGATCGAGTTCACACCTAACGGTGACATCCTGCATGCAAATGAGAATTTCCTCCGTGCTATGGGTTATCGCCTCAGCGATATCAAGGGTCGACACCACCGAATGTTCTGTTTCGATAATTTTTATCAAGAAAATCCAAATTTTTGGCAGAGTTTAAAGGGAGGAACTTTTTTAAGCGGGCAATTTGAGCGCAAGACCGCATCGGGAGAGACCATCTATCTTGAGGCCACCTACAACCCCGTCATTGATGAAGCCGGCCAGGTTGTGAAAGTGTTAAAATTTGCCACCGACGTCAGCTCGCAGAAGCATAAGGCTGATGAAATCCGTCAGGCCGCAGAGCTTTCCTTCACCACCGCCGAGGAGACATCTCAAATTTCCGTGCGGGGCATGGAGTCCCTTGCTAGTTCAATTGAACTATCTCAGGGTACATTTAATTTAATAAACGGTGCGGTTATTTCGATTACACAGCTAAATGCTCAGGCTAAAGATATCGAGAAAATTGTTACCATCATCCAAGGCGTGGCAGAACAAACTAACTTACTAGCACTTAACGCCGCAATTGAAGCTGCCCGAGCGGGTGAAATGGGCCGAGGCTTTGCTGTAGTAGCCGACGAGGTTCGTCAGTTGGCAGCTCGAACTAGCAGTGCCACCGTGGAAATCCAGAATGTGGTAACTGCTAACGGAAAGCTTACTCAGCAACTGAATATAGATATGAACAGCATCGCTAGAAGCGCCGAAGAAAACAACGATCAGATCGCAACTGTAACAACTATTATGCGTGAAATCAGTGACGGTGCAGACCATGTTGCCCGTACCGTATCGACGTTGTTCAAAGACAATAGCTAGTGTCCAGTTTTAGGCAAAATCAGGATCGGAACTTCGAGCCGCAGCGCTACAGAGCCAGAAGCCCAAACTTGGTGACGGCCATCGTGCTATGGAACACGATGTATCTGGAGTGCATCACTTGGGGCTGGTCGAGGCTGGCAAGTCGGTGGGCGGCGAGCTGCTGCAATACCTATTGCCGCTGGGCTGGGAGCACATCAACCTGACTGGCGATTACGTCTGGCGGCAGAGCCGCAGGCTGGAGATCGGGAAGTTCAGGCCGCTACGATTGCCCGGAAAACCTTAGCGTACGATTTTTTCCGAATTCTGCGGGCTCCCCTATCACCAGCTACGCTCGACCATCGCCCAAGTCGGTGGGAAGAAGGAATTGACCGGCCGCACCGACATCGAAATCGAGATCAGCAACCAGTGCGCCAGGCTGATCGGCAACGCGATCATCTTCTACAACTCGGCGATCCTGTCCCTGCTGCTGACGAAGTACGAGGCAGCTGGCAATGCCAAGGCGCTGGCGTTGATCACGCAGATGTCGCCAGCGGCCTGGCGGCACATCCTGCTGAACGGGCATTACACCTTCCAGACTGACGGCAAGTTCATCGACCTGGATGCGCTCGTGGCGGGACTGGAGCTGGGCTGACGGAAATTTCTGGGATTCCGGCGTACAACCCCATATTCCACAAGTCCAAATAAAGGACGCGATCGTTCCAAACCTTCCCACGAAGGTTTCCCAGCTCGGCAGCGACTACCAGGTATTCGCTATCTTTGAGACTGGCGATTACATGCCTGGCCAGCGTCTGTACAGCTATTCGGTGACCCTTCACCGCAAAGTTATTGAGTCTGGGACTGGAAAGCCCTACTGGGTTCCTACCGGCGGCATTCGTGGACACGGTGTTACTCAGGATTCCGAAACGGTGCTCAATAATTTGAAGTCAGACGTTATCGCCGGCGCCAAAGCTGGGTCCTTCAAGTTGGACCAGATGTAGGATCTCACGGGAGTCTTGGCTGATCAGAGTTCCATGACTGTTCTGTAGGTTCCAGTTGAAGCAATGCCAGGCTTCGTAGGCGCGGTCTGAAACCCCGGTTTGGACCGCGCCTTTTTCTTTCCCCGCAAAACGATGCGCATGCCGGCGTGCAGATTACAGGATCCTAGCAACGTAGTTCTACGACTCCCACCTTCCGGATGCTGCCTCAAATTTCAACGTGCACAACAGTAATTTTTTTCCTGCACTCGTGCCCTTCTGTTGTTTCAGCGTGACAAGAATGGTGTGACAGGGTGTAATAAGCCTAACGTACGCCTACGCGTTATGTATCGAAACACAAATATCAATAATTAGGTATGGCGTTGGAGCGAACATGATCCATAAACCAATGCTCGTGGCAGTGGTAACAGGGGCACTCTCTGCGCCTCTATTGGCGTCGACATCGTACGGTTTCAGTCTGTTTCCGGAGAATTTTCAATCAGGCGCATCCCCGGTTTTAGCGTCGGGCATGGCTATCGCTCTTGTGGCAGGGGGATATTTCTGGGTCCGACGTGTTCGGAGCTTTTCCAAATCTCAGGAGCAACGAGTGCAAAGGCAGTTGAGAGCAATGGAGAAGCTCTCGCTGAGAATTGAGCAAGCCGATGGCACGTTATACAAATGCAACTTTTTGACACATGCAACGCGGATGGAGCTTCGGCACGCTCTCGATGCACTTGGAACTGATACGGTTCGCGCCATGGGTAATTTGCGCCGGCATCAGGATCTTTCTGACTCTGCCTTTCGCAAAATGATGGCCCGCTCTGATGAAGTGTTCGACCTTCTTGAAAGGTCGATGACAGCAGCACTACCAGAGGCCGATGAGGGTAACGAGCCATTGCTGATGCCTATGCGCAGTAATCCGCTGCCCCGGCCGAAGCCACAATCACGCCCACGAGACGCATTGACATCTCTGGAGCCATCCCCAATCCGTGCTGCTGTCATCCCAATGCCGGCCAAGGTGCAGCCAAAAGGGGCAAATGCCGATGACGCATCAAAACTGACGCTACCGGATCTGGGGATGACTTCGCTCTTGCTGGGAGGCGGGATTGTTTATGCAGCTGAGGACCAGGATATCGAGTTTTCTGGCAGCGCTACCGATGTCGACTCGGATTGACTCCTCTGGACGAACTATGGCTTCTGATCTCCCAGTAAGTTCGTCGTCTGGAATGACTTCGATGCAAGCCCGTGGCACACGACGCGGTATCGATCCTGATATGCAAGGCATCACCCGGGATCAACGGAAGGCCAACCCCTCGGATGCAGGTTGGCGAGTCCGCCTGATGAAAGGCCGTCGGTACGTAGCCGATCGCCATTTTCGGGACCAAGCCTATGGCGGCTCTCAACGTGCCATGAGGGCGGCTCGGTGCTACCGCGATGATATGGCCAAAGAACACGCGATTGTCTTCACTGCTGCAAGCGAGGGCCCACTGGCTCAGTTGCGCCGAGGTGCTGGACTGACCCAGTTACAGCTTGCCCAGGTCCTGCTAGTTTCCAGCGCCCAAATCGCCAAGTGGGAGCGTGGAGAGGCGCCAGCCGCGATGCTAACGCTAGCTGGCGCCTTACTATCGCGGCAGGTCGTTTGCACTTCGGTGGAGATTACGGCCGGCGACATTCGTCGCATCCGCACGCAGATCCTGAAGTGGACCCAGCATCAACTTGCAGTAGAACTGGATCGAGCTTACGCAGCGATCGGGCAATGGGAGAGAGGAGCGCGACGTGCGCCCGGTTGGGTGCTGGTCTATCTTCAGGCGGTCAATGACGGGTGGAACAGAGTGCACAGTTTGGAGAGCAGTAGTGCATGACGTAGAAATGTTGAAGGCGTTAGCCCAGTGGAAATCCGAAAAGCCCATGGACAAAGTGTTGCCCATTCGGTTTTCCGATGGCACCCGCCTGGACCATCTGCAAATTGATTGTGCCAGTTGCACTCGCATTCTGCGGTCTCGGAATCAGCGAGGCGAGGTCAGCATGATGACGGCAGACACTTACCGGCTCGATGGCCTTGCTGCGTGTGATCAGTGCCGCGCCTTCACTCGGTTTTCGTTTCTGTGCTCGGGCATAGGTGGCTTGGTCACTTTGGAATGGAAGACCGGCGGAAAGGATATGCGCGTCCAGGTGCGGGCTACCTGGTTGGCCAGGCTTTCCACTTGGCTTTCCAAGCGGAAATGAAAAAGCCCCTACAGTAAAAACTGTAGGGGCTGGAGCAGCATTTATACCTCTGCTTGATTGAGGTTGAGCTCGGGTTCTTCCAAAGGGTTTTCGGCGTTCAACTTGGCTTCGGCTTCTTCCGCTTTCTTGAATTGCTCCAAGATTTCTTCCAGCTTCTGTTGGTTCTCTGGAGACAGTTGGCTGAATGCCTTGTCCTTTTTGATCTCATCGATCGCCGCTTTCATCGCCGGCGCAGCAGCAGTAACAGCCTTCTTGATAACCTTCCCCGGAACAAAACGTGGCATCAGCTTCGTTTTGCCAGCGGCTTTCGATCGAGCCAAAGATTGCTCGATGATTGCCAGAGCTTTCGGGCCGTGTTCCTTCAGGAGCTCGACTGCCAGCGTAAAGGCAATGACTTCATCGCGAACGTAGTTCGAGATTTCGACCGGGCCGTTGATCAACAGCAGATAATCGGTGACTTGGGATGGCCAGAGGCCGAGTTTCGCAGCAATTTTTGCGTGATTGTCTGGGTGCCAGCGAGTCATGCGTTTGCACACGATAGCGGTGGCGTACGGATCAAGTGGATCACCGTTGTTGCTGAGAACCAGGTCCGCGGTAAGGCTTTCTTCGTCGATATCGTCTTTAACGATGACACACGGAACAGTGTCGAAGGGTTTCCCTTCGGCCATGGCGCCCAATACAGCCTCTAGGCGTCTGTGGCCACGCTTCAACTTGATTCGTTGCTTACCTTCTTCATCCAACACGACGATTACGCTGAGAGGACTGTCTTTCTTGAAGCCAACTTCCATCATGTTGGTTTTGAGGAGAAGGACTTTTTCTTTGTATCTAGCGTTCTTCACGCGGGTGTTGTACCCGGGAATTACTTCAATGACCCGAGGGTCTATGTTCCAAAGGTCCGATGAACCGAATTTATCAATCGGTACTTCACCTTCCTTGACGACATCCTGATTCCCGTACTGCATTGCTTTCTTGATGCTGCCTGGGAACAGGTTCAGCCGAAAGTCCAGGTCCATCTGATTCACTGCATCGGTTTGTGGCACGGTGATAGCGTCCATCGGGAATTCTCCAAAAGTCAAAAAGCGTTGAACTTGCTTTTGGTGATGGCGAACATCAACAAATAACCGATGACTTGCCCAGATGTTGACTACGGGCTTCGAGCAGCGGAGTGGTTCAACGGCGCGCTGATCATATCAGAATATCGGTACGTGTTATGATTCTTTGCGATTATTTGCTACGAATTTTCGATCTGCCAGGCCATCGGCCTCAAAATGGTGTCACTTGCATCCAACTCGAGGAGCTCGGTGGTAGGCAGCAACTGAACATCCAGGGCGCTGTTCACCGTCTGTACCACGTCGAGCTCGTGTGCAGGAGTTGAGTGGGGGCCAATGGCAATACGCACAGAACCTGTCACCAAAACGAGTTGTCCGCCTGCGGCGTTACCGCCACGGCGGATCACTTTCAGGTCGGCGATCCGCCCATCAACAACAGCCAGCTCTTGCAGACCTGCGATCGGCGAGGGTTCAACAAGCAGTGCGGTGATGTGTTCCGAAAGATCTACATCACTAGGCAATGCGCTTTTTACAGTGGTGAATTTGAGAAATACAGCATCGAACGTTTGCCATTGTTGCAATGCCGGAAGTGAACCTAGCTTCGATGACCATACAGGGCGATGACTCACCAAAACCTTGTGTAGTGCGCGTGGCTGTGGGTCAACGGAGGACCAATGCTGATCAATGTCTGAGCGCGTGTTGGCGATGATCCAATCAGTACGGAACGCCCACATTTCAAGAGTCGAGGTGGGTTCAATACCGAAATGTGTACAACTCTGATGGGCGTGTTCGAGGGCAGCCCCTTCCACAATTTCACCGGGCCATTCGAAGCGCTCAACGTCCTTCAGCTTGCGACCGCCATGCCAGTACGACAGATCGATAACCACCTTAGGTAGCCAGGCTACGCGGTCATCGCAAACACCGGCGGGCTGCGTGTTTAAGGTAGATGAGTGCTGCGGGTTGAGCATGGCCAACTCCTTGTGAGTGTGTCTCCAAATATTAACACGATGACATACGCAGCCAGAATCAAAACAGAGCAGTACTGAATTTTTGCCAACAAAAAACCGCCTGCGATGTGCAGGCGGTGGTGTGGGGCGGTTAATTTGAAGGCGAAGAGGGCTTTGTGGCCGTCAATAATTCGTCAAGGCTGGAACCCGCCAGTGCTTTGCGAAGCATCACCGCGATGGTCTCTTGCGTAGTGCCGGTGGAGGCGTTAGCAATGCAGGTTGAATAAGCAAACAGCAATCGATCGGCTACCTTTGCGATGTCCGCTTCAGTGGGGCATTTGACCGCGTTGAAATTGCTGCAACCATCACCGAGCCCGGTTTCGAAAGCGGCGACATTTGCGCAGTACAAAGGATCGCAAATCCCATGGACTTCGAAACGCGTGCAGAAGGCTTCGGCAAAGTTGCGCAGTGTTTTAGGTAATTCAGCATTGCGAAAGGCTTCTTCGAAGAAGCCTGGTCGGTGGGTTTTCTGAATGGTTTGTGCTGCGGATGGGGTGTTCACTATCGATCTCCTGATGGGTTACTTGCCACAGGAGAGGACGCACAGACGAATGTAATTTTCAGAGCGCAAGGGTGATCAGAATAATTGTAAAAATCCCCACACCCATCAACACCTTACGGTTGCGGTCATCGATGTGGAACCCGCGCTGCTTTAGAAAATGCTCCGCAATTGTCCAGCCATCCAGAGGGGGCAGCGGGATGATATTCGTGGCAGCGAGCAGGATCGACCCTTGAGCAGCGACCAATGTTTGCCAATTTGGGAACAGGTAGTAAATCCCAAAGAACAGCACGCCTGTAAGCGCAGAGATGAGCGGGCCGCCGGCCGCAATGATTGCGCGTTGGCGCGATGACGCTTTTTCATAATCCCCGCTCACCACGTATGCCCAGAGAGGGATCAGACCTACCTCGTGAATGATTCCGGACTTTTTGAAAGAAAAGAGCTTCACTCCACCGATGATCAGCTTATCGGGCTTGATGCCCATTTTCTGCATCGGAATCAGATGGCCAGATTCGTGTATGAGGAGCAGGAAAACGAGCATTAGCCAGATAACGGCAAATGCCGCGACGAACATCCCGATGGTCAGCAACATAGCTGTTTTTTCCCCAATTCAATTATCCGTGATTCTTTAGCATTGCTTTGTTTCCCACAAGGAAAACATGTGCTTGCGAATCTGATTATGGCCGCTTGTGCAGCATCACCCAAGTGTAAAGCAAACGCACTTGGAGCCTCCCTTATGAACACAGTATTTCAACTCGCCTTATCTGCACGTGCGGATTGGGCGCTGGGTGTCCTCTTGTCCCGGGAAATCGGGGGAAAGGAATCTGCCGAAATGAAATTTCAGGAAGCTCGCGATCTTGCGTGGGCCTACGGCTGGGGGGCTTCTGCTGAACCATCCCCGCTGTTCTCCGACGTTCCAGATCTTTTGGACGCATTCCGCGCTGGCGCACTGACATTGTCTCTCGATTGCGATCGCTGCTCTCTCGACTCAACTATTTGAATGGTGAATAACATGACTCAACAAGCTATCCCCGCGGAACATACCCAACAACTGTTTTCTGTGACCCTTCGCTGGCCGCAAAGTGATCAAGGTGACTACTCTCAGTATGTTCTTGCCGGTGATCACTACGAAGCATGCCTTCTCACCGCCCGTAAGATGGCCGAGGCGCAGGAAGAGGACAGTGATGACCACTTCGATGCTTTCGAGGACGATGCTGAGCGTGAGACGTGGATTAAGGAACGAGCTGAAGATTCAATGGCTTGTTGCCTTGTCGCTGACTCATTGGTAAGTGATCTTTCGGAGCTGTTTGCCGCCGAGCTATTTCCAGATGGTGTTCGACTGAATATCGACATCGAGGGTCTGCGATCACTGGTGTTGGAAAACAGAGATCGGCTTTGCGTTAAACCCACTATTCCTAAAGTGGCCCTGACGTTCAGCATGGTTGATTCAGGTAATTGCCGCGTGTATTACAAGGACCCGCTAAAGCGGTTGTTTTGCTTCCAGCTCGACCGTCCCAAAAAATTCAAACTGCTGTATTGCACTCGCGACGGTGAACCCTCGCACACCGTTGAACATCTCAACAAGGACCTGCTTGATTTTCCTCCTACCGAACCTGGCATTGCAGGTGATTTTATCGCCTGGTGGGAACTGGAGATGAATCCAGCGCCGACCGCAAACTAACGTTGCACCCAAGCCACTGGATTCCAGTGGCTTTTTTTATGGCCATTCCTTTTCAAAACTCATTTTTCGAGTAAAAAAAACGCCCCGCAAGGCGGAGCGCTTTTTCGTTCAGTTTCTAACCGGTGGTTTAGAACCCCACGGAGAAAGACACAGTGGCTACGTCGCTGGCAACGGCCTTGCCGCTGTTGAATCGGTGGCCGTACGAAACACCGACACGAGAGGCCTTTACCGGACCTGCCATTTGCACACCGAGGCCAATTTCGTCCCAGCGCTCGGTGGTGGCTTGTTTCAGGTCAAATGTCGACACACCCAACACCTGACCGCTCAGATCGTCGCTCGAATTATTCAGGCGTTCGACGTGCTTGAGGTTAGCCGACAGGATTGCCTTGTTACCCAGGTTCAAACTGCCAGTGACGCCGGCGGTGCCATAAATGTTGTTCTGTTTACGGCTGTCGAACTGGACAGGGTATGGGCCGCTGTTTTCTGTGTAGCCATCCAGCTTTGTGTCCAGGTAGTCGAGACCGATGAACGGCATTACAGCTGCATTGTCCTTCACGATGAAAACGTAGCCGGCTTGACCTGAAACAGCGCGTTGGCTGATGTCAGATTTACCTTTGGACGAGGAAGTGCCGGCACCAGTCAGGTAGGAGCGCTTGATGGTCGCATCACCTTCCGAAAGTGCCACGGCGCCGCGTGCGAAGACGCCCTGTTTCAGGCGGTTACCGTATTCGACGAAAGCACCAAAGGTATTGGTGTCCCCTTTAACACGGTCATCGTGGATCTTCAGCGATGTACTCGGCCCTTGATAGCCGATACCTGCGATGAGGTCGGGCGATATGCGATATGCCAGCGTGACACCGCCGTAGGTGTTGTCGCCTTCGACTGTTCCATTGTGTCGAGTCATTTGCACACTGACGTTGAGGCAAATGCCTTTAGCGTCGAACGCAGTGCAGCCCAGTTGATCTTGCACGAAGCCCTGCAACTGGTTTTGCAATGCTTCGGCGTACAAGCTGGCATTGGTCAGCGAGTCACCAAGGTCATACAGGCCAATTACGCCCAACGGAGGTACTGGGGTGGTGCCGGTACCGGTTTCGTTCCCACCGACTGTTGGCGTTTCATCGCCGGCGCCGGAGGTCGGCGGGGTGGTTCCGCCCGCACCGGATGTAGGCGGGGTCACTACAGGCGGGGTCACAACCGGTGGAGTAACGACTGGTGGAGTCACCACCGGCGGAGTAACTACTGGTGGAGTTACCACCGGCGGAGTAACTACTGGTGGAGTTACCACCGGCGGAGTAACTACTGGGGGAGTTACCACCGGCGGAGTAACTACTGGTGGAGTTACCACCGGAGGGGTGACAACCGGCGGAGTCACTACAGGAGGTGTAACAACAGGCGGGGTGACGACTGGTGGGCTCACCACTGGTGGTACCGCGATCGGCCCGTAGGAACGCGCAACAAATGGCTGGTCACGACCGTTCAAAGTGCCCTTACCGAATACAGTATTACCGTCAGCCGAAACCGCGGTAGCGTAATTGAGTGAGTTACCTGGCAGAAGGGTGTAGGACGGATCGTTGTCCTGTAACCATTGTACAAGCGATTGCATTCCGGTCTCTGTGGTCCAGCGGAAGCCGGAAAGGACATTACCAGTGGTGTCGGCGACGCCCACTACCACAGCACCATTTGCAGAAATCCCGAAGGCGCCGGAAATGGTGCCGTCTGTGAGAAGACCCAGACCTTTCATGCCGGTTGTTTGAGTCCAGAGAAAGGCTTCGCTCGCCGAAATAGTGGAACCACTGACACCGGCGATATAGGTGCCGTCAGCACTTGCTGCTTGGGCGCGGGAAAACATGCCACCAGAGAGAACCCCTAAGCTTTCCGCACCGCCGCCAATGATCCAGCGGGTCGCAATGTCGCCATTTCCTGCACCGTTCTGAGCATAGCCAACGACAACGTGGCCATCGGAGGATACGCCTAAGGCGAAGCTGAACTCGCCGTCACCCAGATGGCCAAGGCTGGTAATGTCGCCCGCGCTATTCCAGATCACCGCGGTGTCGTTGTTCAGCACTCCGTCATTGGCGGTACCAGCAATCACGCTGCCGTCCGCAGAAACTGCACTGGCGTCTGCATAGTCGCCATTATTGAGAAAGCTCATTGCGTGTACGCCGGTACCGTCCCAGAAAACGGCCGTCCGTTTACCTGTGGTGCCGTCCAGTGCGGTTCCAACGATGACACCGCCATCATTAGATGCAGCCAATGCTTGGCTGCTGATGCCGCCATTGAGGGCAGGCAGATACTGCTTTCCACCAAGCAAAGTCCACTGGAATGCACTTGTGAGGCCGGTTGAGGTGTTGGTTTGGGTACCCACAAGCATCTCGCCATCACCCGATCCCCCCAAAGGCAATTTGTACCCGTTGATCGAGGTGCCGAGCGTGGGGGCAAAAACATCAATGCCGCCGTACGCGGCGTGGGCTGCTGGTGCGCTGAGCCCCAGACCAATGGCGGCGACCAGCAGGGAGAGGCGGGGGTTGAAGCGATTTTTCTTGTCGTGCATGGGTGGTTCATCCTGGTATTAATTACGCGATAACATGCGTTTATAATACTGACAGATTGCATAACGAATCAACGACATTTTAATTGCAGGGTGCCAGCATCGGCAGGGTCTAGCAAAATCAGGCTTTAGCCCCACCTAAATGCAGAAAAATTCACCAATTTTTTTCGACCGTTTTCCAAAATAAGATTCTTCTAGTATCGAATATTCCCTCCTGTTCAGCATCACCACGAACAAGGCCACCGCAAGTGACCGTCAACCGTGAGGAGAACAACTGTGCTGAACTTCCCGAAATCTCTTTTGGAAACCCGCGTCAAAAAAGACACATTGCATAGATCTGGTAAGCGTTTGCTGGCGGAAATCGCTGGAGCTCTCAAGCTGGCCCCGGATGCATATAGCATCAGCTCCAATAAAGGCGGTGACGGAGTCATGGGGGAGGTAACGCTGCATGGCGATCACCTGTACCTGAACGTTCACGTTATGAACGGCGAATTGCGAGTGTTGTACCGAACATGCGACGGACGAAGTGATTACTGCGGAGGGATGAACCGATACGTAGGAGTGTCCGAGCTGGCGAGCACCACCGCCAGCGAACGGTTTATCGCAAAGCTGGAGCAGATGAAAGGTCATAACATCCGCGAAGAAAACCACCAAGCGGCTTGATCGAGGAATTCAACATGAAGGAAAACTTGGCGCTGTTCCCCGAAGCTGTCGCAGAACGCATCAGCAAGATCATCGGGTTCGACCCACCTGGTTCAGCAACGAGTGCCAATGGCTGGTTCGGTGGCTACGGATGCCGTTGGTGTGCAGCTTCTAAAGCATGGTTCACCGTGGTCCCGTTTAACCATCGGGAGGTCGCTGAAAAGGTCGCTCAGATGTTTCGTGAGGCTGGTGTCGAAGTCACAATTTCAAACGAGGGTGGCGTCACTCAAGAGGATGATGGAAAGGGCCTGCAAGTTTCGGCCTACGTGTAGGTTCACAAAATAGATGATTCGTGATGCTCAGTAAACGCGGGTGAAAAATCATCTTATCTGTGAGCACCGAGCCTGGGATTCACAGAAAAGATGAGAAAACCTACTGGAGTCACAGAATAAATGCGCTCTCCGAACAGACGTAGTTTTTCGAGCATGGTTTTCATCAACGGTGGTTTTTGCCCTCGAGACGCCTCGATAAGGTCGAAAAATTGGGGAGAGTTGACATGCGCCGAAAAAAGGCAGAAATTACGAGCACCACACTAGTAATTCTTGCTTCATCTAGGCGCGGTCATCCTCCCAAGGTTGATCGCGTTTTTTACATTCTGGCTTCCTCTCTCTGCATTTAGAATCCTCATACGCCAGCTCTGGCGCGCATCACGTCAAACAGTAAATTAGCCCTACCTCATGCATTCAAAGCTAATTTTGGACTAATGATATTAAGCCAGGCATTGACTACTGACAATTCCTTTATAGCCATCATCTAATTCGCCTGGGTGCAAAGGCGTGTTTCACTGCTCCTACGATTTCCTTATATTATTTTCGTTCCTATGGCTTGTGCAGAGGTTAAAATGGCATAAATTCAACTCCTTGGATCAACCCTGCATGACACAAACAGCACTCCTAATAGGGCTATACGTAGCGGCCCTTATCATTTTTTGTGTACGACTACCCGACGCCTCCCCATCCTCTCGAGCGAAGCACTTCATCGCGTTTCGTCACTTGATGGGTTGCGCGGAATACTGGCGACGGCTGTTGCTGTACACCATTTCATCGTGGTGTATTACTGGCATACCACGGGAATGTGGCAGACCACAGACAGCCGTCTAATAAACAACATGGGGGCAGTTGCAGTAACGTTGTTCTTCATGATCACAGGCTACCTTTTTACCCGTAAAGTCCAGAATGGAGCTATGGACTGGGCTCAGGTTTTAGTTTCCAGGCTGCTACGCATCTGGCCCATGTACCTGTTTAGTGTTGGGGTCATTGTTGCGATTTCCTTCTATCAAACCGCCGGCACTTTAGCGCCCGTGGCCGACACTCTACGTGGTATTGGCCACTGGCTGCTTTTCGTTGGCAAGCCCGTAAACGGATTCGAGGACACTGCTCGTATCAACGCCTCTGTGCAGTGGACACTCCTTTATGAGACCGTCTTCTACCTGTGCCTTCCACTTCTGTACTGCGTTCTGAAAAGGAAGGTCCCCATCAAGGCGTTACTGGTCGGTTTGATACTGCTCGCCTGTCTTTGGCCCGTATTTAAAGATCATGTTAGCAGCCGTTTCATGCGCATATTTTTAGCCGGTATCACCGTGGCGTTGCTTGAAGACTGGTTTAAAAGTAAATCTTTCAACTATAAGAACTTGCGCTGGACGGCTTTGGCGGCTGGGCTACTCATCATAAGCCTGTTTGTTAAATCTTATACCAAGGTGCAGTTATTTTTGCTTATGGTGCCGTTCGGGCTGTTAGTCCTAGGCAATAACCTCCATGGACTTCTCGAACACCGCGGACTGAAGGTTTTAGGGGAGGTTAGCTTTAGCATCTACTTGCTGCATGGTATCGTCATTTACATCATG
Source organism: Pseudomonas sp. MF6755 (assembly GCF_016405635.1). Taxonomy (NCBI): domain Bacteria; kingdom Pseudomonadati; phylum Pseudomonadota; class Gammaproteobacteria; order Pseudomonadales; family Pseudomonadaceae; genus Pseudomonas; species Pseudomonas sp. MF6755. The sequence goes on from NZ_JAEKDA010000016.1 coordinate 172,113, forward strand.
TTCAGTGTGTTTTCTTTGTATGACTTTAGTCACGCTGACTTAACGGTTTATGCAATCTATCTAATCCCGGTCATCATCGTGACCGCTTCGATCAGCGTGCTGACCTATTGGTTTATTGAACGACCGGCTATTTTGATGACTAAGAAATTCAGTTATCAGCGGAAGAACAACAAAGTAAAAGAGGTAATTGTCTGAGTATTGCGGTCTCGTTCTTGAGTTTATGACGGCTTCATCGGCCGATCAGCCTGCGCTAACCCAGCGTCGCAAAAAACCGTCCAGTTAGGGCGGTTTTTTGCTTTCTGCCTTTTTGTTGGGTCGTGTTGGCCATCTCCCTTTTGTCATGACAACAAATCGGAGATTCAGATGCAAAACAATGAACAAAGCTTGACCCAGTCCACTAATGATTCGGTCAAGGCACCCGGCAATACACCCATGGTTCTGATGGATGCAACGGGAGAAGATTCGCCAGCCCCCTACGATCCAGCACTATTGGCTTTCATTCACGAGGGCACAGAAATCCGAAACCCTTACATTTCGCCCGACGGCCGCACTCTCGTGAGCCCGCTGATTTATGGATTCGTCGAGTACCACACAGGCGGCGGGTGCATGGCGCTGATGCGGCCACACACCGAAGGTCGATTTCTTTACCTCACGCAGGATGGAATCTACATCGCTGATCCTCAAGATTGGCGAGAGTGCGTGATCTCACTGGTCGACGAGGAGGGTAATGATCTCGCCTATTGCGACCTTGCGGCCGTGCCATCATCGAGTGAAGTAGGCCATCAAAATGCAGTTGAAAGTCCGGTCTGCCCTGAAGAACTCAACATCGTTTCACCCGAGACTTTGAAGAAGCGGTACCGAGAATGGGCAATCGATAACCTTGCAAATGATGACCAGGAGTTTGATGAAAAGGCTTCGGTCAACCTGTGCGAGGGAGGGGCATTTGTTCAGGCTTGGATCTGGGTTCCTTTCAATAAGCTGCCAGCTCAACCAGATAGTGCCGACTAAGGCGTCGCACAAACCTAGATAGCCGCCCTCCTTGAGGGCGGTTTTTTTGTGTCTGCTCTCAAGCTATCCCCGATCCATTGCTAGTCCGTGTGAAACATCTCTGGCCATACAGATCAATCACTTTGGAGTGCGCTTTATGGCTAACAAGCTTTCTCAGAATGTTCCGTCTTATGCTAAGCCGTTGGTCGATACGCTCGGAGATGGATACCGATACTCGCCGGCTGAAATGTTTCGCTATTTCCTAAGCGCGGTGATGGAGGTTTGGTGATTCGTACCCTGGTACCCAACACCCGTTGAGGCGAGAGCACGGATCATTGAATCCATCGGCTGTTATGACAACCTGGTCGCGAAAGAAGAGCCATTCATGGACATCTTGGGGGCGGTCTACGCTGCGTTGAGCAGCAAAGGTGGTAAACAGCTTTTGGGGCAGTACTTCACACCTTGGAACCTGGCGCTGATGATGGCCAAGTTAAATCCTGACCCGAATACGGCGGGGCAAGGTCTAAAAGTACTCGCCGATCCAGCCTGCGGCAGCGGCGTTCTGCTGTTGGCCAAGGCTAATCAAATACTCGAAACCCACGGTTCATCTGAGTTGTGCAAGTGGAAATTTTATGGGTGTGATTTGGACGCTATTTGCGCTCGGGTGACGGCCATTCAGCTTGCCGCAAACTGTGCGGTGCACAGGGTTGAAATTGGAGAGATCCTGATCGTTCAAGGCAACACACTGGCTAAATCCGAAAGCAAACAGGTAATCCTTCACGCCAGCTCCCCACAGCGTCTCGCTTTGGCTTCATAATCCCTTATTGAACTGAGAGTACCTCATGAAAAACCGCAATGTATTGGCAGGTCTCATATATCTTTGTGGTCTTTTTCCTTTGATGGGTCAGGCCTCAGATGCCACTGATGCTGTTATGGAAGTAGCTGCATCTCGAATGTCGACGGTTGTACCCGTGAATGGTAAAACCTTTTCGGTGATTTACGTGGGACAGGCAGGTGATTGTGACTCGGTGGCAATAGAACATGCTTCTGAGCGGTACGAGCATTTTCGGGTTTGCAACAACCAGGTAATCCCGCGCAATACTGTGTCGCCCAGTTGGACTGAAGAAGACGGCGGCCGGGCTGTGCTCGCCGCGGTCGTTAGCAACTCGATCTTGTTCGGTGACTCAAGTCAGACTGACTCTAACGGCTATCTCATCGCTGCCCGCACCCTGGGCAGCTTAAGTTCCAATTGCAGAAATGTAGAAGTGATCATCAGCTTTGACGGTGACCTGGTCGACAGGGCATTGAGAAGCGTCTGTGACAATCGAAGATAACGCATCACCAACCCCACCTCGGTGGGGTTTTTTTTGGCCTAAATCTGGTTATGCGCTCGTGTGTTGCATTTCTTTCTACAAGGCTTGCTTCCGAATTTCCACGCTCTCAATAAAAGGAAAACCAAATGTATGAGTTCAGCACTGGCGACTGGAATCACATATTTGCATGGGAAAAAAACAAGCGTACGACTCGTTTTGTTATAGATACAAGTTCGCAATTTGTAGTGGCCATGCAGGTCCAGCGAAGCGAAGCTTCCGACTCCTTCACGGAAGCTACCCGGGAAGAGATGAGGGACTTGCAGGACTCTCTTGTTAACGCAAACGGCGAGATCTTCGAACGACCAGGCGATTATGGTCTTACCGTGTGCGAGGAGGTGCCTTCTTGGGCCCTCGAGTGAAGATCCGACACCATCAATGATTCATCAAACCCGCCGTTTGGCGGGTTTTTTTATGGGTCGAAATCCTCCCTACACATCCATGTGCAGCATCCCCTCCTACCAGGCCTTCGCAACGTCTGGCCCAACTTTCAGGAGAGTCACGATGCAACACGCAATCAAAAAAGCTACAAGCCAACCAGAGATGCTGGATGGTTTCGACCAGACCAAACTCCCGATCGATCGCGATTCCATTCGCTCAAGACGGCTGTTGAGGCTGATTGAACTTGTTGAGGTTCTCAGAACCCCGGACAACCAGCGGACCATGTGGCAGCTGCTGCTGGACGCCGGCGCCAACCCCGACTTCATTCTCATGCGCGACTGTGATGATGATGTTCAGAATGGACGTCGACCGGCGATTCAGGTTCGGATCAATACCTGCAAACACCGTGGTTTCGTGGTGCTCGGTTACGACGCTGATGATCGAGGTTTCAAATTGCAGTTGCAGAATGAAGGTACGTCGATTGCTCGCCACACTGTCGAAAAGGTCAATGTCCGTAAGCTGGCCGAGGTTCTTGAGTCGCTCGTTGACGACGGCACTCGCCGCTTGCCACGAAGCTCTGCCAACAACGCTGTATTTTCGAACGCAGCCATCCAGGGCGACTATCTGTTACTCCCTTAACCGCTCTCTTGCCTCATGTTGAATGATGGCGATGAGCCGCTGGCCGATAATCTGAGAAATCGAATGGGATCTACAGAACGAACCTGTGAATGTGGATGCCTCCGTGGTGGAGGGGACGTAATCCCACGTGCCACGGCTTCAGCCCATACGCAGGCGATAGTGGTCTCATGTAGACAACGTAATACCCGACCCACTCATGACCGAGTGGGTTTTTTCGTGTTGGGCCTACGAAACTCAAACCCGGTTGTCGACGACCAATCGTTCAGGAGGGTAGGGCTGCATAAAACTCATTGTTTGCTCGACACTTGAGTTGAGCCAGTCTTTAATCAACCCGTTAGGCAGAATGACGATGGAGCGCTTTTCATCACTCGGTTTGTGAAAGACATTCATGAAGGGATGTGAGTCGGCGTTAATTGTCAGCATGGTGTAGGAATGGACGATTTGCCCCGTTGGACCCTTCCATCTCTCCCAAAGACCTGCGATCGCTAATACCCCTCCATCGGTACGGGTGATTCGGGTAGCTATCGACTTACCACTTCTCCAGTCCGGTTCATAGAAAGCGGCAACCGGGATGATGCATTTTTGACTTTTCTTCCAGGCTGACTTGAACGTCGGTTTGATGCTTCCCGTTTCAGACCGGCAGTTGTAGCTGTGGCGCCCAAACTTGCGATCTTTAGCCCAGAATGGCAACAGGCCAAATTGTCCGGTGAGCACTTCTAAATCGGAGGTCTGATCGTCGCAATCCTCCTCCGATCGCATTCGGATGAAAGGCCCCTCTTTCAGCGGCCATAAATCGAGGGGCATCTGTGTTTCGGGTGCCACCCCAAAACCTGCCAGCAAGCGATCGTTTTCTGGTGCCTCGTAATGGGAGCACATGGTGGGGCCCTTCTGTGTTGATTACAGGATAGACAGCATTCGCCAGGTAATTGTTTGTTGTAAAAGTGCGATAGGCGCCCAAAAAAAACCGCTGACCTAATGGCCAGCGGTCGGAACAACGTTAAATGGGGACTATTGAGTGCTGTGCGTCTGGAATGTCACCTCGTCCATGCAGGCGAAAAGAGTGCCCACACGTTCTTGGAAAAGGTGCAAAGCCATTTGCTTGAAGCTCAGTTCGGTATCAGATGATGGTGCGTCCTCGAATGTGAAGCAGACTTTGCCACCGTACGTTCCTTGGTTATAAAGCGGATGGATGTCGACGGTTGCCAACAGCCTGCCCTTCTGCTTGATGTGCCGGCCTTCAAATTCGAAAGCACAGGTTTTGATCAGTTCTCGGGCCTTCGGCACGGTGATGGATGAGATCTCCGCGTCGCCATCGGCCAACAAAGTAATTTCATAGCATTGAACTTGCTCGAACGAGTCGAGTGCGCATTCAACGAACTCCGTCGCACGCGGGTGCAAACCAATGGAGGCGAGGTGCGTCCCGTTTTCTCGGAGAACCCAGATGTAGCGACCACCCACAGTGCCAGTGTTAGCCAGGTGATCGCGATCGAACTGATAAAAGTCTTGGCGGTAGCCGGTGAGAATGCATTGCTCGGATTCAACGATATTGGTCATGCGATTGAATGCGGCCAGAAACTTCATGGTACTTCTCCTGAAAGGTTTGCGTTACGCATCGAGATGAACCACATGCACATGCAAAGCTGAGGAGCAGCCGGGACCGTGTTAGCGCCTGTGGAGCATTACCTGATTGCAAGTTCAATCAATCAGGACGTCCCAAAAATGAACAAACCCAATGGCTACGTTTCGGTAACCCACCTTGAAGATTTACTGGCGGCTCTCGTAGCGCACAACGACGGGCTCAACGACGCTGAGCGCCCACCAGAAGGCGATGATTACAACGACATCCACAGCGTGATCGTCTCGAAACTGAGAAGGCTGATCAGCGATGCAAACGAGGAATCGGTGGCAGAGACAGCCAATACCCAGGGCAGTGCCAGCAATCAACCCCCTCCGATGTACCAGGTAGGCAAAGTCTTGATGGCAATCGTCCAGCGGATTCGTCTCGCTGATGCACGTGCACTTGTCAAAGCTCTCGAGTGTTGCTGGCAGGAGCAAGCAAACGGCAATGCAGGAAGCCAGAATCGAGTCAGCGATGACTTCGACATGCTGACTCAGGAAATCGCCGGCAGGATGGTGGCGAGCGATCGTCAGTACGTTGAAAAGCTGTTGGCACCCTCAGTGCCCAAGCAAATTTCTTAACCTTCACCCAAGCCCGGCTACCCGCCGGGTTTTTTTATTTTCATCTCCCGTGTTCCGCATCTCTCAATTACACAGATAACGGGAGATCCCACATGTCGTTTTTTCAAAAAGCAATCGATCGACGCAATAAAGAGGCGATGGTCAGATTTCTCAATGACCACTTCCGCTACGACACCATGCGAAGCTGGAATGCGTCCTCCAGCTATGCGCATAGCATCAAACTGCACAAGCTGGGGCTCACCCCAGAGCAACTCATGAAGGCTTACGACGTCATCCAGACGGATATTTGGGATGAGCTCGACATTTTGATACAAGACTTTGTGGCCGATATGGACGGGGCATACACCATTGGGATCAATGGACGTTCAGGCGGTTACCTAGTTCTGTTGAGCTGCCAGTGGACATCAACTGGTTACAAGTCGTATTGCCGAACGTGCTCTCGACGCAACTATCAGTCATGTGGCCACACAGACGGTGACAACGCTTGTGGTGTTTGTCGAGCCACTGGAGATAAGGGACGAGTCAACTACGCCACGCCGCCTCGCCAGCTGAGTGTTTCAAACGCCGGTATCGACGAAGAACGCGATTTTGAAAACTGGTCAATGGAGCAGTTGAGGGCTCGCGTGCGTGTCGTCGAAGCTTTTGACAGTGCCTGCGACGACATTCGTGTGGCGTTCATGGCAATGCTCGACTTAAACGTCGTTGAAGAAACGATCATGGTTCCACAAAAACGCTTCGTCCTTCAGACGTCGCATTCGCTTTAATCACCACGACCGCTGGCCTTTTGGCTAGCGGTTTTTTTTGCTTGCGCACATCCTATGGATCTGACTCGCCAGGCGCCCCCAAATTCGATCGGGGGCGATGGACAATTTATCATTATGCAGATGGCGATCCGCTTTCGATCAGCTGCAACCAGGTGTTCACTTGCGCCATGTATGACTCTTCGGACTCAGTTCCGAAATCTTTCAAGATTCGGGCTCTGACAGTTTCAAACTCAGAGTCAATCACCTCACAAGCTGAAGTAACCGCATGCTGGAGCTGCAACATGCGCAGTAGCTTGAAGCGCAGCACCGGCACAGTGTTAGGGGTCAGCTCATGCCTGCCTTCCCGGAATCCCTTGAACTCCCTACGAAGCTCACTCATCGGTTCGGCGTGAAGTTGGCGAATGCTCCTGAGGGCTTCAAAACGATGGTCCTCGTTGAAGGCTTCCCAGATGGCTCGTTCACAGCTGATAACGTCTGTCATGGCGGACTGCCTCCCTAATCCCTGATAAGAAAATGCATCATCTAATGGTCTTGGCCATCTCAATTCCTCAAGTGGCGCAAAGTGATCGCCCGCCATATTACTGAACCCACGCGGGGAATAGCAGAGGAAGAGATTCAGCCGCAGGACAATCCAAAAAAAAACCCTGACCGGAGTCAGGGCGGGTGTTGCGTTGATAGGGATCTGTGCAGCTTACGCAGCTACAGGCTTGGTGATCTGCCCGAGAATATCTGCAAGCGACATGCTCGACAGGTTCCTCAGATCATCGTCGTTATTGAGCAATCGTGCGCGAAGTGTGTCCAGAAACGTTTCGAGTTGAGTGCGAGTGTGCAGTTGAACGGACATTGTCAGCAGTCGCCAGGCCAATTCAGCTTCAGATTCCAGATTGTCCGTGCGGTTGATGTAGTCCTTGAGAAAGTCTAAGACTTCCGCTGTCCACGGAATCAACCCGAGATCTTCGTTATCCTCGCGGCCGTGATCCGACAGTTGAGCACCGTAGCCGGCAGTCAAGCTCTCAGAAATGGCTCCCAACGCCGGGGTGAGTGTTTCCCAGTCATACCCTTCATCTTCGGCTGACTGCTGATTCAATGCATGGAGTGTCGTCAGCGCCTTATAGGAGGATGGAAACAAATACTCCATCACCGCATTAGGCCCTTGTGCAACCGCCGCCGACAGTTTCCCAACAATGTCTTTTACCTCGCTCAGCTGTGGGATGTCAGCAGCCTTGGCGAGTACCTGAAGTAAGGCATCTTCGATTGCCGCCGGCGGATGTTTCTTTGGAGAGAGAACCTTCATCTGGAGGAACTCGAGCATCACCGGTTCGCCGTAGCAGTTTTTGCAGTGGAACGCTTCCCCGACCCAATTGCCTTCGTCGATGTTTTTGCCCGTGATGATGGTGGCCCAGCGCCCTTGATGTCCCCAGAAAAGTTGAAGCACCTGGTCTTCGTCCAAAGGCTCCGAGCAATCAAGCTGCACAGGGCAGCATTCCGTAAGACCTTCCGACAAGGTCAGAAGTACGTGAGATGCGTCGCCGGCGATGTTGAGGAAGCCGGAGCGGTTGTTTGAGTTCGTCATGGTGAATCCCCTGAAATAGTTGAACGTGCAACACAGGGATGCGCAACAGAGACGTGTAGCGGGCAGTCACCGTTCTTGTTGGGTGCTTTGTCTTTTGCTCGGCCCGAGGTCGACATGGCCATGTGTGGCAGGCCAGCAATAAACCGACGTATTCCATGAAAAACAGGCATGCAGGCCGGCCAGACCTCCGCTAAAATCACATTTCCTACCACATGCAATTAACAGTCAGAGATTCAACGAACTGGCTGAGGCCTGGACCTGCGGAGTCAACCATGAGTACGCACGACGACCTGTTCAAAACCGACGCAATCGCTTGGGATTCTGATCCCAAGACAACCTTTGAGCAGTGGATGAGTCAGCAGCCAGGACGCGGAACCTCGCGTGCCCATATCAGAATTTCTTCCGCCGAGGTCTACCGGGCTCAATGGGGTCGTTTTGTCGACTGGATTGAGCAAAAGAGCATTAAATTAAGCGAAGTGGATTCCGTAATCATCAGCGAATTCTTGGAAAACCTCGCCACAAATAGGCCACAACGTGACCGATACCGGAAGCTGATTCAGCGGGTTCTCGCAGACCTGATAAAGAACACCGCCGAGGTCGGTTTCATGAATCCGGCCGCACAGGCGATGCGTGAAGAAGGAGCAAAATGGAAGGAAGCGGATGGAAACCTGCCGACCAGCTTTCTAAAGCCCGAGGAACGCACTCTGCTCGCCAAACACCTCAATTCCGCGATCACCGCTGAGAAAGAGCGTGAACAGTGGCGTGAGGCTCGCGATAGGGCAATTGTCGGATTATGTGTGGGGGCTGGTCTCAAGGTGGCGGAGATTGTGCCCTTGACTGTTAATTGCATCTACTTAGCCGACGAACAATGGATCAATCTCGGCGACAAAAACTCGCAATTTACGCATAGGACAAGGCCATTCGAGTATGCAGTGCAAGCGCTAAAGACCTGGTTACATCACAGAGCCCGGATGGCCACCGAGGGGAACCTGTTATTCCCCTCGGACATCAAGCCCATCGTGAAAAACGGCAAAACCATCACCAGTATTCATCCATCCACGCTGGTACGAATCACTGAGGCAATGATCGAGGAATCAGGGGTTAAAGCCTTACGCGGCGATGCTCATCGCGCCAGCCCACAAACCTTGCGTAACTCTTTCGCCGCGGAACTGTTTGAACAAGGTGAATCGCCGGAGCTCGTGGCCGATCGCATGGGCTTCGCTCATATCGTTTCGGCTGAACGGTTATTCGCTTCATGGGAAATGTGGCGCAACAGCTGAAGAGCACCAAACAAAGGAAAAGCAGACTCGCAGCGGAACAATTGCGTCGCTCCGCTGCGATTGATTACGATCGTCCGGCCGTGCCGGTGACCGGAAGATCGCCCAACAGGTTCAATCCTGTGGTTTTAACGAACGCGGCGTAATCCATCGGACGCTCGACGCGAGTTTCTTCGTTTGGAAGCACGTACGCCCAGGCACGTTTGGACGAAGCGTCATAGACCAGTTTGAACAACCGCGTCGGTACCCAAACCTTGTTCTCGCCAATGGTGGAGTGCCCAGGATCGAAAATCGGACCCGTGAACACATAGACGCTGCCCCCGGCACGTTGGGCAAACTTGCGCACGTCTGATTCAACGCGGCTCCATGCACCTCGGTTGTTTTGTGACGACTGCGGCACCATGTTCGATAGCGCGAAGGACTGCGCCATCGAGCGAGAGTTCGGGGAATCTCCTGCCGGACTTTGATGGCCTCGATCAAAGCCAGTCCCACGATAATCGCTCAATTCCGCCCGACCGATCTTGGGAATACGCGGATCGGGATAAAACTGGTTAGTACGTTCCTCCCCCTTGGCATCTCGAACCTTCGCAGCATCGAGCCGCTCGACCACAACCAAGGGTGTTCGACTCACCTGCGAGTAAACAACCGCAAAGCTATCAGAACACAGAGCCATTGGCTTCATGGCCGGCGGTACGCTTGCGACGTTGATCGGCCTGCCTGCCGGGAAAAGGTCGACGCAACCATCGAACGAGGCCTTCTTCTGCTGACTGGTGTAGAGGGCAAGGGCTTCACTCGGGTTGATCGTTCCGGATCGGTAGCTGCTTTTTTCTTCCTGGGCATTGGGAAACTTGATGAAATCCATCAGGCCGCGAGCCTGTGCGGAGCCGGCGGACAGCATTACAAGGGTCGATAGCCCAACAGCAATTTTGCTTAGCTTCATGCGTGAGTTCTTCGGGATTGAATGACGAAATACTGACAGTCAGAGCAGTGACAACCTGATCCGCGCAACGTCAGTAAAGGATTTGACAAATGTCAGGGGTAGGGCGGGGAAGAGAGGCGGCTACCGGGAAGGTCGGGGTGCAAACGAACTGACAAAGTCATGATGAACCTCCTGCCGCATGGAAATTGAAGCATAACAGGTACGCATATCAGAATTCACTACGTCAAAACAGATTTCTCAAATGCCAGAAACCACAAGGCCCACTACACGTAGCGGGCCTTGTGGTCGCAAGTTCAACCTTTCGGTTGATTTCCCAGCCTTTCAGGAGATTGGGTAGTTTGAGGCGTTTCCGCCTGCTTGGGACCTATTAAACACAGAATTTTAAGGACATGCAACACGCTCCTATAAAATTTTTTCAACTTTCTGACTGACCAATTCACAACGCATCATCCCGTTGTCCGGGGAATGGGAGCCAGTAACGCACGAGGTTTGTAGATTCTCGACGCCGCCTGAAAAAATCTCTCAGTATTCAAAACTGGTTGGAAACGGCAGAATTCGAAAAAAAACACGTACTGCGATTCCCAACAACCAGCTTTTTTCTCGAGAGGTTCAGCAATGAAGCTTTTCTATTCGGACAGATTTTCAGAGCCTCAAGGGGGGTCACCCTATTTAGCGATGCTCGCATTCGTAGTGCTCTACTGCGGATTTACCGTGGGTATTGGCCTCCTGATTAGCGGATCAGTGGGTCATGCAATTTTCAGCGATTGCTGGGTTGGTGCTTTCCTCGGGATTTTGCCAACGTCAGCCAGATATAAGATCAGGATCGGAAGACTTCGAGCCTTACTACTGGTGGTTCTTGCAATAGCATTTCTAAACTACGCAAAAGTGATTGCCGGGCTTCTGCTCCCATTACCACCGAGTGAACAATTACAAATGCTCGAACTGGCCGCCGCAACCAGCGTAGAAGTATTGACCGGATTGATCTGCGTGAAACTGGTAGCTCAATTACTTTGGAAGGGTTTTGGGGGAAACCTTTTCTGACCACCTAAAGGGGCGCACGGCACTGATTTACGTGCGCATCCTGCCAATTATGCTTGTGTGCATGACATCTCCGAATACCAGGTCCACGCAAGACCTGCTTACCTTCAGGAGATGCAACATGACTAACCCGAAAATTGTTCCAGCTCAGGTTGTTTTGCTAGTCGAAAACCGCGCACAAGCAACGATCCTCGCAGCTCTTCGTCACTATCAGCATGCGCTGAGCAATAACCGAGCTGGCTTAAGTGAGTTCATCGAGATCGCCTCCGATAGCGGCGCCGTCCTGCCGCTATCGGCCGATGAAATTGGGGATCTGTGTGAGAACGTCAATTTTGGCGCCCCGATTGACCAGGTAAAGGACTTCATCGACTGGAGGACGCCTCACAAGACGGCCTTCACACGATTGGTCGAACAGATGTACAACCGCGGCTGGCGCTCCGCCCGCGTTCATAACGGCGAATACTGGACGGATCTCTCCGCAGGTATGACACCAGAAGCGATCTACAAAAATCATTTTGGTGAGCTGGATCTTCAAATTGAGTTCGCACTCAAACTGAACCCCTCCAACACCGGTCAATGGCAGTTCAGTCCAAGCGGCAAGGTCGGCATCACTTGTTTCGGGGGTTCGCCTGCCTTTGTGAAAGCTACACATGCGGCAACCAACAGCGTTTTCGGTGAGTGAGGTGGCCACTATGCACCCCATTATCGAGGCATCACGTCTGATGAATAACGCTCAAATCACAAGGAAGGCCGCCATTCATGCCAATGCAACAACGATCTTCTTGTGGGAGCTTTCCACCGGTGACACCCTTGAGGTCGTGCGGACGTGTTCCGGCTTCAGCTCAACCGAACTCAAGCACCATTCCTTTAACGACCGCATCAACTACTACCAGGAACGCCGTAGCGCAAAAGTGACTGGTTGTTATCAGCAGCCCGCATGACTTTAAAGATCCACCAGCCCGGCACCGCCCGGGCTTTTTTTCGCCTCAAAAATACACCTGCCTGATCTTCATATCCGATTGCAAGTCAACGCCTTCGTCAGGGCAGCCCTGACGACTCACAAAAGTCCTTCCATTCGGAATTCCTATATGGCGACTCCTTACACCCCCTCTGAAATGCGAAACAAGATCAGCAAGCATCTGGAAAAAGGCGCCGGCATCTATGCCTTTCACCCTAGTGCCCTGGGGGAACGGTATTTCAAAGCCCGGGTGTCCGAAGGACGTTTGGAGGTATGGAGCGGCTTTAGCTGGTTTGAGGTACCCCGCGGCACCCAGTTCAACAACGGCCACGGCTCCGCCGGAAACCTGTTCGTTTACTGACAACAACGCTTCGAGCAACCAGACGCTTTCGCAAGAGTGTTTGGAGACCAATTTTCAGGAGAGTTTTGACATGAAATCCAACCGAACGCCGTACACAAAGCTCGGCGACACAATCAATTCGTTTGCCGCCGTTTTCAAGATTGGCCGCACAGAGCATAAAGTAACTGTTCCCGCCGGCACTCGATGCTGCCTGTTGGAAGGTCCAGGCGAACGCTGGGTCGTCGATGATCTGAGCTTCATTGACCCAAAAAGTGGCCTCTACTCTGACGCTTCAAATTACGGTATCCCCGTCGAATCATCGAACCTCACCAACGTTCGTACGCCAAAGGCTTAACGCTACACCCACCCCTGCCACCTTTGGTGCAGGGGTTTTTTGTCGAAAAAATCTGGAAAAGATAAAAATACTAGCGGCGTATAGTCTTGTGTTGTTGGAATTGGTAGCATTGCATCACACGTACGCATAATCCTGAAGTAATCACTTATCAATCAGAGGTATTCGATGAAGAAGCTTGCACTCGCTATCGCCCTCGCCAGTTGTTCACTGGCCGCAATCGCTGACGAAACCAACATCCAGGCACCTGCCACCGGTACTGCCAGCGCTACTCAAGCCGCCCCAAGTACTGCACCACAGGTCGCCACACCTTCGCCTACCGCCGCAGTTGCGCCGGCGGCACCAGTCGACCTCGAAAGCCTGGCAGTGATCAATGGCCTGCGACAAAAATACCCGGCCACGAATTTCACCAGCGTCGTCAAAGCTCCGCTGGCCGGTATTTTCGAAGTCACCATGGGCAAAAACATCGCCTACACGGACGCCGAAGGCCGTTACCTGATGTTCGGTAGTCTGTATGACATGCAGACACGCCAAGACCTGACTGCGCCAAAACGAGCAGCAGCAGAAAAAATCGATGTGTCCAAGTTTCCCCTCGCCGACGCGTTCACGCGTGTGAAAGGTGACGGTTCGCGGAAAATCTACCTCTTTACAGACCCCGACTGCCCTTACTGCCACGACCTCGAAAACAAAGTTTTCCCTCAACTCGACAACGTAACCATCTACACCTTCATGTTCCCGATCGAATCCTTGCACCCTGCGGCCAAGGCCAAAGCCGAGTCCATCTGGTGTCTGCCAGAAGCAGAACGCGCAGTTGCCTGGGACAGCATGATGAAAGGTGTCACGCCGGCGGCGCAGAAATGCGCAAACCCGATCGAGAAGAACATCAGCCTGGCTGAAAGTCTCGGCATTAACGGTACTCCAACGATGATCAGCGAAGACGGGCGCAAAATGCCTGGCCTGGGCACTGTCGAGCGCCTGGAAGCATTCCTGAACGGCGGGGCATAAAAAACACCTTTCGTCTCGTGGCCATTTCGATGGCCACGATGCATTTCGTCACAGAAAGTCTCACCTTGGACCACCTGACGGCGGTCCCTTTGGAGTTGCGATGAAGCTACGCCGCCTTTGTGCATTCGCCTTCGTCCCCACACTCTTCCTTACTTCAATCAACCTGCACGCTGAACAGTTGGGCCAATATGGCAACACCTGGAATATTCAGGAGCAGGATGCAATCGACATGATCAAAGGTCGGTTAGGAGAAATGGAGAAAAGAGGGGAGCTCACGAAATACTGGAATGACTACCGCGACACACAACTGGCCGGTTTGGAAAATCCAAAACCCTTGCCAGGCATCGAACCGGTGGTTGAACCGCAGATCCGTATGTACGACCCAACGTACACCTACGCTGACACAGTCAAAGATCATCTCGGAAATGTGCTGGTACCAGCTGGCACCAAAATCAATCCGCTCGATTACACCCCGCTCAGTAAAGCCATCATTTTCATTGACGGCCGCGACCCTAAGCAGTTGGCGTATGCAAAGCAACGAACCGAAGAGCACCCTCGCGACAAGGTAATTCTCGTGGCTGGTTCCTTTTTGAAGCTCAACCGCGAGTGGGGTCGCCCAGTCTACTTCGACCAGCAGGGAATCCTGACCAGGAAGTTCGGCATCGAGCGTGTACCCGCTGTATTAACTCAGAAAGGGCGCCAGCTCCAGATCGAGGAACTCAAGCTATGAAAAAACTTTTGATGGCCATGGGGTTCTTGATCACCGGTTTTTTTGCTTCAGCCAACGTCAACGCTGACGCGATATGCACCGGCAAATTTCCGAACCTCATTACAGACGTTTGCTGGTCCTGCATGTTTCCGATCAAATTGTTCGGATCAACCAACTTGGTTTCTGACGGGCAGGAGGATTTTGATAGCGGCGGGGGATCAAGCCCATTCTGCTATTGCGGCAATCCTCCCAAAGTAGGTATTCCGACCTCCTTCTGGGAGTTCGACATGATGACTGACGTAACCACCGTCCCTGGCTGTTTCCCTTTGCTCGGCGGTGTGCGTGTAAACGTTGGCGTGAACAAGGACGCGTTCGGCCAGATTTCCGACGACCAAGCGGGTACCCGAGACTCGTTTATGCAGGTCAACTTTTACATCAACCCTGCAATGTACGTCATGGGCGCGATCTTGGATGATTCCTGCATGGATCGCCGTGGGATGGATGTGCCCTGGGTCTCGTTCGCTGACCCAACGCATAACGACGATGAGCTGGCAGGAATCCTCACTCCCTACGCATTCCCGTTCGGCAGCATGGTTGCGATCGGAGCAATGTCAGCTGACGCGGTTGCCGCAGCAGCCGGGTTCCCACTGTCGACCATTTTCTGGGCCGCAGGCTCGTATGGTCACATGTACCCACTGACCGGCCATAACGAAGCGCATTTGAGCATGGAACAGACCGCCCGGTTACAGACGACTCGGATTCTCGCGAAGTTGCACGCCGCCGGGACTCAGTGGGCAGCAATGGGCAGCGGGGCAATGTGCGGCTACTACCCACAAATCATCATGGACAAGCGCCAGTACAAACTCACCCGTTTGTACCCAAAACCTGAAACGGCAAAGATCGCCGGCAAATGCTGTGGCCCCATCGGGCGCTCCACCATTTTGACCGAATCCAACACTGAATTTCCAATTCCCGGTTACAAGGACTTTGGCTATGGCATTTTCCGTAAACGCGACTGCTGCGGCGGCGTTACTCTTGGCAACTAGCGTTATAAGCCTGGGCGTTTACGCCCAGTCGCTCTCAATGCCGTCCGATGCAGATCTTCAAAAGCTGATGGGCGAACAGTCTGCGGCCAGGGCCGCAACCCTCGGCGGCAAGATTGACCCAGTGAAAGCTGGCACCTTCAAGTCGAATGTGCCAGTGATCAACGCTCCGCCCCCCACCAGAACGGAGTCGCTGGACGATGTTGTAGCCCGTTACAACAACGCCAAGCAGGAATCGAAGGGGAAGCCTGGCCAAAGCGATTTTATTATCTTTGTATCGTTCTCGATGCCGAAGGACATCCTCATCGAACTCACGCGCCAGGCTAAAGAAACAGGTGCAGTGCTTGTAGTACGAGGCTTCGTCAACGGATCCATGATGCAGACTAAACGTGCCGCATTGGAGGTAAACAAAGCGGGTGTCCCTTGGGAGGTCAACCCGGAGCTGTTCAAAGCATTCAAGGTTGAATCAGTTCCCACGTTCGTGGTGGCCAGCGCAGAGGCGGAGTCCGTTCTCGATACCGGATGCTCGCCTGATGCGACGTACACCTCTGTGACGGGCAATATCTCCGCCATGCTGGCATTGGACACCATTCGGCTGCGCGGTCAGCCAATGATCTCAAAAATGGCAGAGAACAAACTGGCCCAGATCGAACAACGAAATGCGCCAGGATCCGTTCAGCAATAACTTTCACGTGCCCTACCTTGTAGGGCATTTCTGCATCAAAACCCCCATTGGGGTAAGTTTTGGAAGAGACCAAAATGCGAGATCTATTAACCCAAGAAGATCGTGAATGGCTCCATGGGCTGGGTCTTAACCTGAGAACATGGCGCGAGTTGACGTGCGCAAAACTCAAAGGCGTCTCCTCAGGCGAACTGATGGACATTGCCCGAGACGGCTACGTCTACCGGGACAAAGCATGGGTTAATGCCGGAAAAATCGCAGAGGAGGTTGCAAAATCAATCACCTGGAATGCACAAATATACGAAGCATGGACTTACGGTTTCGCCAGCAAAATTCATTCGATTTGCGCAACCATGACGTGCTTTGACGCTGAAATCCTGCTTATCGCATCAGGATTTCAAAATCAGGATCTAAGTGAACTCAGCCGGGCATCTACAGAAGCTGTCGCTGAAGCCCACCGCGATCTTTATGGAGAGGGTGAAGGCGATGACGATGACGATAATTATCACTACTACGCGAGTGGGGGTGGTGCTCACGAGTTGGAAGAATTCGTAGAGCCAATCGTGGAAATTGATGATGAGAACGAGGTGAGATGAGATGGATAGGGCCGTGTCCATAGGTAATAACCTACCAAAAAAAAGCAGGTCGCTGATCTCAGCACTGATACTCCTGCTACCAGTTGTGGTGATCGCCTGCATTGATATAGCGCTGGTCTATTACCAGTTCGCCTTGGCGCCATCCGTAGAGGTGAAGAACTTGGTGCCTTCCGCAACGCTCACAAATACCGCCTGGCTGCTAGGCAAGTTCTTCTTTTTTGGAGGAGTTGTCCTGGTAATGGTCATCCTTCGACACCTGATTTTTACTCAATCGATGGGCCTATTCATTCTCAGCGCCGGCGGGCTCGCGGTGCACATCGCAACGTCTATAATCGTAGAATCGGCGGTGGTCACCCCTTTCATTGCAATGAACGCGTTAAACTTCTTCGGCTAGCAAAATTCAAAGCAAAAAAAAAACCCGGACATATGTCCGGGTTTTGTGCATCGTTAAGCCATGCGTGTTTGCCTGCCGGCGCCGAAAGCAGCACGTCGGCTAAGCAGATTCCATTGAGCATCGGTGACCAGCACGCTTGTGCGAGCTTTAACATAGCCATTCACGGTCTGACGGTAGTGCAAACGGACCAGGCCAGCGGTTACGCTTGGAACACCTTCCAGCTCGTAAACGTTCATGAATCCATCAACATCGACGACGGTCGCTGTCACGATCTGAGCGTGAAACATTTTCAGATAGCAAGCTTTGCCCAGCAGAAAAAAAACTTCGCCAATCAACTTGGCTTGCTTCTTCATCGACTGGAGCTTCAACTTCAGCTTCAGGCTAATGGACTGAACATTGCGGTTGATAACAGCGGTATCAAAGGTGAGTTTCATGGTCATTCTCCCGGGATATGAGCTAAGCCTTGCGTATGCCTAGTAACCGGTGATGCGCATCATGCTCTTACAATCGAAGCCCCTATCTATCCGTCCCCCAGTTCCTCTCCACCCAAAGCCTCAAGCAATGAGGGAACGAGTTTTGTCAGCTGCTCTGTGTAGACATGGAACATTCCTGCGTACGCCGCTTCATCGTCTTCCTCGTCGGGGATCTCGGCCTTGACGCTGTCCAGGAACGTGATTTTCTTGACCTGAAATTTGTCGGTCAAAAAAAACGTAATTCGTTCATCCCAGGTCATTGCCAGCTTTGTGGGTCTGCGCCCCTCGATGATGTGCTGTCGCACCTCATCACGCTCGAGGCTCAGCTGAGCGTAATGAACCTTCGATTTCTCGATGTCGAGACCTTGCAGGTACACCTCACGATCGACAGTGAACTCATCAGGCGCCTCGTTATTCATCAACCACGAGGCCATAGCTGACCCCGGATCCATGCTGGTGCGAATGAGGGAGACGGGAGTGTTTATCGCCTCTTGGAGAATGGTCATTACGTCGTCTGCTTTCGCCGGCGTTCCGGTGTCGATCCCGATCAGCCCGGCGGACGTATTCACCCAAACAGGAATCGTCACCTGGTGCTCGAATGCACGTGGAAGCAACTCAAGAAGTGCTTCCATTTTCAAATCTTTCAACTGTGCCCGGCTGGGCTTGTAACCCTTTTCCTTTTCCACTTTGGCGGCCTTTGAAATGGTCAGCCGTTGCAGGACGGGTTCTGGAACCTTGCGTTCCTCAAAACAGACGTTTAGGAGAAGCTGTTTTTGATTGACGTAAACCAACCCACTGCCCGGCCGGGGATCGACCCATCCACTGGAGGTGATCATCTTTTCGGTGCAGGGTTTGAACACCTTGTTTTGGAGCTTCTTGGCCAGATCCGTTGGTGAAAGAGACCATGGCTCTGTAATCCGGTAGAGGTGCAGGTTTGAAAACATGGCGTCGACCTTGAGAAAGCTGGCTGTGACGCAATAATAATTCACATCACGTGCACATAATACCTTCTGATTTATTATGATGCAGACCTCAGTTCTGCAAGTGAGAAAACCATGTCCGCTCTTTTACTGATTGCACAACGGCAAAGCAGTTGCGCACGGCCGAACCCGCTTACCTGTCAGGCGATGCGTCCCAGGTCATTGGTGGTAAGGCGATGAGCACTTGAAGGTCTTGCGAGCTGAAATTACAGGCCAACGTAAAGCATAACCAAGCATCAAGATTTCATCTGGAGAACCAGCAATGGCAGGTATTCAAGACCACTTCAAGCGCGACGCCAACGGCAACGTTTACGAAGTTGACTTCAAGTATGTCCGCAATAACGTGCCGCTCAACTGGTTCTTCGAGCACATGCTCGATGCAAAACCCAAACCAATGAGTGGAGCCATACGTTACGGTGTTTGTCCAAACGAACCGAGCTGCCAAGCAGCATCTGTTCACTCGGTTAAAGTCTGCGTAAAGGACGATAGCTGGAAGTGCTTCAGTTGTGGGGAGCATGGCGATGTTGTTGCAGCAGCAGCCTTTTACTGGCGCATATCGCACCGGGAAGCCGGCCTTGAGCTAATGAGGGCCGACGTGGATATGCTCAAGCATTACGTCCCACCAAAACCCGAAACAGCTATTGAGCGTGACGACAGCGCCTTGGCGTCGGTACTTCAAAAGGTTGCAGAGGCTTTACCGTATCCTTCCAAGGATGCATTGGCGTACCTAGGCGGCCGTGGAATATCCGAGCGTGTAGCTCGGGAAGCTTGCGATCGCGGCATTCTGATCACGATCCCCAACGACCCCTTTCAGGCAAAAGCATTTTTGACGGAAGTGGCCGGCAAGGAACTGATGGAAAGGGCTGGACTTTGGAAACCAGATAAAAAAGCACCAGCGTGTGCGTTCCGACCGCTCTGGTTTCGCTCGCAGTCACACTGTGCCGCGGAATTCAGGCTTATGCGTGAACCCAGAGAGGGGGAGAAAAAAGCCATGCGTTACGGTGGTAAATCTCCATGGATTTGGGAAGGTGAACACACTGAGGAGTACATGATAATTGAAGGTCCGATTGACTTGCTCTCCGCAGTTGAGATGGGTTCAAAACGAACTATCTTCGGCCTTCCTGGGTGTGAAAACTGGGAACCGAACTGGTTTCAAATGATGGCTGAAAGAAACGTGCTCATGGCGCTGGATCCTGACAAGCCTGGTTATGCCGCAGTAGAAAAATTGAAGCCCGTTCTAGAAGCATTCGAAGCCAGGGTAGGAATCTTCAATCCTCCAAACAGGATTGGTGACTTAAACGATCAACTCAAAGCAATGCGAGGACTCATCTAAAACCCCACCACAGCCCGGCATTCATTGCCGGGCTTTTTTATGGGTCGACAATGATTCATAACACGTACACATACTGTAATGCTGCTGATATCATGATCGCATTACAGCCGCGAACTCGCTCACCGTGAACCGAAGACAACTGCTTCTCCTCTCACTCGGCCTTATGGCCACCGGCATACAACCCACATGCGCCAGCAGCAGCACCAGCACGTTCTGGGATCAGCCAAGACGCCTTTGGCTGAAGCGTGAAGTTAGTAAGGGGGTATGGGAGGAGGTCAACGAGATCTACCACGAAAGTGGCCGGCTACAATGGTCAGGTTATGAGCGCATTTGTCGCATTCTGCGAGACGTTCACACCGGTACCGCAGTCCAGATGAGCCAGACACTCCTCGATATACTTTGTGGCATCCAAGGGTGGTTTTCGATGCATGGGATTCACCTTCCCATCATCGTTACATCTGGCTATCGCAGCGAAAAAACAAACGAGGACGCCGGCGGCGTGCGCGACTCAGCGCATCTGCGAGGGAGGGCTTGTGACTTTTATGTTGTGGGTGTGCCGGTGGAGTATCTGAAGAACTTGGCACTTTACCTTCAGGGCGGCGGCGTTGGTGTCTATCCAGATGATGGATTCATCCACGTTGATGATGAAAATGTTAGAAGCTGGCGTGGTGTTGTCAAAAAAAGGAATGGATTGCCTAAGCCAAAGCCCCATTGAGGGGCTTGGCAAAAGTGACGTCAGAACATGTTCGACCAGGACACCTGATTGGTCGACGGCCGATTGGGAATAATTGCCATGTCGAGCGCTCGAAGAGCCGGGTTACGGCCGGTGAGATACCAGCAGTCATTCTGCTGCGACAGCATGTAGCGATCAGCAAGACGCTCAAGCGCCACCCGGTGTTTTTCCGTGACATCTCCCTTTGATGCTTGGTGCAAGAGATCTTTCGACCTGATGCCCGGTTGATTCCACGCGGCTCGAGCAAGATCGTAGCCTTCATCACCGCTCATGATGTAAATCTCATCGGCAACCGCCTCTGGCACCGGATCAATCAGAAACGGGAATTCAACTGGGAAGATGTACCAGCGACGCCAGAACTCATAGTGAATTCGCAACCGGATCACGTCCTTACGCGCCCCAAGTACTTCACAGCAGCGGTCGAATGACCAGTCCCCTAACGTTGGACCGAAAACCCACTGAGCGGCCTTCACATAGTCTTCAGGCTTCATTTTTTTGGCAAACAGCGCCTCTACGTTTGCCTTGACGATCCGGAAGGCCAGACGGGGAACACCCGCTTCAAAGTCTTCCTCGTCAAGTCGACGAAGGGTTTCTTCTTTTACTGATCGTCTTTGCGATCCAAGGTTCGGTAGATTATCGAGTGCGGAGATAGCAAGTTCTTGAGCAAAAGGACGTGGCTCGACCACAGCTTCGTCACTACCCAGAAAATCCACTTGAGCATCGTTGATGCCGTCGCCAAAATCGAAGGCGTCAAGACCTTCGAAAATATTGGCGCTATCAAAGCTCTCAAGCCAGTTACGAACATCCCCAGGATCAGAAATATCGCTACTATCGCCAGTATGAACTTCATGTCCGTACTCATGGCCAGCGTCCTCAGTCACGTTGTGCTGCATGGTTAAATCATTCATTGGTGAGCCCTCAAACTGGCACGGTCTGGGTGAATTGATCAGCCCCAGTCAGGGGTTCGTGAAAATAGCGCTCTGGCCGCGGTAGCACTGCCGATCGCCAATTAGTTTCCGAGTGTGCTGCTCTCGCATCACCCCAGTGCACGTTGCACCCATCTGTAACCGCAATGTACTGAGTTGCATTGAAGGCCAACATTTGCTCAGCCATAGCTCCCTTCCCGAGGCCGCCGTCTTGAATCAGAAACTTTAGGTACAACTGAGCGGTGGCCTCAGTGATCGGCTTGAAGAATACAAAGGTCCGCGCTCGGCTAAGGCAAACCTCTCGAAGGTCAATCGATTCCTGTCCAATGGCTTCCAGCGATGGGGCCGAGATCACAATTCTTAAGAACTGCTCGTTTTCTGCCGCGAGCAGGCGCTCAACGCAAGGGTCGTTGCATCCACCTGCGTCGGTAAATACTGCAAGAGCTGGCACATAGGGCAACTGTTGACTATCAACAAGGCGCCCAACAGCGTCAGCCAAGTTCGCGATCACGATTCGACGTAGATTTGAGGCCGCAGCGCCCCGGCCGATGTAGGGGGCTGCAAGATAAACAACTTTCCCGGAAGCGATAGCTTCATGCAGAACAAGATCCGGTTTGTAACTGTTGAAGATCTCACCGAGCCGGCCGGTGCCCAGCATGCACATACTGCCGGCAAGGCCGGAGTACTGCGCTTTGAGTAGGGAAGGGCAGATGTTCCCACCGGCGTCTCGGAATGGCTCTAAAGCCGATTCCAGAAGAAGCAAAGCACCAGATCTGGGGTGAGATTCACCGATGAAACGTGCCAAAGCCGCGATCGCGTCAGGCTTCATAACGAACATGCCGAGATCGAGGAAGGAGTAGGGGATATTGCCGAGCTGTAGGCAAGCGATTATCGCCTCCAGCAGCCTGGCTGTGCCGACATCATTTTGATTTGTAGATTCATCCTGAAGGGCAATGAAGTTCATCACCTGGCTTGCGATATTTTCAGGAGAACTGTGAAGGACTGGGTTATATGTGTGGCTGGTAGCTGGCTTCCCTGGGTTTACCACCAATAGGTCGTCTTCACGCCCGGCCGCTTGGCAGGCCTTAATCAAAGTCGTGAGTATTGACTCTTCAATCGAGGCTCCAAGGACAATCACCGCGCCACCAGCTGAGATCTGATTGCCCAGCATTCCGTCGATCAGTTGCTCCTGGCCTGTGCTTCGCTCATCAAGGACGAGCATGTGCCCGCCGCGGGCCACATCAGCCATTGGGTTTAAGTCATTCATCTGCTAGCTCCTTTAAAGCTTTGCGGGCACCGGTAGGCTTGCCACTACCACCAAGGTATTTATCGCTGTTTTTGAAGTAATCAGCGCCCTCGACGGACGCTTTCCGGAAGTGATTTATGCGGATGCGCCCGATCTCTTTTTGGAGTTTTTTGTCGATGGTGATCATCGGAACACGGACGTTAAAAATCTGGTCGCCGCCGTACTGGATGATGCACTCACCCTTGCCGAGTGCTTTCAGGTCGTCGGGACTGACTTTGTATTCTTCTTGCTCGCGCTCACCTTCTGAGATGCCGGCGGCGGCGCCAGTACCTCCTTCTGGAGCCACGTTAAGAAGGGGAGTGCTGCTGCTTTCGTTCTGCGTGCCACTGAGTGATTTTGCAATCCCAATTTTCATGCCGATCAGATCAGCGCACTCTACGGCCGTGGCCTGAGTACCGATCTTGAAAAAGATCTTGGTCCACGTGTTACCGATGATCATCTCCTTGAAGTCGGGTGACACAACATCAAGGTTCGCTAAGGTCTGGGCGGCGGGGAATAGGGCCATCTGTGCGGATCGTCCTTGCTCAAAAGGGCGAGCCAACGAATGAACGGCATAACTGCCCAGCTCATCCATGAAGTTGAGGTGCGGTGGATTCGGCCGCTCTTCTTCCGGTAATGCCTGCACCCAGGAAATCGCTGTTCGGAAATCACCGAGGAACATCTTGCCGAAGTTGGATGCCGCTTCGTTTTTGCCCATGGTCGGCAAGGCAACGTATATGATTTTTTTCGCACGAATGGCTTCGAAGAGGTCGATATCCGGGGTGTAGGTATTGAGTACCTCACCAAACTTGCCGGTACCGAACATGTACATCCTGCCGGCAAGCCCGCCGAATGTTTCCTTCATTCGCTTGATGTCGACCATGTTTTCAAGGCCCTGCTTACCCGGGCCGCCGCCGACCTTGTACTGTTCAAGAAACAGCGAAAGATTTTTTGTGGCTGGATTGTGAGGCTGGGTTTTCTTCAAGCGGGTCTCGAGTTCCTCGATCGCTTTGTGGTTCATCAGCAGAATCGTGAAATCGATGAAGTTGTAGGCAAGACCTGCGGCTTGGAATGCCGCAACCAAAGTCGCGATCCCTTGGTTTGCTGACTGCTTATAGTGGTCTGCGCCCGGGTTGTTCTCAGTTGAAGGGATGATCGACAAAATTCGAGCTGCTACTTCATCCGGATCGCCACGAAGAATCGGATTGTAGGTGTTGCTCAAATCCGGATTGCCCGGATTGAGGATCAGAAGGTCTTGCTCACGGCCGGCCCAGCAGCAGTACTGATAGATAGTCTGAATATCATCAGCGTTCATTTTGCCGTCGATGAACGTTAATCCTCCACCGCGCTGGATCTGTTGGAACATCAATAATTTGCCCAAGACGGTCTTGCCGACCCCGGACTGGCCAAGGATGAACCCATGTCGCATCAGATCTTCATCTGGAATATGGACAGGGTTACCAGTGTCAGTCGTATAGCCCACCAGCATTCCATCTGGACGCACCAGGTCAGTAGCCGACCTGATGTTGATTTTTGAATCAAGAAGCAGCTGATCCTTCCAGAACTGGAATAATCTGTTGCCAATAAAGGCCCCCCCAGCGGCCCCCAATGCGAGCGGTAAGCTGGAGGGCACCGATCCAAAATATGGAGAGGTCAGTACCCCACCGGCCCCCATTGAGCTCAGGGCCAGGGTGTCTAGTGATCCTCCAATTTTCGATCTTAAAATCTTTTCCATGCTCATCGAGGACGACCTATAGCTGCGCATAAAAAAACCCGAACACCAAAGGGCGTCCGGGTTGTGGGGGTTATAAAAAAATGCTCGGTTCAGTCGCACCGGCGCCAGATTCAACTGTATCGGTCGATGAATCCGCAATACGCAGCAAAGGCGATTGCAAAAGCGTTTTGATTTCCATCTGAGTCAGCAGGGTGTCCTGCTCAATCTGCGCACGCGCAGCTGCGACGTCAGCTATGTTCTGGCCTTTGTCCTGATACTCCTGGAGTTTGGTTTTGTAGCCCAAGTAGCGGGAAGACAACTCCGTACCCGATGTCGCCGATCCGGTGTCGTTTTGTTGCTGTGTTCCACCCGTGGTGGTGGCTACAGTAGAGGTCATCCCGGTAGCTGGACTACCGGCAGTCTCCATTTTGGCTCTTAGACCTTCTACGTACTTATGGTCATCGAATTTCCCCATGTAGACATCGGCACTGAACCCCAGTAACGAAAGGCATTTCGACGTTGCGTCGGTAATGCTTTTCTTTGCATGGTCTTCATCACTCGAAATGGTCCCGTAGGCATCCCGAGAAAGGAATGTGGTCGCGCCGAACTGCTTGATGGAACCGCGTTTGCCCTCGTAGATGTACCAAACTTCGAGGTAGACCTTGTGAATGATTTCACGACCGAGCAAGCGCCCCTCGTTGTCAAAGCCCAATGGGCCGCCTTCGACGTAGCTTTCACTGATGAGTTCTGTCCCCCATCCCAGTCCATGTGGACCGAAAATCTTGGTAGCCCTCATGGCTTGATAGGTCGGAGATACTGCGGTGCCCTGAAAGCCACCCTTGCTGAACGACTTGGTTAAGTCGGGATGCGTTTCCTGTACCTGGCTCCACACATCCAGACCGATCGACGCCGCTGGTGCGCCTGCATCCGATGGCTTGCATTCCTTGCCTGCCTGAACCGCGTTGGATACTGCTTCTGAAGTGGGTTGCATTTTTTAACTCCTACGACGCTGCAAAGAGTGAATACCTAATGCAGGGGTATGACGCACAGCAGCCAATAAGGTAGGGGGGGATCAGGATATTTCCGCTAATGGAATTTGCAATACTTAACACGTCGCTATATTTTAGGCGGCACAACCAGCCTATTGCAACAAAAAGGCTACTACCTGTATTATCGCTACGTGTTACGTCGCACAATAATCCCACGAGTATTCCTATGAACACCAAAACCCGTGCCCTAATGGCTGCTTCGCTCGCCCTTGTTGCAAGCACCGCCGGCGCAGTCGACGTGCGCCAAATGGTGATTCCGGAATCGGTGGGCGTAGCGGTAGAACCTGCACATCAGGCACATGTCCTCGGTGAAGCTATCCGCGATAGCCAGGTCAAACGCACGCCCACCATCTGGATCGTTAACGAACCATCGCGCACTCGCGCCCTCATGCCAGCAGAAGAAGCACGGTTGGACGCTATTGACGCAGAAGCGGCCGAAGAAGCACGCCACGAGCGATCGACTGTCCTTTTTGGTTTCGACAAGACCAGCCCGGTTGAATGGACAGCACTCGAGAACACGATTGCGGATGCACGTCGAAAAGGCAGCGTCATTAAGCTGGTAGGTCATGCGGACGATGTTGGGAGTGACGCCTACAACCAAAAGCTCTCTGAAAATCGTGCTATCACCGTCGCCCGCTATTTGATCAAACGCGGTGTCAGCAAAAAGAACATCAAAGTCTTCGGCCGTGGTAAGCGAGAACCTGTTTCCATCGTTGACAGCTCGATGAACCGCCGGGTGGAAGTGGATGTTGTTAAAGCTGCGGGAGGCGCTCTTTGAAAGAGATCGACATCCCGCGCTACGTCGATAGCCAGATGCAGTTACTTTTTTGGGAAATCGACGAAGCGGTAATTTTCATTGGCTGCTTAGGCGCAGGTATCGCTATCGGTGGCTGGGCGACAATCGCGTCGCTGGTGGGAGGCTGGTACGCAGTTAAGCGCTTCAAGCGTTTCAAAAATGGCGCTCTCGATGGCATTTTGCAGCACCTTTGCTATTGGGCCGGGGTCATGCCACTGAACAAGCATTACCAGGACTCATCGAAGCGAGACTTCTTTCTTTGAAGAAGTTTGTTCGCTGTTTATGCGTACGCGTTATGAATCCTTTTACGGCTCAAGGGTTTTAGAAAATGAATTTAAAAAGTCTGCTCGGCACGATGGAAGGGCTCTCGTCGTTCGCCAAATTGAACGCAACGGCAAATGCCTTTTTGGCCGTTGCAGTGTGCGCACTGGGTATTAACCAGCTGGGACAACACGAGACCACACGGCTGATTCCGCCGACTCTGGACAAGGAAGTAAAGATTGGCTGGAACACCGCTGACGAGGACTACCTGAAATCATTCGGACTGTACGCCTCGGTACTGATGGGTAACGTCACACCGAAAAACGTGAAGTTCGTTGCCGACTCCGTTAGCGCTTTCGTAGATCCAGCGATCTATCCGGAAGTTCGCAAAAAAATGTTCATGCTCGCCAACGACCCTGTGTTCAACACGAACGCCGGATCAATCAGTTGGTCCGCGTCGAAGACCAGCTACGAAAAAGAAACCTCGAAGGTTTTCATCGTCGGAACGATGGAATCACGGAGTGCAACAGGACAAGTCAAGCCTGAGGTCAACGTCGTTGAGTACGTCATTAAAATCAGAGACGGCAGACCGGTTATTGAGGCCTTCGACACCTACCCCGGCTCAAATCCTAAAACCAAAAAGTGGATCCAGGCACACCCACCTAAGCCAGCAGAACCAACCAAGGAGACGCTTCAGTGAAACGCACAGCCATTGCTCTCATTGTGCTGGTCTCCCTTCAAGCGACTGTTGCTGTTGCTGATGGGACGGCCAATTTCAACCTGCCGCCGGTACCTAAATCGGCGGAGAAACGCATCAAACCTGTAGAAGCCCAGCCATTGCCAGGCTTGGGGCTGATGCCAGGTAATAAGGAAGAGTCCCGCACTCAGGTAGTTCGCGTTGGCTCTGATCGAAATGAAATTGTGTATGTCTCGAGCCTTTTGCCGAATCGGATTTCTACGCCTTTCGCTGAACCACGCTCGATTGACCAACAGGAAGCGGATGTTGATTTTTCAACGATAGGCCAGTCCCTTTACGCAACTATGAAGACTGGTAAACCAGTTGCGGCCTACATCACTGGAGCGAACCCAAATGACCCAGTGATATCACTGACACTCGTACCAAAAGAAATGCCGCCGCAGACCATTGTTCTACAGTTGGATAAGGCCCAAGCTGAAACTGGTGGTAAATCCGATTCTGAAAGTGCTCCCGACAACAATGTTTACACTGACCATATTCGTTATTGCCTGCGAGAAGTAGCACTCGGTAAAACCCCAGAGGGTTTCAGCGAAGGCGCACTACCTTCGGCTGCGGCCAATATCGGTAACGTGATCGCATATCCCAAAGCCCGTTATTCAGGTCCAGAGTACGACATCTATCGCTATACGATTTTGGGCACCACGCCAAATGATGTCGACTTAGATGAAGGCACTTTTTATAGCGAAGGTGTTCGAGCCGTTTCGTTCTTTCCAACTGCCACCTTAAGGAACGGAAAAACTACAGAGGTTTTCATCGTTTCTGATAAATCGGCAACTGGGGATTAACCATGGCTCTGAAAGACAATCTTAATACATGGTGGCAAGACCTCAATCCGCGTTGGCGCCAAGTTATTGCAATTGGTGGTTTGCTGTGTGCGTTGATGTTGGTCGGTGCCATTTTGGTTGGCGGCGGGAAGAAAAGTGATCGCAAAAAGCCTGAGCCATTAAACGAAACCAACTTGATGTTGCCTGTCGGTAACAACAACACGCCTGAACAGTTACTCGCAAAAATCGAAGCGCAAGGTAAAGAGCTGAAAACCGTTAGCTCCCAGCTGCAACAGGAAAAAGACGCTCGTAACGCCGATAAGCTCCGCGAATTGGAAGAAAAGCAGAACAATAAAAATGACTCTGTTACCCAAGATGCCTTGCAGGAACTGAAACGGGTTAATGCGCGTTTAGAAGAGTTGGAAAAGAACGGCCCACGTTCTGGCTCAGCTCCAGCACTCAATGATGCGCTACCTGGTTATGACGCAACGGCCGGCGCCGGTACTGCCGCACCTGCGCCAGAAGTTAAGCCGGCGGGCCCTAAGTTGAGAATTACAGGGGCAAACCTCGATAACAAGCGTGAAGCTCCAAAACGTGAGGAAAAGCCGGTACCGGCTCTGTCTAGTGGTTCCTTCTTTGAAGCTGTCCTGCTGAACGGTATGGATGCTCCAACCAGCGCCACTACGCAAAAGAATCCAGTGCCAACAACGATGCGCGTCAAAACACTCGCGATGCTTCCGAACAAATACAAGGTTGACATTAAAGAATGCTTTGTACTTGCATCCGGCTACGGTTCACTCTCAAGTGAGCGTGCAATTATTCGAACCGAAAGCATTTCGTGCGTACGAAAAGACGGCAAGATTATTGACACAAAACTAGAGGGCTACATCGTCGGTGAAGATGGTCGTGCGGGTATGCGAGGTCGACTTGTTTCCAAACAAGGGCAAATGATCGCGAAGACTATTGTTGCCGGTGGACTCTCTGGTATTGCACAGGGCTTGACGCCTCAAAGCGTTCCACAACTTAACCTGAATCCTGGTCAGACTGTTTCAACACAAACTGCTGACGCGTCGAGCATTTTGCAAACAGGTGTAGCTAAAGGGTTCTCCACGTCCGCAAAGGAAGTTGCCAAGTTCTATATGGAAATGGCTCGTGAAATGACTCCGGTTGTGGAAATTGATGCAGGCCGCAAGGTAACCATCATGTTGGTTAAAGGGTTCGAACTGAAATGAACAAGGTGATGCCTATGAAACGAATTGCAATTATCGGTGCGCTACTCCCTATCGCATTGCTCAGCGGTTGTTCTTCTTGGTTTAACACTGCCGGCGACGATGAGTTTTCCTGCCCGGGTATGCCCCAAGGAATCATCTGTAAATCGCCAATGGCTGTTTACAAGTCGACGAACCAAATGCCGGCACTGACCGAAAGTGACATGCCTATCGGGCAAAAAGTGCCGAACGTTAAATACGGTAACGATCTGGGAAAGACTGCGAGCTCTGAGCAAAGCCTGAAGGCTTCGAACGGGATGCCAGGGCCCAAAGTTGCAGATCTTGCCCGCCCAGTACGAGTCCCGGCGCAAGTCATGCGCATCTGGATCGCACCCTGGATCGATAGCAAGGACGACCTCCATTTTCCGTCC
Organism: Pseudomonas sp. MF6755; assembly: GCF_016405635.1. NCBI lineage: Bacteria > Pseudomonadati > Pseudomonadota > Gammaproteobacteria > Pseudomonadales > Pseudomonadaceae > Pseudomonas > Pseudomonas sp. MF6755. The sequence goes on from NZ_JAEKDA010000016.1 coordinate 202,070, forward strand.
TACCTGTTCACCGAAGTACAGCCGCGCACTTGGTCATTCGGTAAAGCCGAATACGCAGGACAAGGAATGGTTGTGCCTCACCGTGAGCTCGCCGCCGTACCGCCTGTGAACGCCACTGTACCGGCACATCAACCCGAGGAAAAACAACCCTCGGATTATGCTCCTGACCCAACTGCCGCAATCCCAACAACCACCGACATCAACCTGAACTGATACAACTGGAGCTTCACCATGAACGTACAAAACACTGCTCAAATCGCAAACAAAGTGGCTGCACCTTTCGCCAAGTTCAAAAGCAAATTGGCAGTAGCGGCGATCGGTCTCGCTACCGCTACCGGCTTTACCGCGAACGTCCAAGCCAGCAACAAGGTCGAACTCAACCAGACCGCGCCATTCGCCAAAATGAACAAAGGAGCCATGCTGGTTGTGGCCGCTGTGGGCCTGGCTGCGGCTCTGGACGTCACCGCCGGCTCCGACTCGACCTTCTTCACGATCGTGACCAAACTTGACGACTGGATGACCGGCTCCCTCGGTAAAGTTTTTGCTCTGGGTGCACTGGGTACCGGCCTGGCGATCGGCGTCGTGAAACAGTCGGTTATGTCCGTGGTTACCGGCGTTGCTGTAGCCCTGTCCGCAAGCGTTGGCCCGGGCGTACTGACCAACATCTTCACCGCTACCTTGTAAGACCCCCGAAGGCGCACTGGCAACCAGTGCGCCTTTTTAGTTGGCTCTGCCTGCGGGTTGCCCTACAGGCCTTCCAAAGCCTACTCAACCACACTCCAAGGCGAACAGTGCTATGGCAGCCTCAAAAGCAACGATCAAAGGTGACCGAGTCACCCTTCCTCAAGCAAAACTCACCGTTAGAGCAGTCGACCCGGACTCCAAGGTTTTTTTCTGCTCAGATGGTACTGAACACTATCTCGGCGCTTGTTTTGTCTCCGACGCCTTGACGGGCGCAAGTTCGTCGACCGTGGACAAATTGCAATCGGCGTTGAGCATGGCCTTTCCACCAGGCACTTTCATCCAGATCGGCATGCTCGCCAGCCCTGATGTAGGCGAGTACATTGACGCATACGTCAACAACAAACCTAATTCAACGCCGATATTGCAGGCACTGACGACCCAACACGCAAACTTGATCAGCAGTGGCGTGGACACACCGTTAGTGCAGCGCAGCGGCGTAATGCTTAATCGTCAGCGCGTCATCGTCACTGTTAAATTCCCATGCCGTAACGAGCGGCCTGAAGACGCGGATATTGCCACCACGAAAGAAAGCGCTGATCGAATCACAGAAGCACTCAAGGCTGCATCGTTGAATCTATTTCAGCTGGATGCAGTCGCGTACCTGGTGATCATGCGAATCATCACCAAACTATGGGACGCTCCACGCTCCCACTATGACGAAGCGAAGTTACTCAAGGACCAGATCTACTACCCGGGTGACTCTATCAATTACGACGATCCGTCAACAATCAAATTCAATGAGGGGTCTCATTACGCAAAAGCGTTGAGCGTCAAGTTCTTCCCCCAGCGCACCAGTCTTGCAATCATGAACCATATGATCGGTGACCCGGGTGGACTCTCCAACCAAATCACTGACCCTTACTACATGGTTCTGACGCTGCACTATCCAGACCAAGTGGTAAAGGTGGACGAAGTCAAAAACACTTCCTCAATCATCAACCATCAAGTGTTTGGCCCGACTGCGCACCTTATTCCTGTGCTGGGCTATAAGAAAAAAGGCGTTGACACACTGGTTCATGAGATCGAGGGTAAGGGCGCAGTTGTTGTCGAGGTGAACTTCACGGTTTTCCTTTTTTCGCGCAGCCTTGAGCGCTTGAACAAGCTTTCCTCTGGACTCCAGGCCTACTACACGTCCCTCGCATTCGAACTTCGCGAAGATAAGCGAATTCTCGAGGCGTTGTGGAACAATCTACTGCCCCTTAACACCACTCGTGAGGGGACGAAGAATCTATTTCGTTTCCACACAATGAATCGCCTCGGGTTTCGTAGACACCTCTTTGCCTTAAACTGAGGCCAATTAGGAGGTGCCATGAGCAACCCACGTTATCCCGAAGAATTCAAAATCCAAGCGGTCAATCAAGTGACCGAAAAGAA